>CAZUVO010000266.1:0-4325 GCA_964623955.1 uncultured Rhizobiaceae bacterium
TCATCTATTGGACCAGTATCGAGATCATCGATTCCCAGACCAACGCCGCCATCGAAGCGGAGATCAAGGGCCTGTCGGAGCAATACCGGACCCAGGGCCTGGCCCGCTTGCAGACTATCATCGCCGAGCGCAGCCGACCGCCGGGCGACGGCGACAATGTCTATCTGCTGGCCGATGCGGCGGGGCGGCCGCTCGCCGGAAATTTGCGCGCCTGGCCAGCGCAAGCGCGGCGCGAGGGCGATTGGCTCTATGTCTCGGCGCTCGACGCGGCGAAGGATTACGATCGCCGCGAGTTCCGCGCCCGGACGTTTTTGCTACGCGGCAATTTCCGCCTTCTGGTCGGCCGCGACATCCGCGCGCGGGGCGAATTTCAGAGCGCCATGGCGCAATCGCTCGGCTGGGCGCTCGCGGTCACCATCGCGCTCGGCATCGCCGGCGGCTATTTCATGAGCCGGCGGATGCTGCGCCGGGTCGAGGGTGTCGCGGCGACGAGCCGGGAGATCATCGAGGGCGATCTCACCCGGCGCATGCCGCTGAGCGGCAGCGGCGACGAGTTCGACCGCCTCTCCGCGACGCTCAACCATATGCTCGACGAGATCGAAAATCTCCTCACCGGCATGCGCGCCGTGACCGACAGCGTGACCCACGACCTCAAACATCCGCTCACCCGCCTGAAAGCCAATCTCGAGCTTGCCCTGCAGCAGGGCGGCGAGGACGGCGCGGCGGCGCGCGACGCCATGAAGGGCGCGATCGACGAGGCGGACGGCGTGCTGGCGACCTTCGAAGCGCTGATCGCCATCGCCCGCGCCGAGGCGGGAGAGGGCAAGACCGCGATGGCGCAGGTCGATCTCAGCCGCCTGGTGCGCGACATGATCGAGTTCTATCGCCCGCTGGCGGAACAAAAGAGTCTCAGCGTTGAGGAGAATATTGAAGACAATTGCCGCCTCACCGGCCATGGCCAATTTCTCAGCCAGGCGGTCGGCAATGTTCTCGACAATGCGGTCAAATTCACGCCGGAGGGCGGGCGGATCGGCATCGCGCTCGGCGGCGATCCCCTGCGGCTGGTTATCTCGGATACCGGCCCCGGCATTCCGGCGGCGGCGCGCGGGCGCGTGCTCGATCGTTTCGTCCGCCTCGACGAAAGCCGAAGCACGCCGGGCAGCGGCCTCGGCCTCAGCCTGGCCGCCGGCGTCGCCAAGCTGCATGGCGCGGAGTTAGAGCTCGCCGAGAGCGATCTCGGCGGCCTCGCCGTCCGCCTGACATTCTGAGCCGCCACATTACAAAACTTTAATGCGCCGGACAGATTGGCGTTAGCCGCATCCGTTCAAAATCCTCGAAGCAACTCAAGCAAAGAGGATTCTTGTCATGGCAAAATCGCGCAAACACCTATTGCTCGGCGCTGTCGCCGCACTCGCCCTTATGGCCGCGGCCGGCGGCAATATTCTCAGGGCCGAAGCGCCCTTGGCCGAGCCGCACATCACGGCATACCAAACGGTCAATTTCGCCGATGTCATCGAGGCGGTCAGCCCGGCGGTGGTGAGCATCGAGGTGAGCCGCCCGATGCGCCTAATCTCGGGCGATCGGGAGCATCATCAGGCGATGCCGCAGCACCGGCGTGGACCGCACCAAATGCCGCGGCCGCACGGCAACAAATCGTTCGGTTCCGGATTCATCGTCGACGGGGCGGGTTATGTGGTGACCAACAGCCATGTCATCGACGGCGGCGAGGAAATTTTCGTCATCCTAATGGACGGCACGCGCCTCGCCGCAACCATAATCGGCGGCGATGCCAAAAGCGATCTCGCGCTCCTCAAGATCGAAGCGGACAGGCCGCTGCCGGCGCTGGCCTTCGGCGATTCCTCAGCGATGCGGGTGGGCAGCCCGGTGGTGGCACTGGGCAATCCCTTCGGCCTCGGCCACAGCGCGACCATGGGCATTATTTCCGCCAAGGGGCGCGGCATCGGCGCCGGCCCCTATGACGCGTTTCTGCAAATCGACGCGCCGATCAATCCGGGCAATTCCGGCGGGCCGCTGTTCAACGCCAAGGGCGAGGTGATCGGCGTCAATACGGCGATCTTCTCGCCGAGCGGCGGCAATGTCGGCATCGGCTTCGCCATTCCCGCGTCGCTCGCCGAAGACATCACCGCCGATCTCCGCGACGATGGCAAGGTCGAGCGCGCCTGGCTCGGCGTCGCGATTCAACAGGTGAGCGAGGATATGGCGGCGAGCCTCGGCATCGGCGAGGCCGAGGGCGCCATCGTCTCGGAAGTGATGGCCGCCAGCCCGGCCGCCGCCGCCGGCATCGCGCAAGGCGATGTCATTGTCGCGGTCAATGACGAGCCGGTGAAGAAACTGCGCGATCTTACCCGCGCCATCGCCAGGCTCGATATCGGCGCGACGGCGCGGCTCTCGCTGTGGCGCGACGGGCGCAGGGTGACCATCGAGGCGGTGGTCGGCAAACCGGCCGAGCCGGAGGTCGCCGCCCAGCCGCGCGAGAGCGATGCCACGGAGAGCGATGTGCTCGAGGAACTGGGCGTCCGGCTCTCTTCTCTCGACGCTGCGGCGCGGCGCAACTTCGGCATCGGCGAGGATGTGGCGGGCGTCGTCGTCACTGACCTCTCCCGCTCGGGTGTCGCCTCGGCCAAGGGCTTGCGCATCGGCGATGTCATCGTCTCCGTCGGCAACGATGCGGTAGCGGCGCCGGGCGACGTCGCCGCCGGGGTCCGCCTGGCCGAACAGAACAAGCGCCAAGCGGTGCTGTTTCTGATGAACCGGGGCGGCGCGGAGCGTTACGTCGCGCTGCCTCTGCCTAAAGCCGGTTAGATGCTGACGATGCCGTAAATGATTGCGGCCAACGCCAGGGCGCCTATGGCGAGAATGCCGTAGGCGCCCTTGGTGAGATTGGCGATGGTCTTTTGGAACGCGGCGCGGTCGTTGACGTTGGGAAACTCGCCATCCGGCAGCGCAACACCGAGGAACTCGCACAGCGGGCCCCAGCCCTGATCGACGGAATAGACCAGCAGCTTGTCCGCCGGCACTGCGGCTTTGACCTCGGCGGTGTGCTCTTCGTAGCGCGCGATGGCCGCCTCGCGGTTCGCCATGCTGCCCTTGTGCGAGCGCTGCCAGATCAGCTTGCGGGTCATGTCGCCGAGCTTGCGCCCAAACGGCGTGGTCAGCTTCAGCAGTTTGAACTGCCACATGAGCTCGGTGAAATAGATCGTCTCCATGGTGCTCTTGTACCAGGCCTCCGCGCCGCCCGGATGGAGCGTCAGCAGCACCTTGGCGTCGGGATAGGCCGCCATCAGTTCACGCCACACGCAGCAGCCGGGATTGTCCACCGTCGCCCTATAGTTGGCGAACACGCGCTGCCAGTCATGTTGCTTGCCGGCGGGCTCAACGGCGACCTTGCGCCAAAAATCGCGATGGCCCTTATTCTCTTTGTTCCCGATCACCTCATACATGTGGTAGCAGGGAAAACCCAATTGGATGAGCGCTGTCTGGGCGGAATTTGTGCCGGTGCGGCCGAAGCCGACGCCGATAATTTGCAAGGACATATTTGTTCCGTTTCTTCTTGGTGACTAGAAATCCGTCGGCGCGCCGCCTTCTTCCTTGCGCCTGGCGACAAAGGCGGCGAGCTCCTCGGCGATCGCCGCGTCGAGCGGCGGCGGCTCGAACTCGGCGAGGATTTTTTTCCAGATTGCGTTGGCGCGCTCGGGCGTCTGCACCGACCCCGCCTCCTGCCAGCTTTCGAAATTCGACCAATCGGAAAGGAACGGGTCGTAAAAGGCGGTTTCGTAACGCTCCTGGGTGTGCTGGGCGCCGAAGAAATGGCCGTTCGGGCCGACCTCCTTGATCGCATCGACGGCGATATCCGCCTCCGAACTGCCGACCGGTTGCATATAGGCGATCATCTGCTGCACGGTCTCGCAATCCATGACGAATTTTTCGTAAGACGCCGAGAGCCCGCCTTCGAGCCAGCCGGCGGCGTGATAAACCATATTCACTCCCGCCGAGACCGATGCCCAGAGCGAAAAGGCGCTCTCCCACGCGGCTTGCGCGTCCGGGCAATTGGCGGCGCAGGCGTTGGAGGCTCTGAGCGGCAGGCCGTAATGGCGCGCCATCTGGCCGGAGATCTGCGTCGCGCGCATATATTCCGGTGTGCCGAAGGCCGGCGCACCGGATTTCATATCGACATTCGAGGTGAAGCTGCCGAACGCCACCGGGCAGCCCGGCGAAATCACCTGAATCAGCGCGATGGCGGCGAGCGCCTCGGCGATCGATTGGGTCACCGCGCCGGCGACGGTCACCGGCGCCATGGCGCCGGC
>CAZUVO010000267.1:0-4190 GCA_964623955.1 uncultured Rhizobiaceae bacterium
GAGACGCAGCGCCTCGGCCGCGTACTCGCTGACACCGGCGGCGAGGAGATAGAGATCGGGGCGCTTCTCTCCGCCGTCGCCTGCCCAGCGGAGCGCGAGCCGCGCCGCTTCGCTCACCGTGCCGCGCGTGCCTTCGGCGACCACACTGATCTCGCTGTTATGGCGCGGCACGGTTACCGGGATTTCGAAGGCAGCACCGTCGGCGAGATCGGCGAGGTCGCCTTCGAGCTGGGCGATCGGCCGGCCATCGGCGCGCACCTGAACCGCGCGGAGCGTATCGCCGGGCGCGGCGCGGACGGAGATCTCCAGGGTCACGCGCGGGCGGGACACCTCGCCGCCACCGGTATGCACCAGGGAGGCGACGGTCGGCGGCAGCAATTCCGCGATATCGCCGGGCGCGGCAACGGTCTCGGCATCGAGCGCGCGGCGCACGATATCCGGGCGGTAATAGACATCGCGAAAGCGTCCGACCGCGTAGAAATCGGCGGATTTCTCGGAGCCGCGATTGACATGCCAGCCGATCAGGGAATCGCCGCCCGGCGAGGCGAGATAATGGCCTGTGGGCGTCCAGGCGACCCAGCGCGCGCCGTCCCGGTGCGGGAAGAAAGCGAGCAATTCGCCGCCATCCTCCATGCGGTACCAGCGGATCGAGCCGTCGCCGAAGGCGGCCACCGCGAGCCTGCCGTCCGGTGTGATATTGAGCGCCCAGGTCTCTCCCGGCGCCTGAAAGCCCCATAAGACATCGCCGCTCGCGCCATAACGGATCACCCGCCATCGGGTGCCGAGCACGATACCGCTGTCGTCCGGGACGACGGCGTAACTTTCCGTCCGTTCATAAGGAAACAGGGCGAGCGGCGCGCCGTTCAAGGTGGGCGCGTAGCCGCCTTTCCAATCCGCGACCGCCATGGCCGGGGAGTCCAACCGGGGAGGGGTGAATTCCGCGCCCGGCGGCGGCGCATCGAGGGTGAGGGCGCGGGTCGCGAGCGCGAAATGCGCCACCGCGCCACCGTCCCGCGCCGTGCGGAAATAGACCTCCGAGCCGTCGGCGGAGATCCTGAACGCACGGCCCATGTCGCGGAAATCGGCGATCGGCGAGCGCCACTCGAACAGTTTGATGTGATGTTCGTCGATGGCGCCGAGCGCCGGCTCCGAGCCGGCGAAATAAACCCCGCCCTCGGCGCGCGGCGCGAGATAGGTGACGCTTTGCGCCGACGCGGCGGCAACGTCTTTGGCAATGCCCCGCCCGCCCGCGTCCCAGCGCCGCACCGGATGTTTGCCATCGCGCTCATACTCGCCGCCGGCATAGAGATAGCGGCCATCCGCCGACCAGGCGGTGCGCCACATATCGCCATTATCGATGCCCGTCATGTCCGGGCAGAATTGCAGCGACAGATCCTCCGCCGACAGCACGTCGACGCGCTGATGTTCGGAATAGCCGATGGCGATGAGCGTGCCGTCGGGCGAGAAGCTCGCCGAGGTCGGCCAATCTCCGCCCGGCAGGCGGCGGGCGCGCAGGAGGTTGTATTCGGCATCGAACAGGCGGATCGAGCCGTCGAGCGACACGGTGACGAGCCGCCCCTGGGCGTCGAACTCGACCCAGCCCGAGCTCGGCGCGGAGACGCCTTCGGGATTGTCCGTATCGAGATAGGCGACGCCGCCCCGGCAATTGGCATCCGTCACGTCATTCGCATCGCCTGCCGGCAGGCCGCCGGGATGCACAACGGGGCGCGCGGCGGCGAGAGTGAAATCTGAGATGCGATAGACGCGGAAGCCATGGCCGTTCTTGATTGTGACGGCGAGGTGGCGGCCGTCCGGCGAGAAGGCGAGATGGAGGCCGCGATGGGGCAGGTCGGCAATGCGGCGGATCATCTCGCCGCTCGCGATATCGAACAGATAGAGGCTCCAAACCGGATCGTCCCATTCGCCGGTCCATCCCGCCGTGGCGATCATGCGCCCATCCGGCGAAATGGCGACGCCATAGAGCGCACCTTCGCGCTCGGCGCCGATGGGCACGCGCAGCGTGCGGATCAGCCGGCCTTCGCCGAGCGACCACAGCCGCACCGTCTTGTCGTAAGACGCCGAGGCGAGCAGATCGAGGCCGGGATGAACGGCGATACGGCCGATCTTCGCGGTGTGCATGCCGGTTTCGATACGCAGCACCGGCGCTTCGCTCAGCCCGGCGGCAACCGCATCCGCGGCGCGCAGGAAACCCATTATGAGCGCAAATAGCGCGAGAATTGCAGCCGTTCGCCGAACTGTGACCATGATTACACTATTGTTAACCGGCGGATATTATAGTCAATTCGTAATATTGGAGCTCGCATCCGAGGAGTGATGAACATGCTGCATTGGCGTATTTTATTGGCGGCTCTGGCTTTGGCGTTCGCCGTGAGCGCGACCGTTCCGTTCGCCGGCCAGGCCTGGGCCGATCCCGACGATCCCTACACGGATGAAGATCCCGACGATCCCTGATCGCCAGGCGGCCGTTTCGGTTTGGTATGAATCAGCCGCATAAGTATATCCTCATTCTCGGCGCCGCCGGCGCGATGGGCGCAGGCATTGTGCGCGACCTTATGTCGCCGCTGTCGGGCGGTGGCCATGAAATCACCGCCGCCGATGTTTCCCTTGAACGTGTCGGCGCGGCGATTGCCGAATATGATTCGGAGCGTGTCAGTCCGCTGGCGTTGGACGTGTCCGATCCCAGCGCCTTGGCGGAGGCGCTGAAAGGCCACGATCTCTGTCTCAACGCGGTGCCGACCTTCGCCGGCCACCAGATGACGATCTTCGATGCCTGCCTTGCGGCGGGCGTGGCTTACGCCGATCTCGGCGGCATGGGCATCTATACGGTGCGGCAAAAGGCCGAGCATGAAAGCTGGCGGAAGGCCGGGACCATGGCGGTCCTCGGTCTCGGCGCCGATCCCGGCATGTCGAACGTGATTTGCCGCGCGGCCGCCGACCGGCTGGAGACAATCGACAAGATCAATCTCTATTGGGCGGCGGAGCTTACCGGTTCGGAAAATCCCGTCCTCGTGCCACCCTATAATGTCGAGACCGTGCTCGGCGAATATGCCAATCCGAGCAAGCAGTTTCTCGATGGCGCGCTGCGCGAAGTGCCGCCGCAAACGGGCCATGAGACTTTGCACTTGCCGCCGCCCTGGGGCGAGACGGAATTCATCTATTCGCAGCATTCCGAGCCGCTTACCGTGCCCTTCGCCGAGGGCATCGCCGAAAAGGGCATCCGCGAATTTACCTGGAAGCTGCATCTGCCGCATCGCGAGCACGAGGCCTGGGTCGGGCTGGTCAAGGCGGGGTTTGGCGATTTCGCCGATCCGCTGGAGATCGGCGGCGTGAGCCTCAAGCCTTCGGAATTTCTCGACGCGGTGATCCGGCGCAATATGGCGAAGCGCGAGGGCGATATCCCGGCGCAGGACAATCATGAAATCCATCTCGCCATCGGCGAGGGAACGCGCGGCGGCGAAGGGGTGCGGGTCATCGTCCGCGTCACGGCCGACCCCGATCCGTTCTATGACGGCTATCACGACGCGGCGACCTCGATGAACGCCTCCATCGCGGTGCAGTTGATGCTGGCCGGGGCGCCACGCCCGGGCGTGTGGGCGCCGGAGGAGTTTTTCGACGTCGAGGATTATGTTGCCGAGCTGCGCAAGCGCCGCTTCACCATCGACGTGGAAGAAGAGGCGCTCTAGCCCCGGCCTATCAGAAGCTCAGATTTTTGAACTTCTTGGTTTGCTCGGTGAGCGCGGTTTCCGTCGGCAGGCGTTCCATCGAGCTTGCGCCGTAGAAGCCGTTCACATGCGAGCAGTTGCGCAAGACATACTCCGCGTCCTCCGGCTCGGCGATGGGGCCGCCATGGCAGAGCATGATGGCGTCGCTCCTGACCGCCTTGGCAGCTTTGCCCCATTCGTCGATTAGGGCGACGCAATCGTCGAGGGATTTGGCGGTCTTCGCGCCGATGGCGCCGCTTGTCGTCAGGCCCATATGGCAGACGATGAGATCCGCCCCCGCCGCCGCCATGGCTTCGGCGTCCGCCACGCTGAACACATAGGGCGTGGTCAGCATATCGAGCGCGTGAGCGGTGCGGATCATCTCGACCTCGAGCCCATAGCCCATGCCGGTTTCTTCCAGATTGGCGCGGAACACGCCGTCGATCAGACCGACGGTGGGGAAGTTCT
>CAZUVO010000268.1:0-4134 GCA_964623955.1 uncultured Rhizobiaceae bacterium
ACGACCTTGCCGTAGAAAACCCGGCTGGCCAGAAGCTCGTGCGCGGCGCGCATATCGGCGAGCGGAAAGGTCTTGGCGATCACCGGGCGGAGCTTGCCCTCGGCGACCAGGCTGAGGACCTCGGTGTTGGTCGATTTCGGCGCGAAATGGTTGCTCGACATGGTGATCTCTTTGCGGAAGAACTCGATCATGTCGAGCTCGACCTTCTCGCCGGCATGAGCGCCGCAGGTGGTGAGGCGGCCACCCAGGCAAAGCGCCGCGAGGCTCTGCTGCAGGATCTTGCCGCCGACCATCTCGATGCAGACATCGACGCCGCGCCCGCCGGTCATCTCCATCACCGCATCGGCGATGTTTTCGGTCTTGTTGTAATTGATCACCTCGTCGGCGCCGATCTGGCGCGCGCGTTCGAGCTTCTCGTCCGAGCCGGCGGTGGCGATGATGCGCGCCCCGGCGAGGCGGCATACCTGGATCGCCGCCGAGCCGACCCCCCCCCCACGCCGCTGCCGGCGGCGTTGATCAGCACATCCTCGCCCTGGCGCACTTGCGCCTTCTTGATCACCATTTCCCACGCCGTGGCGTAAGCGACCTGAGTCGCCGCAGCATCGAGGTACGACAAATCGTCGGGCATGCGGATGAGGTTATGCTGGGTCACCTTGACATATTCCGCATAGGTGCCCCAGCACGTCACGCCGAGCTTGTCGAAATCGAGGCAGATATTGTCCATGCCCAGCGCGCAATTGCAGATGCGGTGGCGGCACTGGCCCGATGACGTGGTGAGGAACGGCATCACCCGGTCGCCGACGCGGAAAGCTTCGACGGCGCTGCCCACTTCGGCGATCTCACCGGCGCCCTCGCAGCCGAGAATATGCGGCATGTCGAGGCTGAGATAGCCGGAAATGCCGCCGCAGACATCGAGATCGAAATGATTGAGGCCGACCGCCTTGAGATTGATCAGGACGTCGTTCGGCCCGATTTCCGGCGCGTCGATATCTTCATAAACGAGCTCTTCCGGCCCGCCATGCTGATGGATGACAACTGCTTTCATGTGCTTAGGCCGCGACCAGGGTGGCGCCCTGCTGCTCGCGCGGCGTATCGCGCATGACGGCTTCCATGTCGGGATTATCGCCCGCGCTCGCCGGCGCGAGAAAACGGCCCTGGTAGGAGACCTCCAATCCCTCGTCGCGGAAAGGATAGGGATCGAGGCTGTAGACCGTATCGTCGATGCGGTTGACGGTGACGTTGGTGTCGTTCTCGGCGTTCATCGGCACATGCTCGAACACGGATTCGCCGCGCCCGCCGGCGTGGGTGCAATTAAAATAGAGCGCCAGCGTGTCGAAGAATTGCAGCGCCTTGTAATTGGCGAAGAGCGGCCCATCCTCGACCCAGGTGGCGGTCTTCGGGTTTTCGCGCAAGGTGGCTTTGAGGCGCTGCTGGCGCTGATATTCATTGTCGAGCATGGTGTCGGCCAGGAGGCGGTGCTCGTCGGGGATCATATTGATCAGCACCTTGTCCGACATGCCGTAGCGCCCGTTATAGAGACCCCAGATGTGCATGCTGTCGATCAGGCCGCAATAGGGGTGGTGGCCTTCATTATGTTCCGGCGAGCGCGCGCTGGTCAGAAGAATGACCGGCAGCGGCGTCTCGACGAGATTGTGCGGCAGGCCGGTATCGCCATTGAGCGGCGGATTGTCGTCGAGATCCTGCCAGCCCTTGTCGTGCCAGCGGCAGACATAAAGGAATTCCTCGCGCGGCTCGGGTGCGGCGAATGTGTCATTGCCGAAATTCTCGGCGAATTGACCGACCAGCTCGAGATGCTCGGCCAGTTTCATGACGAAGCGTTTGTCCGATGTCTCGCCTTCGGGTACGGATTGAACGATCATTCCTCTACTCCCCCTGAACTATTTGCGCTCGGGACATCTTACAGCAAGCGATATGCGCCGTCATTCGCCCCGCTCTTTGCGCGCGGCGATGAGAGAGAACCAGGCGGTGCCGACCTTCCAGCAGAAATCATGGCCGCCATAATGATAGAGCTCGAGGAGGCGCGGCAGAGTTTCCGGCAGGTCCGGTGCGAATTTCGCCACCAGCTTGTCGGACCCCTCGACCCACTGGGTCATCGAGGCCGGCGTCACCTCGAAATGAGCTTGAAAGGCGTAGGTCGCGGCGCCGATGCGAAAGGCCTGGTTGGGACAATTCGGCTGGCCATCGATCAGCTTCACCGCGTCCTCTGGGATGTCGAAGGTCTGGCTGTGAAACTCAGCGAGATAGAGGGGATCGGCGAAATCATGGCGCATCAACGGGTCCTGCTTCGCCTCGGGCGTTAGGCGCGCCTCGATATAGCCGATCTCCGAGGCCGGCAAGTCGTAAGTCCTGGCGCCGAAGGCGCGTGCGATGATCTGGCACCCCAAACAGATGCCGAGAACCGGTTTTTCCGCTGCGGTAAATCGTCGCACCAGCTCCGCCGATTGTTCGAGCCAGGGAAACTCCTCGACATCGCCGGCATTCATGATGCCGCCCAACAGGAGGAACGCGTCGTGTTCGCTTTCATCGTCCGGCAGCACGGCGTCCGGCTCGAGATGGGGCATGCGTGCGTCCCACTCGGCGCCGAAACCCGCGCCCGGCTCATGCAAATAGGCCGGGCCCGAGCTCAAATGGCTCTGCAGAACCAGAACTTTCATGGCGGTGTTGGGAGCGTCTGATGGCGCCTAGAACTTCACCATATCGCCGCCCTTGAGCGCCAGCATCTCGCGCGCCTCGGCCGGTGTGGCGATTTCCAGCGACAGATGCTCCATGATCGAGCGGATGATAGTGACCTGCTCGGCATTGGATTTCGCCAGTTTGCCCTTGCCGGCATAGAGGCTGTCCTCCAGGCCGAC
The DNA here is from genome assembly GCA_964623955.1 of uncultured Rhizobiaceae bacterium. Classification (GTDB taxonomy): domain Bacteria; phylum Pseudomonadota; class Alphaproteobacteria; order UBA828; family UBA828; genus PTKB01. Next base: position 2,874 of record CAZUVO010000268.1, read on the forward strand.
GCGGACATTGCCGCCCATGATCGCGCCCATGGTGCAGAACGACAATTGATGCTTGCCAGCGGCGAGGATCGACCATTGATAATCGTCGCCGAACAGGCTGTTGGCGACCTCGCGCATATGCATCATGTTCTTATGCTCGGCGCCGATGCCGCCGAGGATGCCGAAAATCGTCTGTACGAAGAAAGGCGGCTTGATCATGCCGCGGTCGACGAAATGAGCCAGATTGTAGAGATGGCCGACATCGTAGCATTCGAACTCGAAGCGCGTGCCGTGGTCCTCTCCCAACCGTTTAAATAACTGCTCTATATCTTTGAATGTATTTCTGAAAATGAAATCGCGCGTCATCTCCAGGTGCTTTTTCTCCCAGTCATATTTGAACTCTTTCATCTTGTCCAAAATGGGGAACAGGCCGAAATTCATCGACCCCATATTCATCGAGCACATTTCCGGACTGGCGCGGAGCGGCCCGGCGAGGCGTTCGTCCAGCGTCATGCCGAGACCGCCGCCGGTGGTGATGTTCACCACGGCATCGCTCTGCTGCTTAATGCGCGGCAGGAATTGCATATACACGTCCGGATCCGGCGTCGGGCTGCCGTCTTCCGGGTTGCGCGCATGCAAATGGAGGATGGCGGCGCCCGCTTCGGCCGCGGCGACCGCGTCCTTGGCGATCTCGTCCGGCGTCAACGGCAGATAAGGCGACATGGTCGGCGTATGGACCGACCCGGTGACGGCGCAACTGATGATGACCTTGTCGGTAGCGGCCATTGTGGCTCTCCTTCGGCTGGCAAATTTTTGATTCGTTACGCTCTTTCTTACCTTTCGCGCCCGCGCGAGACAATGGCTTGCCCAACCGGAGATTCCTGATAGAAATCACGCAAAATTTTCGGGAGATACTTGATGAGCGTCAAAATCGAATGCCTGCTGGAGTGCGAGAACCATCTCGGCGAGGGCCCGGTTTGGGATGTCGAGGAAGGCCGCCTCTATTGGGTCGATGGTACCGGACGGCGGGTCGACAAGCCGGCCGTGTGGCGCATGGACCCGAAGACCGGCAAGGTCGAGAATTGGACCGTCGACAAGGATGTCGGCGCCATGGCGCTCAGGAAGGACGGCAACGCGGTGATGGCGCTTGCCGACGGCTTTTATTTCTTCGATTTCGATACGGGGCAATACGAGCTGATCACCGAAATCGAGGCCGATCAGCCGCGTACCCGCCTCAATGACGGCAAGGTCGACCGCCGCGGGCGTTTCTTCGCCGGCGGCA
>CAZUVO010000269.1:0-4119 GCA_964623955.1 uncultured Rhizobiaceae bacterium
AGTAAATTCAATTCGTTAATTATTTGTTGCGTTGACGAATATCTTTTTGCCTCGCGTCTGGGGTTTCTCCCTATTTGGCGACATTATCTTCTCTTTATTTCCTGGCCATATCTTGGCTGCCGCATTTATTTGCGCTTCTTCAAGCTGTTTTCTGGCAGACGCCTCTTTCTTGCCGAGCCTGGAGTTTTTGCAACCGGAGCCCGTTTTGTGGCCTTGACAGGGCGTTCCGTTCTGCTAGAACAAAAAGAGAACATTTAATGTAACCCATGCCCGGCAACTTCTTTGCCCGGGCCAAGGAAAGGCTGTCTTTGATGCTTCGCGCAGCCCCCTCCGGCGCCGCTTCCGGCGCGTCGCAACGAGCTTCCGCCCCGCCGGCTGAGCCGGCCAAACCGACAAAGCTGGCTGAGATGGCCGAATTACGCCGGCGCATCGATGCCCTGGAGCGGGCGGGTTACGGGGGTGATATGGCGGGAAAGCGGGCCGCGCCGCCGGGCGCGCTGCCGTTCGGCGCGCCGGAGATCGACGAGGTCTTGCCCTGGCGCGGCCTGGCGCCGGGTGCGCTGCATGAAATCTCGGGCCCGGTGCGCGACGCGGCCGCATTCGGCTTTGTCAGCGCCTTGTTGGCCCGCCTCGCTGCCGGTGCGCCGGGCGCGGTGCTGTGGTGCCGGCGCCTCGGCGCGTCCTATGAGAGCGGCGATATCTATGCGCCGGGCCTGGCCGCGTTCGGCCTGGATCCGTCGCGCCTGATCCTGCTCGGTGCGAAGCGGGGGCGGGATGTGCTTTGGGCCATGCGCGAGGGGCTTTCCTGCCCGCGCCTCCTGGCCGTGGTGGGCGAGGTGGAAGAGGCGCCGGTCGGGCTGACCGCCAGCCGCCGCCTGCAACTCGCGGCGGAGAAAAGCGGCGTCGGCTGTTTTCTGTTGCGTGTCCTGCCGGAAGGCAGGCAACGCAACGTCCTGCCGGAAGGCAGGCAACGCAACGTCCTGCCGGAAGGCAGGCAACGCATCAATGTCCCGCCGGAGGAGAACGTCGAGGAACCGAGCGCGGCACTTTCCCGCTGGCGCGTGCGCGCGGCGCCGAGCGGCCCGGTTCCGGGCCTGGCACCGGCCGTGGCGGCTGAGCGTTGGCTTGGTCCGGGACGGCTGCGCTGGCATGCCGAGTTGCACCGCTGCCGAGCCGCGGCGTCCCGGGAATGGCTCGTGGAATGGCATCATGAGACGGGTAATTTCACTGTGGCTGCCCCGCTTTGCGACCGACCGGTTGAGCCGGCGGCAGCCGGCCTGGCGGTCTGAACCGCTGGTCACGGTTTGCGATGGCGGTTTCGCCGCTGCCGCACGCGGCCCGCTGGGTGGGCGTGACGGCGGTGGTTCCGTGATGCGCGTGGCGGCGGCGAACCGGGCGGCAGAAGCGGCGGCGGGCATTGCGCCGGGCCTGCCGCTGGCCGACGCCCGGGCGCGCCTGCCGGATCTGCGCGCCGTGCCGGCCGAGGGCGGTGAGGATATGGTCGCGCTCGCGGCGCTCGGCGATTGGTGCGGCCGCTGGACGCCGTGGGTGTCCCTGGATGCGGCCGGCCCGGATGCCGTGCTCGGCGCCAGTCACGGGTTGTGGCTCGATATCACCGGCTGCGCCCATCTGTTCGGCGGCGAGGCGGCCTTGTTGAACGATATGCTGCGCCGCCTGGCACGTTTCGGCTTCGCCGCGCGCGCGGCACTGGCCGATACACCCGGCGCGGCTTGGGCCGTCGCGCACTATGGTGCGGCAAAACGGGAGCGTGCCAGGCATGGCCACGTGATTGCACCGGGCCGGGCGCGCGCTGCCCTGGCCAAGCTTTCGCTCAAGGGCCTCAGGCTCGCGCCGGTCGAGGCGGAGGGGCTGGAGCGTCTCGGCTTCCGCGCCATCGGCGATCTCTACGGTATTCCGCGTGGCGCCTTGGCGCGGCGCTTCGGCGAAGGCGTGGTGCGCCGTTTGGATCAGGCGCTGGGGCGCGAGGACGAGCCGCTATCGCCGCGCCGACCCGTCGTGCCCCACCGGGTGCGGCAGGATTTCGCCGAGCCGATTGCCAGCCGCGAGGCCATCGCCGCGACGGCGCACCGCCTGCTGGGCGAATTGGCCGACATGCTGGAGGCGGACGCCAAGGGCGCGCGGCGGCTGGAGCTCACCCTCTATCGCGGCGATGGCAAGGTAGAGCGCATCGAGATCGGCACCAGTGCCCCGGCGCGCGAGCCGTCTCATTTGATGCGTCTCTTTGCCGAGCCGCTGGATGCGCTGGATGCCGGCTTCGGTTTCGATAGCGTGGCCCTTGCGGCAAGCTTATGCCAGCCGCTCGCGCCGTCTCAGCTTGCGCTCGAAGCAAAATCTCCCGCCGCAGCTTCTTCCGCCACCGCCGCCGAGGGACGGGAGCTCTTCGCGCCGCAGGATGACGACAATGAGGTGGCCCGCCTGATCGACCGCCTGGGTGGGCGGCTGGGGCTGGCCAATGTGCGCCGGGTGGCGCTCTTCCCCAGCCATATGCCCGAGCGCGCGGCTGTGTCCGGTTCGGCGGCAGCGCCGGAAGGACAGTCGAAATCACCTGTACCGGACATGCCGGGCGCGCAACTGTCGCATTGGCCCGCCGCCAAACAGCGTCCGCTCCGCCTTCTGCCGCGGCCGGAGGCGGTCGAGGCGGTGGCCATGCTGCCCGACGCGCCGCCGATGATGTTCCGCTGGCGGCGCATGGTGCACCGCGTGGCCAAGGCCGAGGGGCCGGAGCGCATCGCTGCCGAATGGTGGCACGCGGAAGGTGCCGCGCCGCTCGGTGGTGAGGCGGATTCGATGCGCGATTATTACCGCGTCGAGGATGACCAGGGGCGGCGCTTCTGGCTCTACCGCGATGCCGTCTACCGCCCCGGCATGTCCCCCGGCTGGTGGCTACACGGCCTGTTCGGGTGACGCGGTATGAGCGCTTACGCCGAATTACAAGTAACGAGCAATTACAGTTTTTTGCGTGGTGCGTCGCATCCCGCGGAGCTTATCGCCCGGGCGGCGGAGCTCGGCCATAAGGCGGTCGCGCTTACCGACCGCAACACGCTGGCCGGCGTGGTGCGCGCCCATGCCGCCGCGCGGGAAGAAGGCATTCGCCTCATTCCGGGCGCGCGTCTCGATCTCACGGCGGAATTGGCGGCGGAGGACGAACATTCGGGGGCGAGTTTCCTCTGCCTGCCGACCGACCGGGCCGCCTATGGCCGGCTCTCCAGCCTTCTTACCCTCGGCAAGCGCCGCGCCCCCAAGGGGCAATGCTGGATCACGCAAGAAGATGTTCTGCAGCAGGCGCGCGGGCAGATTCTTATCGCCTTGCCGCCTGATGAGCAGGTGGAATCGGATTTCGCCGCGATGCTCGAGGAATTCACCGCCGCTTCGGCCTCGCCCTGTTATCTCGCCGCGCATCATCTTTATCGCGGTGACGATGCGCGCCGTCTGGCGCGTCTCGAGGCCATTGCCCGGCGCTCGGGTGCGCCGCTCGTCGCGACCAATGATGTGCATGCCCATACGCCGTCCCGCCGCGCGCTGCAGGATGTGCTGACCTGCATCCGCGAGCATTGCAGCATCGATAATGCGGGCTGGCGCCTCCATGCCAATGCCGAGCGTCATCTGAAAAGCGGCGCCGAGATGGTGCGTCTCTTTTCCCGCCAGGAGGACGCCGTGGCGCGCAGCGTGGAGATTGCCGATGCCTGCCGCTTCAGCCTCGACGAGCTGCGCTATGAATATCCCGCCGAGCCGGTGCCCGGCGGGCGCACGGCGCAGGAAGAGCTGGAGCGTCTCTCCTGGCTCGGTGCCGAGATACGCTGGCCGGACGGCATGTCGGCCAAGGTGCGGGCGCAGATCACCCATGAGCTGACCTTGATCGGCTCGCTCGGCTACGCGCCTTATTTTCTCACCGTGCACGATATCGTCCGTTTCGCGCGCGAGCGCGGGATTCTCTGCCAGGGGCGGGGCTCGGCGGCCAATTCAGCGGTGTGTTATTGCCTCAACATCACGGCGGTCGATCCCGCCCGCATGGATTTGCTGTTCGAGCGCTTCGTCAGCGCCGCGCGCGACGAGCCGCCGGATATCGATGTCGATTTCGAGCATGAGCGGCGCGAGGAG
>CAZUVO010000270.1:0-1060 GCA_964623955.1 uncultured Rhizobiaceae bacterium
GGGCGGTCGCGTCCGCTCCCTTGGCTTGGCACGCTTGCCGGAATGCTAAAGGGCAATCCGGGGGCGGTTCTGCTTGAGATAGCGTGTCAGAAACGCTCCACCCAGGGCCTGAGGTCGACGTCGAAGGCCCAGCTTGTGCGGTCCTGGGCGTGGAGTTGCCAATAGGTTTCGGCGATCGAGTCCGGTTCGAGCAGCGCGTCCGGCGGGCGATCCTCGGCCAGATGCGCGTAGCGCTCGGACATGATCTGGCCGTCGATGATGACATGGGCGACATGGATGCCCTGCGGCCCGAGCTCGCGCGCCATCGCCTGGGCGAGGGCCAAGAGGCCGAACTTGCCGACCGAGAGATTGAAGAATTGTGCGCTGCCACGTTTGCTCGCGGTCGCGCCGGTGAAGAGGATCGAGCCCGAACCATTGGGCACCATGCGCTTCGCGGCGGCGCGCCCGACCAGAAAGCCGCCATAGCAATTGGCTTCCCAGCAGCGCTTGAAATCCGCCGCGGTCGCCTCGAGGATGCTGGTCTTCATGAAGGCGCCGGCATTGTAGATCGCCGCGTCCGGTACGCCCCAATCGCCGGCGACATCGTCGAACAGCTTTTCGACCGCCGCTTCGTCGGTGGTATCGACGGAAAAGCCGCGCGCCTCGCCGCCGCCGAGCGCGTTGACCTCGGCGGTGATTTTCTCGGTTTTTTCCATGTCGCGTGCCGCCACGGCGACATTCATGCCCTCTTTCGCGAAGCGCCGGCAAAGCGCCGCGCCAAGCCCGGGGCCCACGCCGACGACGATGGCCGTTCCCTGTCCGCTCATATTAGTTCGTCTCCCCTTATTCCGCCGCGCTGGCTTGGCTGGGCGGGTTGCGCCAGTAGTCCATCAGCTCCGCCTCGCGCGCCTCGGTGGATTCGGCGGCGGCCTCCTTGATGTGGCCGAAGCCGCGCATCTTGAGCGGCAGGCGGGCGATTTCCACCGCCAATGCGTGATTGTCGCGCGTGAGATCGCCTAAGAGTTCGCGCACGGTCGCTTCATAGGCATCGATGCGCGCCCGTTCGCCGCTAACTCTTAGG
>CAZUVO010000270.1:1070-4061 GCA_964623955.1 uncultured Rhizobiaceae bacterium
CGCTCCGGCGAATAGCCGAAGACGTCGAGCGGAGTGCCGCGCAGGAACTTGAATTTTCCCAGCAAACGGTAGGCGCTCATCACCCAGGAGCCGTAGAGGCGCTTCTTGAGATGCCCCGTTTCCGCGTCGCGCGCGGCCATGAGCGGCGGCGCCAGGCTGTAATGCAGCGAGTAATTGCCTTCGAAGGTCTCGCTGAGGAGCTTTTGGAAGCGGCCGTCGGTATAGAGCCGCGCCACCTCATACTCGTCCTTATAGGCCATCAGTTTGTGATAGGCCCGCGCGACGCCGTCGCTCAAGCTTTCCTGGCCCGGCGTGCGCTGGCCCTCGACGGTGCGCACATGGGCGAGGAACTCGCGGTAGCGCCCGGCATAGGCGGCGTTCTGATAGGCCGTGAGATCGTCGGCGCGGCGCGCGATGAGGCTGTCGAGAGACTGTTCGCTCGGCGCGCTTACTTGCGTCGGCTCGCCGCCGGCCTGGTTGGTCACGGCGGCGATATCTTCCGCCGCCGCCCGGCCCCAACGGAAGGCGCGGTGGTTGGAATCGACCGAGACGCCGTTGAGCGCGATGGCCTGCTCGATGGCCTCGCCGCTCAGGGGGATGAGGCCGCGCTGATAGGCGTAGCCCAGCAGGAACAAATTGGCGGCGATGGAATCGCCGATCAAGGCGGTGGCGAGGCGCGTCGCATCGACGAATTCGGCGCCGCCCGGGCCGGCGATGTCGGCGATCAGCTTGTGCATGTCGGCGCCGGGGAATTGCAGGTCCGGATCGCGGGTGAAATCGCCGGTCGGCGCTTCGTTGCTGTTGACGATGGCGTGGCACACGCCCGGCATCAGCCGCGCCCGCGCCTCGGCGCCGGCCGCGACGACCAGATCGCAGCCGAGCATCAGCTTGGCGCCGCCGGCGCCGATGCGCACGGCATGGAGATCGTCTGGCTCCCGGGCGATGCGCACATGGCTGACGACGGCGCCGTATTTTTGCGCGAGGCCGGCTTTGTCGAGCACCGTTGCGCCCTTGCCTTCGAGGCGCGCCGCCATGCCGAGAAGGGCGCCCAAGGTAACGATGCCGGTGCCACCGACGCCGGTGATGACGATGCCGTAGGGGTCGTCGCAAGCGGGCAGCTCCGGCTCGGGCAGGGCGGCGAACAGCTTGTCGCCGACGCCGGACGGTTTGCGCTTCCGCAAGCGGCCGCCCTTGACCATCACGAAGCTCGGGCAGAAGCCGTTCACGCAACTGTAATCCTTGTTGCACGAGGACTGATCGATCTTGCGCTTGCGGCCGAATTCGGTCTCGGTCGGCACCACCGAAAGGCAGTTCGACGCGGTGCCGCAATCGCCGCAGCCCTCGCACACATCCGGGTTGATCAGAACGCGCGTGCTCGGGTCTTCCAACAGGCCGCGTTTGCGCCGCCGGCGCTTTTCCGTGGCGCACATCTGGTCGTAGACGATTGCCGACACGCCCTGCCAGAGGCGCATGTCGCGCTGCACCTTATCGAGCTCATCGCGGTGATGCACCGTGACGCCATGGGCGAACTGCTTGTCGAGCGGGTATTTGAGCGGATCGTCGGTGACCACGGCGATGCGCCCGACCCCTTCGGACATCATCTGCCGCGTGACGCGGGGCACGGAGAGCGGCCCGTCCATCGGCTGGCCGCCGGTCATCGCCACGGCGTCGTTGTAGAGCAGCTTGAAGGTGATGTTGACGCCGGCGGCGACAGCGGCGCGGATGGCGAGCGAGCCGGAATGGAAATAAGTGCCGTCGCCGATATTCTGGAACACATGGCCGGTTTTGCTGAACGGCGCCTGGCCGACCCAGTTGGCGCCTTCGCCGCCCATATGGGTGAAGGTCGCGGTGTCGCGGTCCATCCACTGCACCATGTAGTGGCAGCCGATGCCGGCGAGCGCGCGGCTGCCTTCCGGCACCTTGGTCGAGCTGTTGTGCGGGCAGCCCGAGCAGAAATAGGGGATGCGCACGATCTTGGACTGTTCCGCTTCCGCCAGGGCGCGGTCGCGGTTGGCGAGGAAGGTGGCGCGCTCGCGCACCACCTCGAAGCCGGGCCGCTCGCCGAAGCGGCGCGCCATCGCCTGGACCACGAGGCCGGCGTCCAACTCATCGGCCGAACGCAGCAGCCAGCTTCCGTCGTCATCATGCTTGCCGTGGACGCGCGGGCGCATATCGGCATCGACATTGTAGAGAATGCTTTTGAGCTGCTCCTCGATCAGGCCGCGCTTTTCCTCGACGACGAGAATTTCGTCGAGCCCGCGGGCGAACGCCGCCATGCCTTGCGGCTCGAGCGGCCAGGTCATCGAGGGTTTGTAGATCGCGATGCCGAGCCGTTTGGCCGTCTCGAGATCGAGGCCGAGATCGTCGAGCGCCTGGCGCACATCGAGATAGGCCTTGCCGGCGGTGACGATGCCGATGCGCCGCCCCGGGCCGTCGACGATGGTGCGGTCGAGCTTGTTGGCGCGAACGTAGGCGCGCGCCGCGTCGAGCTTGTGCTCATGCAGGCGCGCTTCCTGGCCGAGCGGGGTGTCCGGCCAACGGATGTTGAGGCCGCCTTCCGGCAGCGCGAAATCCTCGGGCACGACCGACGCGATGCGCTCCGGATCGACCGAGACGATGGCCGATGAATCGATCGTCTCGGCGATGCAGATGAAGCCGACCCAGAGGCCGGAATAGCGCGACATCGCCCAGCCATGCAGACCGAGATCGATGATCTCCTGCACGCCCGACGGGTTGAGCACCGGCATCATGGCGGCGCGGAAATTATATTCGCTCTGATGCGCGGTGGTGGAGGAGGCGCAGACATGATCGTCGCCGGCGAGCGCGAGAACGCCGCCATGGGGCGCCGTGCCGGCGAGATTGGCGTGCTTGAACACGTCGATCGAGCGGTCGACGCCGGGGCCCTTGCCGTACCAGATGCCGAACACGCCGTCTTTGTCGCCGTCGCCGAGGAGATTGATCTGCTGCGTGCCCCAGATCGCCGTCGCCGCC
>CAZUVO010000271.1:0-4027 GCA_964623955.1 uncultured Rhizobiaceae bacterium
CAAACTCATGAAGCGCAGTACGGAGTGAATTCTCACCACCCACACGGGCAGCCTGCCACGCCCGCCGGAAGTGGTGGACCTGCTGCTGGCCGAAGAAGAAAATCGCGGCAAGCAAGCCGCCGAGCTCGAGGCCGCGGTCGCTGCCGCCATAGACGATGTGGTTCAAAAACAGGTGGCGGCCGGAATCGACATCATCAATGACGGCGAGCAGGGCCGTCCCGACTATACCTCGCACGTCAAGGACCGGCTGACCGGCTATGACGGACCCAATTCACCGCCAATAATTGGTGTCAACCTGGATGGCTTTCCCGAGCTGTCGGAGATGCTCGCCCAATTTGCCTCGCCGCTGCAGAACCGCCCGGCTTGTTCCGGCCCGGTCAGCTGGAAGGACTGGCTGGCCGCCGAAGTCGATATCACGCGCGCGAAAAGCGTTCTGACCGGCGCCGATACCGAAGAAGCGTTCATGACTTCACCTTCGCCGGGCCAAATCGCGCGTTACCTGACGAACCTCTATTACCCGAACGAAGAGGAATATATCTTCGCGCTGGCCGATGTGATGCGCCGCGAGTACACGGCGATCGTCGATGCGGGCCTGATACTGCAACTCGATTGCCCCGACCTTGCGCTGAGCCGCCATACGGTGTTTCGGAACTTGAGCCTGACCGACTTCCGAAAGGAAATCGAGATGCACGTAGAGGCGCTCAATCACGCCGTCCGGGACATTCCAGCCGACCGCATGCGCATGCACATTTGTTGGGCCAGCACGATGGGGCCGCACCACGAGGACGTTCCGCTGAAGGATATCGTCGATATCGTGCTCAAGGGGCGCCCGGGCGCCGTGTCGTTCCCCGGCGCCAATCCACGCCACGCGCACGAATGGAAGGTTTGGCGAGATGTCGATTTGCCGGACGGCAAGACCATCATTCCCGGCGTGATCGACTCGACCTCGAACTTTGTCGAACATCCCGAACTGGTCGCTGACCGCATTGTCAACTATGCCAACGTGGTCGGCCGCGAAAATGTGATCGCCGGCGTCGATTGCGGCTTCGGCACATTTGCCGGCAGGGTCCAGGTCGACCGCAATATCGTGTGGATGAAAATGGCTACGTTGGCCGAAGGCGCTGTGCTGGCGTCGGAGCAGTTGTGGTAAGCGCTAAGAGGATTGCGCTCCCCCTTGCTGTGTGAAGGTAAATGGTGTTTTGGGGAGCGCGGGCGCTCTGCGGAGTTCAGCCATCCTTTAAACTTTGTAAGCTAAAAAATACCGCGCCCGTCGCGCTCGGAGCGATGGAGTTTACCCGGGGCGGTTGCAAGGCCCAGATCGTAAAGCTCGCCCGCCTTCAAATCGGGCAGGCGCTGTACATCTCTCAGAAACCTCTCGCGCTCCGCGGCGTCCGTGATTTCCCCGGCCAACGCCTCGAACTTTCGTATATAGTCTTTCCGGCTGAAGGGCCTCGCGCCCAAGGGGTGTGCATTCGCTACGGCCAGTTCGTCCTCAAAGGTTTCCCCGTTTTTCATTGTGATGACTCCCCTTGCCCCGAAAGCTTTCCGCCCCGGTTCCGGGTGATGGTAGCGGCGGTTCCATTCGGGGTCTTCCTCGGTCCGGATTTTGTGCCAGAGGCTGACCGTCTCCGGCCGGGCGGCGCGCTCGGGCGCATAGCTCTCCTCGTGGTGCCAGTGACCATCCTCGAGCGCGACGGCGAAAATATACATGGCGCTGTGGTCGAGCGTCTCGCGGGTGGCGGCCGGGTCCATCTTTTGGGGGTCGTTCGAACCGGTTCCGATGACGGTATGGGTGTGGTGGCTGGTGTGGAGGACGGCGCTTTCGACCTCGCATAAATCGGCAATCCTTGAACGCAAGTTAAATGCCAGATCGATCAGGGCCTGTCCCTGGTATTCGGCCGAATGTTCTTTCGTGTACGACTCCAGGATGGCGCGCCTGCCCGCCCCCGGCTCGGGGAGCGAAACTTCGTAAACCGCTTCGGGGCCGCCGAGCATCCAGGCGATGACGCTGTCCTCACCTTCATAGATGGGCGAGGGGCTTTTTTCGCCCCGCATCGCCCGGTCCACGGCCTCGATGGCGAGCTTGCCGGCATGAGCGGGGGCGTTTGCCTTCCAGCTCGATATCTCCCCCTTGCGGGACTGGCGCGTCGTGCACGAAACGTGGACGGCCTGCTGGACCGCCTGATAGATGACCTCCGCCCCGAGATCGAGCAGAGCGCCGATACCCGCCGCCATCGCCGGACACAGATGGGCAATGTGATCGATTTTATGCTCGTGAAGACAGATGCCTTTCATCAACGCGATATGAATTTCGTAAGCGGTGGCGATGCCTCTTAAAAGATCTTTTCCGCTTCTTCCGCACTGCTGGGCGGCGGCGAGAACGGCCGGGATGGCGTCGCCCGGATGCCCGAAATCGGCGCCCAGATAGGTGTCGTGAAAATCGAGTTCCCTCACCGCCGTCCCGTTGGCCCAGGCCACCCACTCGGCGTCGAATAAATGTCCGGAGGGCACGCCAAACAAGGTGGCGCCGCCGGGTCTCGGGTGCGCCAGCGCCTGCGTGCGCGCGTTGGCCACGGGCTCGCGGTTAATTGCGGCGAGCGCCACCCCGGCGTTGTCGATAATCCGGTTGACGACCATCGCCTCGACATCGGCCTCGGCCGGTGCCGTGTCAGAGGCGACCTCGGCGATTTTCCAGGCGAGTTGGTCCTGTCTGTCTATCGGCTGTCTGGAGGGGACTACCCGGATACGATGGCTTTTCATATTCATGCCGGAATTATGCAGCAACGGCCAGTGCATGGCGAATTCCTGTGCAATCTGAAATTGGTGTTCAGGGTCCGCAAAAAACGGCGAGACGACGAAAGACCTGAATTCAGGTAGAATCACTCATCCGCATGCCACCATTTTCGTTATGGAGCTTTCAAAGTGTCTGAAAAACCTATGCCTCTTTCGCGTTTCAAGGTGATCGACCTGACTCGGGCGCGCGCGGGACCGACGGCGGTCCGTCAGCTCGCGGACTGGGGGGCGGATGTTGTCCGGATAGAACTGCCTCCCGCCTTGGGTATGGAAATCATGGGCGCGGATCGGCATGGCTACGAAGCCCAGAATCTCCACCGCAACAAGCGCAGCCTCACGCTCAATCTGAAAGAAGAATCGGGCAGGAAGATTTTTTTCGAGTTGGCGGGGGGGGCGGACGTTGTCGTAGAGAACTACCGCCCCCAGGTGAAGCACCGGCTTGGCATCGACTACGAGGCAGTGCGAAAAGTGAATCCCCGCATCGTCTACGGCAGCATATCGGGTTTCGGCCAGGAAGGCCCGTATGCCGATCGGCCCGGTCTGGATCAGATTGCGCAGGGGCTCAGCGGCCTGATGTCGGTGACCGGCGAGCCGGGGAAAGGCCCAATGCGGGCGGGTATTCCGATATCGGATCTCTCGGCCGGCATGATGCTCGCCCAGGGAATACTGCTCGCGCTGCTGGAGCGAGAATCCTCCGGCGAGGGACAATGGGTCCATACCTCTTTGCTGGAAGCGCAAATCCAGATGATGGACCTGCAGGTTGCGCGGTATCTCATCAAGGGCGAAGTGCCCAGGCAGGCCGGGAACAATCACCCGACATTCGTCCCGACGGGGGTGTTCGAGACCGCCGATGGATTGATCAATATTCAGTCGGGTCCTAATCGCCTGTGGGAGCGCCTCGCCCCGGCTATTGGCGCGCCGGAATTGCTGGACCAGCCCGGTTATGCCGACGCGGGGAGGCGCCTGGAGAACCGGGAGGCCTTGAATGAGGATATAAGCCGGCGCACACGCGAGAAAAAAAGCGAGGAGTGGATCGCCATTTTAAATGACGCGGGTATTCCCTGCGGGCCGATTTACACCGTTGACCAAACCATTGCCGATCCGCAAGTCCGGGTTTTGGGCATGAGTCCCCATGTCGACCATCCCGAACTCGGCGAGGTGAAAGTGGGCGGACAGGCCGTCAAATTGTCACGGACTCCTCAGCGCATGAGGAACGCCACCCCGGAGCTCGGCG
>CAZUVO010000272.1:0-1582 GCA_964623955.1 uncultured Rhizobiaceae bacterium
CCTCGCCGTCGAACGGGCGCGAGCGCAAACCGCGCTTGCGGTGCGGATCGTCGATTACTTTGATGCCCGAGGCGAAAACGGATTCGTTCAGCCGGTCCTTCAAGAAGCTCGTGCCGCGCGCGATCGAGGCGCCGGAGATGGCGCCGGAGAGATGGCGGATGAGGCCGCCCGAGACACGCGGATCGTAAACCACCGGCACCGCGCCGGAGGCCGCCTTTTTCGGATTGAGCCGCTTGACGGCGCGCTCGCCGGCGCGCTTGCCGATCTCCTCCGGGCTCTCCAGATCCTCCTCATAGCAGGCGGAGGACCAGTCGTAATCGCGCTCCATCTCCGTGTCCTGGCCGGCGAGGACGGAGACGCTGAAGGCGAAGCGCGAGGTCTCATAGCCGCCGGAAAAGCCGCCCGAGGTGGCGAGCTGGGCGCTGCTTTTGCTCCAACTCGCATCGCCGCCTTCCGAATTGGTCACGCCGGGGACGGCGCGCGCGGCGTCCTCGGCGCGCTGCGCCCAATCGATCAGTTTCTCCGCGTCGGGCTCGCCCTTGTCCGCCAGATCGAGCTCGGGCCACTCCTGCGCCAGTTCGCCCGGCTCCAGCAGACCGCAATAGGGGTCCTCCGGCACGGCGCGTGCCATGGCGATGGCGCGTTCGACCAGGGTATCGAGGGCATCGCCGGCGAGATCGGTGGTCGAGACCATGGCTTGCTGGCGGCCGAGCAGCACCCGCAGGCCGAGATCGCGGCCTTCGGAACGCTCGAGATCCTCCGGCTTGCCGAGGCGGTAGCTCGCGCTCAAGGCGATGCCATGAGCGATCACGGCGTCCGCTGCGTCGGCGCCGGCCTGTTTGGCCTTCGCCAGCAGCGCGGCAAGAATATCTGCGGAATCGATGTTTCCGGTCATTCACTCGGTCCAATTGTTGCGGGAGGCAAAACGCGTCGCCCGCGGCTTATATAGTGTCGCCCGGCCATTCCTGCCAGGGTGCTATGCGGAATCAAGCAGGCCTTCCTCGCGCATCCAGGCCACGAGATCGGCATACATGGTCTTGAGATCGACCGGTTTGAAGCCGAGCTCGCGCACCGCCTTGGAACAGTCGATCACCTGATTGCTCGACATCAGGCCGAACATTTCCTCGGTCATGCCCGGGTCGCGCTCGGCGGATGCGCGCGGCGCCTTGCCGCCGACCAGCGCGGCCACGGTCTCGCCGACCTCGGCGAAGCTCGCCTGGGCGCCGGCGAGGAGATAGCGGTTGCCGCGCCGGCCCTTCTCGAAGGCGGCGATATGGGCGCGGGCCACCTCTTCCACATGACAAAAAGCGGCGCCGCCGGTGCCGACCTTCTCCAGTTCTCCATTGGCGACGGACTGGATGAACGGCCCCCAAATCACCCCATCGAACGGCCCGACCACATTGGCCGGGTTGACCGCCACCACATCGAGGCCGCGCTCCAAGCCGGCGAGCGCCGCGTCTTCGGCTAATTTTTTGGTGCGGAAATAATTGATCGGAATGTCGTCCACATTGGACGGCGAGTCCTCGTTGATCTCGATATTGTCCTGCAGCCCCCAGCTCGCGCCCGACGAAGTATGAATAAA
>CAZUVO010000272.1:1592-3991 GCA_964623955.1 uncultured Rhizobiaceae bacterium
CGCCCGGCTCCCTTGGCGAGCGCGCAATCGACCATATTCGCCGTGCCGTCGATATTGTCCTTGTTCTGAGCATCGTCGCCGGCGGCATCGAAGCTGACATTGCCGGCAACGTGAAAGACAGCGTCGACCCCGTCCGGCATGGCGGCGGTGAGGGAGGCGGCGTCGGTGATGTCGCCCACCACGCGCCGCGCCGGGAAGCGCGAGAGATAGGCGAGGTTGGAGCTTGCCCGGTGTAGCGCGGCGACGTCCCAGCCCGCCGCAAGCAATTCCTTGACCAGATTGACGCCGATGAATCCCGAGGCGCCGGTGACGAAGGCGGTTTTCTGGCTCATATTTTTATTCCTTGGTCCGCGAAGGCCGCGCGCAGCGGCCCGATATGCGCTTCATAGCATTTCCAAACGCCGATCTCATCATCATGCGGTTCGGGGAGCGTTGCGCCGGGGTCGAATTCGGTGCCCGCATGGGCGGCGAGGCGCGCCGCCGCGCCTGCGGTATCGCGCACCATTTCCTCATAGCCGATGCTCAAAACCCGCTCGGGATAAAGCCGCTGCCAATGGGCCCGGAGCTTCTCGCGGAGCGCCATGAAATGGGCGATATCGTCGAAACCGTAGGCATGGGCGTTGGTCCGTTCATAGCGCTTGAAATAGATCGCAAGCGCATTGTCGAAGGGCGCCCGGTGGCAATGGATAAAGCGCGCCTCGGGCAGCGCGGCGGCGATCTCGCCTAGAGAGAGAATATTGTCGTCGAGGGTGTTGACGGCGAAGGAGGCCGAACCGGCGAGCCGTTTCATCTCCACCCGATAGGCCGCGCCGTCACCGAGACGGCGCCAATGATCGCTCTCACCGGCGGCATAAACGCCGGGTTGGGCGGCGAGCAGGGCCTCGGCCAGGCTCTTGCCGCTGCGCGACAGCCCGGTGACGAAGATCGCCACCGGCCCTTCCGCCCCAGCATCATCGGCCGCGCCGTCGCGCCGTTCGTTATGTTCGGCGATGATCGCCGCAATCTGATCCTCGGCGGCTTCCCGGTCGTAGCGCACCCTTCGCCGGCGCTGGGCATTGGCTTCGTCATAAAGGGCGAAGGCGCGGTCGTAATGGCCGAGATCGCCTTCCGCCTTGGCGAGGGCGAAGCCGAGGCGGTTCAGCATCGCCTCGGTGTGGCCCGCCCGGCGGGGGAGCGCGCGCAGCTGCTCGAACGCGGGATCGTCCGCCGTGAAGCGGTGCAGCAGGGCGTGATTGTAATGCGCCTCCGCATAGGTCTCGTCGAGCGCCATGGCGCGGGAGAATTCGCCGAGCGCCTCCGCGGTTTGGCCGCGGGCCTCGAAAACTGTGCCGAGATTGTTGTGCGCTTCGGCATGATCCGGGTCGAGGGCGAGGGCGCCCTGGAAGGCGGCGATGGCCGCGTCTGGCTCGCAGGCATCTTTCAGCACATTGCCGAGATTGTAATGCGCCTTGGCGTAATCCGGCGCGATGGCGATGGCGCGGCGCTGGCTGGCAATGGCCTCGTCGAGCCGTCCGAGGCGCCGGAGCGCGACGCCGAGATTGCAATGGGCCTGGGCGTATTCGGGGCGCAATTCGATGGCGCGGCGGAAATGCTCGGCGGCGCGCGAGCTGTCGCCCTCTATTTGGATCAGCGCGCCCAGATTGTTATGCGCCTCGCTCGAGTCCGGCGCCTGGTCGAGCACCCGGCGATAGCATTGCATGGCGTCGTCGTGCCGGCTTTGGGCGATGTATATGGTCGCGAGCAGCCGCCAGGCGTCGGTAGCTTCCGGGTTTTGCTCGACAATTTGTTGGCAGAGCCCCGCCGCCTCCTTCAGCCGCCCGGCCTTGAGAAGTCTTTGGGCCTCGGCGAGCGGCGTCATTTCCAGATCGGCTTGCCGGAGCCGGGCAGGCCGTAATCGGGCCATTTGCGGCTGACCGCCTCGATGATCTCGTCGCTCATGCGGATCTTCTCGCCCCAGTCGCGGTTGGTCTCGGGCGCCAGCTTGTCGGTGGCGTCGAGGCCGATTTTGGAGCCGAGCCCGGCTTCCGGCGAAGCGAAATCGAGATAATCGATGGGGGTGTTTTCCACGAGAGTAATATCACGCGCGGGGTCCATGCGGGTCGAGACCGCCCACATCACATCCTTCCAGTCGCGCGCGTCGATGTCGGAATCCACGACGATCACCCACTTGGTGTACATGAACTGGCGCAGATAGGACCACACGCCCATCATCACCCGCTTGGCATGGCCGGGATAGGCCTTGTCGATGGCGACCACGGCGATGCGATAGCTGCAGGCTTCCGGCGGTAGCCAGAAATCGACGATCTCGGGAAATTGCTGCTTGAGGAGCGGCACGAACACTTCGTTCAGCGCCTGGCCGAGAATGCTCGGCTCGTCCGGTGGGCGGCCGGTGAAGGTCG
>CAZUVO010000273.1:0-3958 GCA_964623955.1 uncultured Rhizobiaceae bacterium
ACCCGCTCTATGTCAAGCCGTCGGCCGTTGTGATCTACCGCAAGGATCACCGCTTCGCTCTCGATTCGGTCATTCCGCGCCTCGGCGATCCCTTAGAGTTCGATTTCGTCATGGCTTCGCAGCCCTATCAGGCGCGCCTGCCGGCGGAAGTCAAAAGCCGCAACGTGCTGCGCCCGCTGGCCAGGGCTCTCGCGCCGGGCGGGCGCATGGTCGCGGTCCAATCCACCGGCAAGGATCCGGGCATGGACATCATCCGCGCCGTGTGGCCGGACGAAGATCCGTTCCAGACGCCTCGGCACATGCTGCTCGATACCTTGAAACGCGAAATGGAGGGAGAACGGCGCAATCTGCGCTTTCTGCCCTATGCTGATTCACGCTCGCTATTCCGTTTTCATCTCCACACCCTGGCGAGCGAAATCTCCAGCAATATTGGCACTTCGACTTTGCTCGCGGCGTGGAACGCGGCGGTCTATGTCGCCCAGATCGAGGACGTCAAGCTGATGAAGGCGTTGCGCAACAGCCGCTATCTGGATACCACGGCGGAAGTATTGCGATCGCAGGATGGCCTCTGGTTCACCAACGAGCTGTTCGCCGTGGCGCGCGGCCGATCCTGACCGGGACAGAGTGGAAGGAGTAACGGGATGCCCTTCGTAAAACGCGACGAGAACGGCCAGGTCACCGCCGTCTTCGACCGGCGGCTTGAGCAGGTCGGTGAGGAGCTTCCCGCCGATCATCCCGACATCACGGATTTCCTCGCCCGCATGGGCCGTACCCAGCCGATGCGCGAGGATCTCGACCGGAGCGATCCCGCCATGGGCCGGGTGCTCGAGGATCTGATCGAGTGTCTCATCGAGAAGCGGCTGATCCTGGTCAGCGATCTGCCGTCGGAGGCGCTACAAAAAATCAGCCACCGGCGCGGTCTTCGCGAAGACATGCAGGAGATGACTGGCCTGTTATCGAACGATACCGATAAGATAATTTAGTGCACCATGCCGCCATCCGGCGGTGCGGCGCTGGCGACGGCCAATTGCGGGCCGGGGCCGGCATGGTGGTGGACCAATCGCCACACGCCATTCTCCTGAGCGAACCAGTTGGAGGCCAACAGCTGCGCTTGCGGCAGGATTTCGCGGCATACAACCAGGGCGCTTTCGCCCTGCAGGAAGGCGTTCATATCGCCGCAAGAGATCTCCGGCGCGCCCGGGTCGGAGAGAATGGCGGCCCAGCTTTCGATCACCGGGGTGCGCCCGATCAGCGGCGCCCAGCCGGGATGGATGCAACAAACCGGCGCTTCCGCCGCCCAGATTTCTTCCATCGCCGCCATGTCGCGGTCCCGGAAGGCCGTGTAGAAAGCCTCGTTGGCGTCGAGAACCGCCTGTTCATCGCTCATGGCTTTCGTCTCCCCAATTCTTCCCCGGGCATGCTGCTCCTATATCCTACACCACCGGCTTGTGCTTGCCTGCCGCTCTTTACCTTGAGCTAGCGGGCCGTTTGGCGTAAAGCGGAGCGCCATGAACGATATTCTCAAAGGATTAAGAATCGTCGAGGGCTCGGCCTTTGTCGCGGCACCCTTGGGCGGCATGACGCTCGCCCAGATGGGCGCCGATGTGATCCGCTTCGATCTGATCGGCGGCGGCCTCGATTACAAGCGCTGGCCGGTGACCGCCGACGATACCAGCATCTATTGGACGACGATGAACAAGGGCAAGCGCTCGCTCGCGGTCAATCTGCGCGAGCCGGAGGGCCAGGAGATCGTCGCTGGCGTGATCGCGGCGCCCGGGCCCGAGGCGGGCATATTCCTGACCAATCTCCAGGTGCCGCCGGCGCTCGAATATGACGCGCTGAAGGCTAGGCGCGACGACGTCATCATGCTGAAGATCATCGGCAATCCCGACGCCTCCGTGGCGGTGGATTACACGATCAATGCGCGCACCGGCTGGCCCTATGTCACCGGGCCGGAAGGCCATGACGGGCCGGTCAACAATGTGCTGCCGGGCTGGGATTTGACCTGCGGGCTGACCGCCGCCGTCGGCCTGTTGGCGGCCGAGCGTCACCGCACGCGCACCGGCGAGGGCCAACTGGTGAAGCTCAGCCTGGCGGACACCGCCTACCACCTCACCGGATCGCTCGGCTATATCGGCGATGTGCAGATCAACGGCCAAACGCGCCCGCGCATCGGCAACGATATGTACGGCACCTTCGGGCGCGACTTCACCACCAGCGACGGGCGCCAGATCATGCTCGTCGTCGTCACCCGCCGTCACGTGAAGGCGCTGGGCGACGTGACCGGCCTGACGGAGCGTTTCAAGGAGCTTGAGGCGGCCAAGGGCGTCGATCTCAATCTCGAGGCCGACCGCTGGAAAGTGCGCCACGAGTTGAACGAGATGGTCGGCGCCTGGTTCGCCGGCCAGACCCTCGCCGGGGCCGGCCAGGCGCTGAGCGATGCCGGCATCCTGTGGGGGCCGTTCCGCACCTATGAGCAGATGGTCGAAGAAGACCCCTTCGTCTCGACCGACAATCCGCTCTTCGGCGAGGTCGATCAGCCCGGCATCGGCCGTCTGCTCACCCCGGGCTCGCCGCTCGATTTCGCCACCAATCCGCGCACCGCGCCGACGCGCGGGCCGATGCTCGGCGAACATAGCGACGAAATCCTCGCCGGCATTCTGGGCATGAGCGACGGCGAGATAGGCCGGCTGCACGATGCCGGCATCGTCGCCGGCCCCGATACGGCTTGAATAGTCCCGCTTACAAGCCTTCGACGAGGATCAGCTTGTCGACCGTGTTGGCGGTGCGGATCGGCAGGATCGCCTGATAATCCGGCGAGTTGTACCATGACTTGGCGGCGTCCATGCTGGGGAAGCGGACAATCACGATGCGGCTCGGGTTCCAATCGCCTTCCATGATTTCGATATTCGTGCCGGCGCAGACCGGCTGGCCGCCGAACGGCTGCAAGGTCGCGCCGACCTTCTCGATATATTCCTGCATGGCTTCGAGGTTCTTGATGTCGGAATCGACGATCACAAATGCAGCCATCGGTCTTTCTCCTTTAATCTTACTTGTTGCGAGTTGCTAGACGCCTTCGACGAAGATCACACTGCCGGTCGCGGCGGTTTGGCGGATGGCGCGGGCTTCGCTGTATTCCGGCGAATCGTACCAGCGCTTTAGCGCCGCCATATCGTCGAATTCGAGCACCACAATGCGGCCCGGCCGCCATTCGCCTTCTTTAACTTCTGACTCGCCGCCGCGCACCTTGAAGCGGCCGCCATATTTCTCGATGGTCGCCGGCGTCAGCGCCTGATAGCCCTTATAGGCTTCGAGATCGTCGATCGTGATATCGGCAATGGCGTAAGCGGGCATCGCTCGCTCCTTCCGGTCTAGAACGGTTTCGGGTCGGCAAAGCGCCGAAGCACATTGGTGGTCAACTTGGCGACATTGTTCTTGTAATCATTCCACGGCAGGCTGGCGCCATAGGCGATGGAGCCGGTGGAAAAGACGGCGCCGCCATTGGGCGTTTCGAAAAACACCATATCGGCGCGCACCAGTGGATTGTTCGGCCCCGAGGTGCCGCCGGGGAAGTTCACCAGGATTTCCTCGTTCACCACCATGTAGAGGTCGGTGTGATCCTCCGAGGTGGCGACGGTGAGGGCATGGGGCGGCGTGCCGAGGGCCGGGTCGGCGCGGTCGAGCTCGTTGCCGGCCGCCCCGCCGCCATGGAAGCCGAAATCGCCGATCAGCTCATCCTTGCCGATACCCTTGAACATGAAGGCAACGCGCGGGTTTCGCGCGTCCTTGGTTTGGCGGTAATAGGACGAGATGTCGAAGCCCTCGGAGGTGAAGCCGACGCCGGTCAGGCGCTGCGGCTCGGTCTCGCCCTGATGGCGCCAGAGGCCGCCATGCTCGCCGGTGAAGCTGTGATAATATTCGCCCGTATCGGCGCCCCAGGTCTTGATCGCCGCCTCGC
>CAZUVO010000274.1:0-3956 GCA_964623955.1 uncultured Rhizobiaceae bacterium
GGATCACCGGCACCACCGGCAGCATCAGCCAGGGATAGAGCGCAACGGCGTTGATGTTTTGCGCTTCGTTGAGCAGCACGCCCCAACTGGTGATCGGCGGACGGAGTCCGAGGCCCAAAAAGGAGAGCGCCGTTTCGCCGAGGATCATCGAGGGGATCGAGAGCGTCGCCGAGGCGATCAAATGGCTCATGAAGCTCGGGATCAGATGGCGCCCGATCACGCGCCGGGGCCGCGCGCCGAGGAGCATGGCGGCGGTGGCGAAATCCTCTTCACGCAGCGCCAGGAGCTTCGAGCGCACGCCGCGCGCGAGGCCGGTCCAGTCGATCAGCCCGAGGATGATGGTGATGCCGAAATAGACCACAATGGGCGACCAGGTGACCGGCAGTGAGGCCGAGAGCGCCATCCATAAAGGAAGCTCCGGGAAGGAGCGGATGATCTCGATGAAGCGCTGGATGATGGTGTCCACCCAGCCGCCGTAATAGCCCGAGATGCCACCCAGGATGAGGCCGAGGAGGAAGCTGATGCTGATGCCGATCAGCCCGACGGTGAGCGAGATGCGCGCGCCTGAGATGACGCGCGAAAAGAGATCGCGCCCGAGGCGATCGGTGCCGAACAGGAACAGCGTGCCGCCTTCCGCCGGACATATGAAATGGAAGCGCCCCGGTATCAGGCCCCAAAATTCATACTCGTCGCCGAGGCAGAACCAGCGGATGGTTTGAATATCCGATTCGTCGCGCTCATAGATGCGCTGCAGATTCTCCATGTCGAGGTGATAGTTGAAGCCGTAGACGAAGGGCGCGCGCAGCTCGCCGTCATGGAACAGCTGCACCGCCTGGGGCGGCGCGTAGATATGGTCGACATCGCGGCTGTGCAGATTGTAGGGCGCAACGAACTCGGCGATGACGACGACGATATAGAGCACGAGCAAAAAGATGCCGGCGATGACCGCGATGCGGTGGCGCCTCAGCTTCCACCACATCATCTGCCATTGCGAGGCCATGTAGAAGCGCGCCTGCTCCGGCGTCAGCTCCTCGGTCGAATAGGGATCGAACGGCGCTTCGCTGACATAATGTTTGAGCGGATCGGACCCGCCGCCGCCGCTTCCGCCGCCGTTTTGATTGCGCTCGCTCATCGCGTGACCCCGCCCGAAAGCCGGATGCGCGGGTCAAGCACCGCGAGGAGAATGTCGGAGACGAACACGCCGATCACGGTGAGGAAGGCCATGAACATGAGGAACGAACCGGCGAGATACATGTCCTGGGTGCGGAGCGCGTCCAACAGCATCGGCCCCGTCGTCGGCAGCGAGAGCACCACCGAGACGATGGCCGCGCCGGAGATCACCTGCGGCAGGATATTACCGATATCGGCGATGAACGGATTGAGCGCCATGCGCAGCGGATATTTGATCAACAGCTTGCCCGGCGCGAGGCCCTTGGCGCGGCCGGTGACGACATACTGCTTCTGCAATTCGTCGAGCAGATTGGCCCTGAGGCGCCGGATCATGCCGGCGGTATTCGAGGTGCCGATCACCACCACCGGCACCCAGAGATGTTCGAGCACCGAAAGGAGCTTGCCGCCGCTCCACGGCTTGCCGAGATATTCCGGATCCATCAGCCCGCCGATCGAGGTGCCGAAGGCGACATTGGCGATATAGAGCAGCACCAGGGCGAGCAGGAAATTGGGCGTGGCGAGGCCGAGAAAGCCAAGCAGCGTCAAGCCGTGATCGCCGACCGAATATTGGTGGGTCGCGGAATAGACGCCGATCGGAAACGAGACGATCCAGGTAAAGATGATGGTGGTGAAGGAGACGATGAAGGTGAGCAGCAGCCGGTCGCCGACCACCTCGTCGACCGGCAGATTATATTCGAACGAATAGCCCATATCGCCTTGCAGCAAACCCAAGAGCCACACGCCATATTGCTCGATCATCGGCCTGTCGAGGCCGTATTGCTCGCGCAGAAACTCGATCTTCTCGATATTGGAGCCTTCGCCCTGGGCCTGCAATTCGGCGATATAGGTGGTGAGATAATCGCCCGGCGGCAGCTGGATAATGATGAAGGTGAGGATGCTGATCGCCAGCATCGTCGGGATCATGATGAGGATTCGGCGCACGATGAAAGTCAGCATGGCCCGCCTCAGTCCAACTTGAATCCGATGCGCGCCGCTTCGTCGATGCGGCCGAGGAAAAAGGGCGAGCCGGCGAAATATTCGTCCGTCGCCTTGCGCGAGCCTTCATAGGCGCCGTAATCGTCGACGATCAGCGCGCCGTGGCGCGCGAGGCGGGGATAAAGATGCATCAGCTCGTGGCGGGTCGAGCGGTACCAATCCGTATCGAGGCGCAGGAGCGCGATCTCCGCCGGCGCGCTGTCGGGGATGGTCGCCTCCACATCGCCCTCGATGAAATGCAGCTTGTCTTCGGGATAGCCGGTCGCCGCCATATTGGCGCGCACTTCGCCAAGCGCGGCATGGGCCCATTCGTTGTAGCCCTCGCGCTGAAAGGCCTGCCAGCGCGAGACCTGCTCCATGCCGTCCTGGCTGCGCACATCGACACTTTCCGGCTCGGTCATGCCGGCGAAGGTGTCGTAGAGGTAGATGTCGCGCGACCGCTCGCCGATCGCCTCCAGGGTGAGCGCGATCATCATGGCGCTGCCGCCGCGCCACACGCCGCATTCCACCATGGCGCCGGGCACGCCGCTCTCAGCAAGATATTTGACCGTGCGGTAGAGCGTGTACATGCATTCGACGGAGGTCAGCGTGTAGCTCCGCGCACGTTCATAGAGCGCAACGAATTCAGGCTCCATATCGTGCGGTACGTTCAGCGCGCGGCGGTGGCGGTCATATTGCGGGATCTTGCGCAGGGAAAAATTATAGCCGAGACGGAAGGCGAGCTTGCGCAGGCTCTTGTGCAGCGCGCCGCGCGACGGCGCGGGCGCCTTGCCGGCCTCCGCTCCCGGTGCCGTGGTCATCGGCCCGTCTCCCGCGCTGTTCGCTTCATACGCACTAGGCTTCGTCTAGCAGCTGATGAACGGTCTTGCTGCCAGCGCCTGGCTCGACGGCGCGGTGCAGCCAGGGCGTGGTGAGCCGGTTGACGTTGAAGAGTCCTTCCAGCAGGCCCGGCACCACCACTTCGGAGGGCAGGTTCTGCTTGGGCATGGCGCGGAGCGCCGCGGCCATCTTGGCGGGATTGCGCTCGCCGTCATTGATCAGCACCTTGGCGAGCCCGAGCTCCTGGGCGCGCAGCGCACGGATGCGCTGTTCGAGGCGCGGCTTTTCGCGCGGCACGATGAGGGCGCGCTTGTCGAACGAGAGGATTTCGCAAAATGTGTTGTAGCCGCCCATGGCGACGACGCCGGCGGCATGGGTCATCAGGCTTTCGAGATGAGGATCGAAGGTGATCGTCTCGACCCGCTCGAGCTGGCTGGCGCGCTTGGCGAATTTCGCCCGCGTCTCGGGCTGCATGAAGGGGCCGAGCACCAGCAGCACCGGATAAGGCAACAGCGGATCGGTCTCATAGGCGCTCAGCACCCAATCCACCATCTCCTCGCCGTCGCCGCCGCCGCCGGTGGTGGCGAGCAGGTAGGGGCGCTTGACGATGTCGAGATCGGGCAGGCCCTGGGAGCTGCCGACCTGGCGCGGCAGATAGCCGGTATAGACGATCTTGCGCTGGGCCGCTTCGCTCAGCCCGACATTCTCCAACGGATTGCAGATTTGCGGCAGGCCGTAGACCCACAATTCGTCATAGAGCTCCTCAAGCACCGGGCGGACATTCTTCGAGCGCCATTCGACGGCGAGCAGGTTGGGCTCGTCCATCACGTCGCGAAGCCCCAGGATCAGGCGCGTGCCGCGCTCCTTGAGCATCTCGAGGGTGCCCTTGACCTCGCCGCGCAAGCCGATCGGCTCCTTGTCGACGATGAAAACGTCGGGATCGAAAATGCTCGCCGTATGTTTGATGATCG
>CAZUVO010000275.1:0-3939 GCA_964623955.1 uncultured Rhizobiaceae bacterium
CGACCGACATGATGAAGCCGGGCGTGCAGAAGCCGCATTGCAGCGCGTGGCATTCGTGAAACGCCTGCTGCACGGGATGTAGCACGTCCGCCGCCGGCGCGACGCCTTCGACGGTGCGGATCGCGGCGCCGTCGGCCTGCACCGCGAGGGTGAGGCAAGAGCGTGCCGATACGCCGTCGATGCTCACCGTGCAACAGCCGCAGACGCCGTGTTCGCAACCGACATGGGTGCCGGTCAGGCCGAGCTCGTGGCGCAGAAAATCGGACAGCAGCATGCGCGTGCTGACCTGGCGCGTCACAGCTTCGCCATTGACGGTGAGCGACACTTCGCGCGTGGGATCGTCGCTCGATCTCGCCAGTTCCTGGCGTACGCGCCGTGTCATGACGCCCGCCCTTCCGCCCGCCCCGTGGCTTCGCTCAGCGTCCGTTGCGTCAGGGTGTCGACGAGATGGCGGCGATAGGCTGTGCTCGCCTGGCTGTCATCCGCCGCCGTCACGGCGCCCCGCGCCGCTTTTGCCGCGCGCGTGATAGTCGCCTCGTCGAGCGCCGATCCGGCCAATTCCGCTTCCGCCGCTTCGAGGCGCACCGCCGTCGAGGCGATGCCGCAGGCGGCAAGGCGGGCTTCGGCGCACTTGCCGCTATCGTCGAGAGTGACCAAAGCGCAAATGCCGGCCAAGGCATAATCGCCGCGACGCCGGGCGAATTCCTGGAACGACCAGCCCGTTTTGGGCCCGAGCACGGGCACGCGCACCGCGGTGATCATCTCGTCGGCGGCGAGGCTGGTGGTGAGATGAAACTGGAAGAGATCGTCGGCTGCGATGCTGCGCACGCCGGACGGGCTTTGCACCTCCACCGAGCCGCCGGTGGCGAGCAGCATGGCGGGCAGTTCCGCCGCCGCGTCGGCATGGGCGATGCTGCCGGCGATGGTGCCCCGGTTGCGCACCACTGTGTGCGCGACATTGCCGAGCACTTCGCGCAGCAGCGGATTGGCGCGGTGCACGGCCACGTCCTTCTCGACCTGGCGCTGGCGCACCATGGCGCCGATGGTGATCTCCTTATCGTCGACCGAGATTTCCTTGAGCGCCGGGATGCGGCCGATATCGATCAGCAGGACCGGATTGGCGATGCGGAAATTGAGCGTCGGGATGAGGCTCTGGCCGCCGGCGAGGAAGACGGAATCCTCCTCGCCCGCGCGCGCGGCGACGGCTTCCTCGACGCTCTCAGGCGTTGCGTAGTCGAACAGCGGGGGCTTCATCTTGCCATTTCGTCTCGTCGATATCTGAGGCCAGGCAGCCTTCGTCCGGATCGCTCCAGCCTTCCGGCCAATCGATGCCTGTCTCGCTTTTTATTTTTTCGAAATAAGGCCCGCGGTCAAACATCGCGAGCGGACCGCGCGCTTCGCTCAGCTCGGCACGCCGTTCGGCGGTCGCTTCGGCGTCGACGGAGAGGCGGTGGCCGTCCTTGATCAGCACCACGCCATATTGATCGCGCGCCGCTTCCTCCGACACGAGCCCGGCGCGCACATCGGCGCACACCAACTCGGCCTCGCGCTTTAAGGGATCGCCCCAGCCGCCGCCGCCGGTGGTGCGGATATTCACCACCGAGCCGGCCTCGACCGCGACATTGTCGGACATGCCGGCGATGCCTTCCTCGCCGCCGCCGGCATGATGAACGGAAATGCCGTAAGCATTGCCCGGCCCGCCGCCATTGACACCATAGGTATTGAGAAGCGCGCGGTCGGCGTTGGAGAGCAGCTTGGAATCGGCCAGCGCGCGGATGCGCTTGTCATAGCCGCAGCCACCCCGGCGATAACCGGCGCCGCCGGAATCGGTGGCGAGGCCGAGCTTCTCGACCAGCACCGGATAGCGCGTTTCGGAAAATTCCGCCGGCAGATTGCGCGAATTGGGCACGATATGGACGACATCACTGCCGTCGGCCCAGGGCCGGCCCGGCCCGCCGCCGCCCAGCACCTCGCGGAAGAGATAGAAATCCTTGTTGGTCTTGCCGCCATGCAGGCCCCAGATGCGGATCGTCTCGTGATCCGCCGGCATGCGCCCGCCGGTCGCCTTGGAGAGGCAGGCGGCGAACACGCCGAGCGAGCGCAGCAGGATAAAAAAGCGCAAACCGGTCGGCTTGCCGAAGGTCGGCGTGACCAGCGTGCCCTTGCCGGGGAAATTGACCTCGATAATGTCGAGCACGCCCTCGTTCATGTCGATTTCCGCCGCGCGCTCCGGCGTTTCGGCGAGCGAGCGCAGCACCGGACCCGCCCATTTGCGGAAAAACTTGCCATCGCTGTAATCGATCGGCCAGTTGATCGGCCCTTTGGCTTCCGGATCGGTGCCGGCGAAATCGAGCACGATCTTGTCCGCCGTCTTGGTCATGGTCATGCGCAGCGCGTGCAGCCTCGGCGCCTCGACGCCGTCGCACTCGATATAGTCTTCCCAGTGATAGACGCCGTCGGCGATCTTGGGCAGCAGCTCCTCGCGGATGGTGCGGGCGCAATTCTCGATGATCGAATCGAACGCGGCCTCGAGATTGTCGACGCCGTAACGCTCGGCCATGGCGACGATGCGCCCGGCGCCCAATTGCGCGGCGCCGATTTCGGCATCGACATCGCCGCGCAGATGTTCGGAGAGGCGCGAGTTACGCTCGACGATCTTGAGCACCGCCTCGTTGACCACGCCGCGCTCGGCGAGCTTGACCGGCGGCACGACGAGCCCTTCCGCCCACATATCGGTGGCGTCGACCGGCAGGCTACCCGGCACCGAGCCGCCGACATCGTCATGATGGCCGAACACCTGGCTGAAGCCGATCAGCCGCTCGCCGTAAAAGATCGGCACGGTGGTGCAGAGATCGGGGATATGGCCGATGCCGCCGGAGGAATTGTAGGGGTCGTTCCAGAAGAACACGTCGCCGGGATGGATATCGTCTTCGCCGAAATATTCGAACACCGGCTCGACCAGGGCGGAATAGGACCGCCCGGTGAGCTTCCGCCCCTTGGCGTCAAAAAGTGCGACGCGGTAATCATGCTGGTCGCGGATCATCGGCGAGCGCGAGGTACGCTCGACCGCCGCCTCGATTTCGAGCTCCGCCGAGCGGATGGTGCCGACGATGACTTCCAGTTCGACCGGGCCGATGGCCGGGCGGGCGGTTTGTTCGCTCATGTCACCTTCTCCAGCTTGAGATTGCCATGCGCGTCGGCGCCGACCCGCCAGCCCGCGGGCACCACCACCGTCGAGCCATATTCCTCGACGATCAGCGGCCCGTCCAATGGATGACCGGGGGTCAGTTTCTCGCGGCGGAATATATCGCATTCGGTCCAGCCCTGGCCACGCCAATAGACCGGGCGGGTATGGTCGGGCTTGGGCGCGCCTTGGCTCTCGGCCGGCGGCAGCACCGCCGGGCGGTGAATGCGGCCGACCGCCTGAACGCGCAGATTGACCAGCTCGACATCCTGCTTGCCCTCATAGGCGAAGCCGAAGGTCTGCATATGAACCTCGTGAAACTCGGCCCAGATATGTTCGACCGCCGCATCTCCCGAGAGACCCGTCGGCACCGAAACCGGCACTTCATGGCCCTCGCCGACATAGCGCATATCGGCCGAGCGGGCGAGCTGGATGGCGTCCTCGGCGACGCCCTCGGCGGCGATCTCGCGCCGCCCCAGCGCTTCGAGCTCGGCCCAGGCGGCTTCGATCTCGGCGCCATCGGCGCTCGACTGCTGGCGCACCAGGGTGCGGATATAGTCGCGCTTGATGTCGGAGACGTGCAGGCCGAAGGCGGAAAGATTGCCCGGATTGGGCGGCGAGAGCACGGTGCGGATGTTGAGGAAATCCGCGACCTCGGCGGCGAACAGGCCGCCGGCGCCGCCGAACGCCACCAGCGCGTAGAGGCCGGGCTCGCGGCCCTTCATCACCGAGACCTGGCGGATGCCGTGCACCTG
>CAZUVO010000276.1:0-3917 GCA_964623955.1 uncultured Rhizobiaceae bacterium
CGAAGGCGAGCGCTTAACCGTCGATTTCACCGGCTCGGACCAGCAATGCATTGGTGCCATTAATTCGCCCTTGGCCAACACCTACTCGGCAGTTTATCTGGCGCTGCGTTTCTATCTGTGCCCCGAAGCGCCGGCCAATGCGGGCCTGTTTGATGCTGTTGATATTATTTTGCCGGATGATTGTTGGCTTAACGCAAAGTGGCCGGCGCCGACCATCGGCTGCACCACCGTTACGGCGGCGAAAATCAATAGCTCGATATGGTTGGCTATGGGCCAGGCAATGCCGGAAAACGCTATCGGCGGCACGATGTCGGACGTTAATTGGCTGGTCTGCGCGGTCACCGATCCGGACACCCGGCAGCAAGCAATTTTCTCCGACCTGCCGGCCGGAGGGTGGGGCGGCCTCAGCGACCAGGACGGCGCGAGCGTGAGATTTGATCCCACCGGAAATTGCATGAACCTCTCGGCCGAGGTGGCCGAGCTGTTTTTTCCGGTGGTTTATGAGGCCTTCGATATTCGCATGGATTCGGCCGGCCCCGGCACGCATCGTGGCGGGCTCGGCGCCCGGCTGCAGTTCCGCTTTCAAGGCGACGCGGAACTGAGCATTGAAACATCGCGCACGATTAGCGGCAGCCCCGGCGTGGAAGGTGGCCAGGAAAGTGCCGTACAAAAATTATATAAACTCGCTGGCGACGGCTCATCGCAGGTTATCGGCGGCTGGTGTGAGGATGGCTCGTGGCGCAACCCGCTGCTCGCCGCGCACCGTTTCCAGCCGGGTGAGGCCTTCCGTATCGAGACGACGGGCGGCGGCGGCTGGGGCAGCCCGCTCGCCAGAACTTCCGAGCAGGTACGCGAGGATGTGCTGGATGGCTATGTCTCAATCGAAAAGGCGCGCGCGGCATATGGTGTTGTCATCGACCCCAAGACGCTTGAGGTCGATAGCGCCGCTACCGGTGCTCTCAGAGCCGAGCAAGCGACGGCGGCGGAGTAAGGCGTTCATGAACGCGCGCAACCTCGGCAGAGGGGCGGCGGTATGAATTTCGAGCACCTGTTTTCACCGCTTACCATTCGTGGCACAGAGTTTCGCAATCGAATATTTTCCTCCGGCCACCAGACTCTGCTGGCAGAGGGCGGTCTGCCAACCGAGGCAATGGCCGCCTACCACGAAGCGCGCGCCCGTGGCGGCGCTGGCCTGATCATCACCGAGGCGACCGCCGTTCACGAGACCGCCTATTTCAACGCCGCCCTGCCGACCGGCTATGTTGACGCCTGTATCCCGGGCTTCCGCGCCATCGCGGCCGCGGTGCACAAACATGACTGCCGCATTATCGGTCAATTGTTCCATCCCGGCTCGGAGATTCCGGCCAAGCGCGAG
Organism: uncultured Rhizobiaceae bacterium; assembly: GCA_964623955.1. Classification (GTDB taxonomy): domain Bacteria; phylum Pseudomonadota; class Alphaproteobacteria; order UBA828; family UBA828; genus PTKB01. The sequence goes on from CAZUVO010000276.1 coordinate 1,376, forward strand.
GACGGCAGCCGGCCGGTGCCGTGGGGTCCCTCGGCGCGCCATCAGGAACGCTATCTGGTGACCGTTCGCCCGCTGCCCGTGGCGCTCATCGAAGACATCATCGAGGGTTACGTCGATACGGCGATGCGCATGATCGAGGCCGGCTTCGACGGCGTCGAGGTGCTCGCCAGCCACGGCTATCTGCCGGCCCAGTTTCTCAATACGCACGCCAACCAGCGCGACGACCGCTATGGCGGCTCGTCTGAAAACCGACTGCGCTTTCTCGTTGAGGTTCACGACCGGGTAAGGCAAAGGCTGGGCGGCGACAAGCTGGTCGGGCTGCGCATTTCGGCGGATGAAAAGACTCCCAGCGGCCTTGTCCAGGGTGAAGTCCTCGACGCCATGGAAGCGCTCGATCGCGCCGACAGGTTCGACTATTTCAACGTCACGCTGGGCTCCTCGGACACTGTCGGCGGCGCCGTCCACATCGTGCCGGGGATGGCGGTCGAGACCGCTTATGTCGCGCCCTTCGCCGAGGCGATAAAGCAGAGGACCGGCCGCCCGATAATGGTCGTCGGGCGCATCAACCAGCCGCAGGAGGGCGAGCGGATCCTCGCCGCCGGCCAGGCCGACATGGTCGGCATGACGCGGGCGCAAATCTGCGACCCGGAAATAGCCAACAAAACCCGCGCCGGCCGCCTCGAGGATGTCCGCGCCTGCATCGCCTGCAATCAGGCCTGCATCGGGCACTACGAGCTGGGCGCGTCGATCTCCTGCATCCAACATCCGGAAACCGGTCGCGAGCTGCAATTTGGCACCCCTGTCGCGGCGGTGGTGCGGCGCCGCGTTATGGTGGTCGGCGGCGGACCCGGCGGCATGAAGGCAGCCGCCGTCGCCGCCGCCCGCGGCCATGAGGTGACGCTTTACGAGAAGGCACCGCGCCTCGGCGGACAAGCGCTTCTCGCCGAGATGCTGCCGGGCCGCGAGGAATTCGGCGGCATTGTCACCAACCTCGTGCACGAAGTTGCCGAGGCCGGGGTCGAAGTGCGAACCGGGGTCGAGGTCAGCGCCGAGCTGGTCCGCGCGGAAGCTCCGGAGGTGGTTATCATCGCCACCGGAGCGACATCATTCATGCCCGACATCGAGGGCCGTGAAGACGCCCATGTCGTCGATGCCTGGCAGGTCATCAACAACGAGGCCAATTGCGGCTCGCGCGTCGTCATCGCCGACTGGCGCGGCGATTGGATCGGCCTCGGCCTCGCGGAAAAGCTTGCCCGCGAGGGCTGCCATGTGCGCCTCTACAGCACCGCCAACGCCGCCGGCGTCAATGTCCAATATTATACCCGTGATTTCTGGATCGGCGAGCTGTCCCGCCTCGGCGTCGAGTTCATTCCCTATGCGCGGCTTTACGGCGCCGACGCGAACAGCGCCTATTTCCAGCACACGGCGTCCGATGAGCCCATGGAATGCGCCGACACCGATACACTGGTGGTGTCATATGGCCATCAAAGCGTCACGGACTTAAGCGATGCGCTGGCCGGTTGGGAGGGCGAGGTTCACAGCATCGGCGATGCGTTGTCGCCGCGCACGGCGGAGGAAGCGATCCTCGACGGTCTCAAAGTTGCGTCCTTGATCTAGAATATTTTGATTGAACCCAGAGTCATCATTCAGGGATTCCCAGTTGCTTTGTGATGTGATTCGCTTTTCTTCGATTTGGCCTTTTGAGTCGAAGGAGGGTTTGATGTCACTCAGCTTGCCACACAAGCAGGATCAATTCGGAGGGAGAGAATAGAAATGGCTAGATTGGAAAATAAGGTCGCCCTGGTCACTGGCGGCTCACGCGGCATCGGCGCCGCCATCGCGCGCCGCCTTGGCGCGGAGGGCGCGGCGGTCGCCATCGTCTACCGCACGGACTCTGCCGCCGCCGATGCGGTGGTGGGGAACATTACCGCCGCCGGCGGTATCGCCGCGGCCTTCCAGTGCGACGTTGCCCGCACCAGCGAAATCGCCACCATGGCAGCCGCCGCCGTGGCGCAATTCGGCGGCATCGACATCCTCGTGAACAATGCCGGCATCTACCTGCTGAATGTGCCCGGTGAAACGCCCGAGGAAATCTGGGACAGCCAGATGGACACCAATCTTAAAGGCGCCTTTTTCACAGCCCAGGCCGTGCTGCCGCAGATGAAGGCGCGCGGCGGCGGAAAAATCATCAATATCGGTTCGATCTGCGGCGAGACCGGCATGCCAAGCTCGTCGATTTACTGCGCTTCCAAAGGCGGGATAAAGCTGCTGACGAAAGCGCTGGCGCTTGATTTGCGCGCCGATAATATCCAGGTCAATAGCCTGTCGCCGGGCTGCGTCGAGTCCGATATGAATACCGGGTACAGGGCCGAAGGGGAAAGCTACATGGCGCCATTATTGGGCCGCTTTGGTTCCGGCGACCCATGGATGAAACCAGACGATATGGCCGGCACGGCATTATTTCTCGCCTCGCCGGACTCCGACAAGGTAACGGGCGCCAATATCATGGTCGACCATGGCTATTCGGCGTATTGACCTGCCC
>CAZUVO010000277.1:0-3891 GCA_964623955.1 uncultured Rhizobiaceae bacterium
CGCCTGTGGAGAACACCCGACCTCGCCCTTACCAAGGGCGCGCTCTATGTTGGGTCTATGCAGGCTCTTTCCCTCGAAACCCTCTCCGACCTCGCCAAAGCCCGATACGGCCTCGCGGCCCATTGTTGGCGGTGCGAGAGGTGGCATGATTTTGATATTGAGGAACTGGTGACGCGTATCGGCAATCGATCGATCACTCGCTTCAAGCCCCTTTGCTCTAAATGCGGCGAGAGTGCTGAGAAGCAGGTCACGCCGCCTATGCCCAAGTTTGAGGGCTATCCCAAATGAGCGCGGCTGAGAGCCTGAAGAGCGTTCCGGGGCAAATTCACCCCAAGCCACAGCATGCACCTCACGGGCTGGATATCAGGCTCTGAGCGCATAGAAATTGGAACGAAGATTGGCTTACGAGGCGGAATCGGGCGGCGTCACATTGCCCGCCAATTCTTCCAATCTTGAGCAAGTCAATCGGAGGAGATTACCTATTTCGGCCAGAACGCCTTCCAACTGATTCTTACTCGTTGCGCTCTCGATAATTTGCGCGAGCCCGTCAACGCTTTGATAGGTGTGAACGACTCGCTCGGTAAACATATTGAGGAGCCGGCACATGCTCTCTATGGCGTCCAGGCGTTCTTGTCGGCTGGCTTCGTTATTTTCGGCGATTTCGCGAAGTTTCGCGATCACGAATTCAACATGATTTCGCAGCCATAGGGTGTCAAATGAGTTGGTGTCAGGTGGAATGGTCATGGCCAGCTCTACTCTCTCAGCGCGATCTGTTTGAACACTTCATTCGCCATCATTGGCTCCCCGCAATGATCTGGCCCAGCATCGACGCCAAGCTGCCGAAGAACGCGCCTTCCGCCGCCGCCTCTCTGGCCGCTATCTCCTGCTCGAATTGCGAGGCCGAGAATGCGATGGCCTGCGTCGCCTGATTGGCGCCGGTTTGAATTCTCAATTCCTCAAGTTCGCGATTGAGGCCGGCATTAACCTGAGAAAATGCCAAGTCGATCGAGCGGAACATGTTTGCGATTGCCGCTTCCCGCGCCTGCGCCCGCACCACGGCTTTTTGCTTCTCGAACTCGCGATCCGATTGCGCCAGGAGATTATTGGCGAACGGCGTGCCCTTGATGCGGCGGCGCTCTTGGTCCCGGCTGATATCCGCTCTGGCCTCGGTGCGCTGCCGCTCGATATCGGCCAGGGCCGCTTCGAGCGCGAGGCTGTCGAGAAACGCGGAGTTTTCGCCGCCTTGGAGCGCGCGAAGTTCGCCTTCAACGGCGTCGATAACCGCTTCCTCGGGCGAGCGCGCGGGGGCTGCGGCGTCTGCTGTCAGTCTGCCATTGGGGAAGAATGTCGAGCTCGTGCTTCGGGGGAAGAAGCCCGGACCATCCGCACCGGGCGCTGCCGGCGATGGTGAAAATCCACGAACATCGCGTCCACTATCCGGGGTTGCCGAGAAAGCCGCTGAAAGGCCTTTGGATACAGCTTCGCCAGCGAGAGGGTTTTGGGTGGCAAGCCCAGTGAAGAAGCCGAGAACATCGGGAACGGTAACCTCGACTTCCTTTCCGAAAATATCGAAGTTGAACAACGAAGGAATCGCAGTTTCCTTATTATGCTTGTCTACCAGCGAATTCATTAGGTTGAGATTTTGCTTCTTGCTCTTTGGGGGCGTGGTGCCGATTTTTCCTTTGCTGGGGGAAGCGCCCAGTCCTCCGGGGCCAACACCTGCGCCGACGCCAGAACTCCCGGCCACGCCAAGGCCCGCATTGCCAGCGCCAAAACCGACGCCTATGCCCGTGCCGCTGCTGAACGCCATATTAGGACTCCATGGGACGGGAGCGCCGGCCCGTGAAGTGATCGTCGCCAGGGTCAGGGGATCCCGCTGCAGCGATGGCGCCAGCGAGGGCGGCAACTACGAAATCCGCCAAACCCTGCCCACGGGATTGAGCCGCATCGATCAACTCGCACCGCATGTTCGTTGGCAGTGCGACCGACATGATTTCATCGAAAGTTATCGCGTTTGATACGTCGTTCATTTGTCCGCGCCTTGATTTGTCGAATCGTGCAGATTCTCGACCATGCGATTTCTATTGGCGAGCAAAGCCGTTATGCGTGACGCGCTTTTAATGTCGATCAGGGACTTCAGTGCCAGGGCGATCGCCTCGGCATCATGAAGCATGGCACCCGGCAGAAGGCCTCGGTGCACCAGCTTGCGCTTGTCATCCATGCTTATCTCGATGGTAATCAGGCTCGCTCTGTTCTTTCGGCGGGCGCGGTGCGCGCGTTGCCGGCGCGCGGCGGGGGAAGGTTTGTCGGATCGGCGCGGCATTCAGCGATTCTTTATGTATGAAGCGCGCCGCACTGAATGGCGCTTCACATGATTTCGCGCTACAGCGTTGCACCGTTGCACCCTGGAGGGGGGGTATATAGGGGGGGAGGGCAACACCCCGCAACGGGGTGCAACGCCTGCAACGCTATTCAGATGCCACATATTTGCCATTCGATAGCGCGGTAACTTCACCGGCGCGCTTCATTCGCATCAACGCGGATCGGATTGTTACGGCCTTTTTACCGAGCGCCTGGGCGATCTCTGCCGGTGTCGCGGAGCCGAGATCGATCAGCGTGCGGATGACGGCCCGGCGCTCTTCGCTCTTGCGGAAGTCGTCGGCGGCGCCAAGCTGCATCACGCAGCCAGTGTCCTTGTCGAATTGCAGGGCTATCTCGCGCTCCGGCACGTCGCGGCCGCGCACGTCGAGAGTGCCGTGATTGTCCCGCGCCTCCCGAGACAGCACGAGGGTCGTGTCCGCCGCGCCACTCAATCCCATGGTGCCGGATATGCGCAGGACGGGATCGGTGGCGCCTCCCTTGTTTGTGTGATGCGTCAGGACAATGGCGATGCCGTGTTTGCGAGCCAGCGCATGGAAAGGCGTGATCAGCGCGTAATCTTGATCGTAGACGCCGCGTTCAGCATCGGGCCTGCCCTTCACCTTGGCGAGCACGTCAACAATGACAAGGCGCGCGCCGTCGCGCGACTGTATCCAAGTCTCAATATCGGCGAGCCCGTCTGGCAGCGTGCGCCATTCCGTCGCAATGTCGAGCGCCGGCGGCATGGGGCTGCCCTGCAAGATCGCGCGCATTCGGCCCTGGATGCGACGCTCGCCGTCCTCGAGCCCAAGGTAAAGCACTTCGCCTTGCTCGCAAACAACATTGCCCAGCGCGGCGCCGCCAGATGCTACGGCGGCAGCAAGATCGAGAGCGATGAAACTTTTACCTCGGCTTTTTGAGCCAGCCAAAATTGTCACGCCATCAGGGATAAGGCCCGGCACTGCCCAGCGGATCGGCGGATAATCGGTTGCGTCGATGGTGGCGGCCGACTTGATCGGCAGGCCGGCGAGTCGCGCGGCGCGATAGTCCTTGGCGTTGGCCAAGAGCGCAGCAACGTCCATGTCCGGCGGTATCGAGTCCGCCAAATCCCATCCTTTCGGCAGGCCATCCGGCAGTGCGACGACGCGCACGCTTGAGGCGCTGTTGCAGGCGCGCGCCACGTCCTCGGCGGCCTTCTTGCCCTCTTCATCCGCGTCCGGCCATATCGTGACGTGGCGGCCCTTCAGCGGCCCCCAGTCGGCCTGTGAGACGGCCTTCCCGCCGCTCGGCCATGTGATGACGACATGATCATCGACGATCACAGGAGCAGCGCACGCGGCCTTCTCGCCCTCGACAACAAGCACGGGAGCATGCGGGCGATCAGCAAGGCCCGGCAGGTTGAAGAGCGGGCGCGGCGCTGAAAATGTCTTGAGCCGCCAAGCCGGCCCGTGGCTGCCCTCCATTCCGTAGGTGATGGGCAATATACTCTTGCTGCCGTCCGGACGATCTACACGCGCGATATAGCCTAGCAGG
>CAZUVO010000278.1:0-3881 GCA_964623955.1 uncultured Rhizobiaceae bacterium
CGATCAGGCGCAAGGCACCATCAACGCCACCCTCGGCGTTACCTGGTCGGCGAGTTTTAATGCGCTGCTGCATTTGACCGACCCGACCATCCCGCGCAATTCCGGTTGCTTCCGGCCCATTCATGTGCTCGCCCGGCCGGGCACGCTGGTGAATGTCGATTACCCGGCGCCCGAGGTGGGCGGCAATACCGAGACCCATCCGCGCATCGCCTATGCGGTGATCGGCGCGCTCTCCGCCTGCACGCCGGAGCGCGCCTTTGCCACCGATGCGGCGACCCATTGTAATTTCCTGTTCGGCGGCCAGGACCCGATTAACGACGAATATTATGTCTGCTACGATTTTCTCTGCGCCGGCTGGGGCGGGCGCAATTTCGCCGACGGCCATGACACGGTGAACTGCATCAACGGCAATTGCCGCACCATCCCGGTCGAAGTGTTCGAGACGCGCTATCCCTGGCTCATCGAGAGCCTGTGCCTGGCAGAGGATTCCGGCGGGCCGGGCAAATATCGCGGCGGTCTCGGTTGCACCAAGACGCTGCGCTGCATGGAAGGCGAGATCACCGTCAGCCATATGGGCGACCGCCACAAGATGCGCCCCTGGGGGCTCCTCGGCGGCGACGAAGCGGACAATGCCTCGCTCCTCATCCGTCAGGCAGGCGCGGCGGAATGGGGCAATGTGTGCGACCTCTATGGCAAGGTTTCGCCCAGTAAGTTCGGCAATGTGACGCTCAGCCAGGGCGACCGCATCCGGCTCACCACCTGTGGCGGCGGCGGTTATGGCGATGTCGCCGAGCGCCCACGCGAGATGATCGCCGAGGATGTGCGAGAGGGCTATGTCTCGGCGCAAGCCGCGGCGGCGCGCTACGGCTACAGCCCGGCAGGCATTTGAATAAGGAGAACGGCAAGGTCATACTTTGAAAAGAATAACAAAAATTAAGTGATCCCCGGCGGCCGATGCCGGCGGGTTTCAGGGGAGCGCGGGGCTTCGGCCCGGCATTTCCCACCGCGCTTGAGGCGCGGTTTTCGAGAGAGGCGCGGCGGTGACACACCGCGCAAACAGCAAGGGAGAGGAAGATGAAGGCAATAAACAAACTGAAAGCGACGCTCGGCGCCGCTGCGGTGGCGGGCCTGCTCGCGGGCGGCATGGCCACGGCGAAGGCTGAGAGCGCGGCGGATATTGCCGTCGAAGCGGCGAAGCAATATTCGGGAACGACACTGACGGTCATCTGGGAAGCCGGCTTGCAATCGCTTGGCCCGCTGAATTTCTCAGGTCCCAAATGGGAGGAATTGACCGGCATCAAGCTTGAAGTGGTCGAATCCCAGGTCAACGAGATGTTCCCGAAAATGCTGCAGGAGCATCGCGCGAAGACCGGCGCCTATGACATCTTGAACGTGGTGCCGTCCTGGATGAGCGATCTCGTCCGCGCCGGTGCGCTCGAGCCGCTCGATTCCTATGTCGACAAATATGGCTACCGCGAAGAGCTTGCCGATATCGGCGATGTCTACCGCCTCAACCAAATGACGGTCGGCGATACCATCTACGGGTTCCCCGATGATGGCGACGTCCTCATCATGTATTACCGCAAGGATGTCTTCAGCGATCCCGACAATATGGCCGAATTCAAGGCCCAGCATGGCTACGATCTGGCCGCGCCGACGACATGGGATCAATTCTACGACATCAGCAAGTTCCTGACCGACAAGTTCGCGCCCGACATGTATGGCTCCGGCTTCATGCGCGCGCGCGGCCTGTTGCAATATTTCTATCAGGAACGCGCCCGGGTCGAAGGCTGCAAATTCTTCGACGCGGATTCGATGAAGGCGACGATCAACGGACCGGGCTGCGTCAAGGCGCTCGCCGGCATGGTCAAGGACAACACCACCATGCCGCCTGGCGTCGAGGCGTGAGGCGCGATCGAATCGCTCGCCGCGTTCAATCAGGGCACGATCGCCATGACCCAGTGGTGGCCGCCGGTCGGCCGCTGGTCCGCCGGATACGGTACCGACGACGTGGCGATGTCCTGGGTTCCGCCGTCCGTGGTTGGCGGCAAGGTCGGTTACGCATTGCCGCCGGGCGGCACGCCGCAACTGGCTGCCGGTTTTTCCATGGCGGTGTCCGCGGACAGCAAGAACAAAGAGGCTGCCTATCTTTATATCCAATGGATCAACTCCATCGATATCAGCCTCCAGCGCGTGCAACTGCCTTATGCATTGCGCGATCCGTTCCGCAAATCGCACTTTGAATCGCCGTCCTACCAGTCGCTCTGGCCGGATGCGAAAGACTATCTGGCAACGCTCCAGGCCGGTGCGGTCTCCGGACTGTTGGATCTGTCCATCATCAATACCTTCGCCTATGAGGACGCGCTCGGGCGCGGCCTTCAGGCGGTGATGGGTGGAGCCGATCCGCAGGAGTCGCTCGATCAGGTGGCGTCCGATTGGGACGACATCACCGACAAGGTGGGCGCTGACAAGCAACGCGAGGCCTACACGCAATGGGCCTCCAAACCCAACGCCTATCCCTAAGCAGCTCTGAAAGCGGAAGGCCGCGCACGCCGCGCCCTTCCGTCTTTTTCCGATTAATCGAATGAATTTAAAGATTTATCCCGGGCCATGACGGCGACGACCTATAACGCCAGTCAGCGCGCCAATCTGTTTGCCGACAAGCATTTCAAATGGCTGGTCTTGGCGCCGGCGATCGCCGTGCTGCTGTTCGTCGGTATTTATCCGCTGATCCATACCGGCATCGTCAGCTTCCAGCAGATAACCATATTGGAGGAGGACACCTCCTGGGCCGGCTTCGACAATTATGGCGATCTCTTTTCCGACGGTCGTCTGTGGGAATCGATCGGCCACACTTTCCTCATTCTTGTCATCGCGCTGCCCATCGAATTGGTGCTCGGGCTCATGATGGCGCAGCTCTTCCTTGAGAAGATGCCGTTCAAGCAGGTGTTCATCGCCCTCTTGATTATTCCAACGGTGATTTCGCCGATCGTCGCGGGCTCGACCTGGCGACTGATGTTCGACCAGCAATACGGCCCGGTGAATCAGATCATCTCCTGGTTCTCGTCCGAACCGGTGGTCATTCTGTGGATCACGAAGCCCGAATGGGTCTACCCCGCCATTCTCATCTGCGAGGTCTGGCAATGGACGCCGTTCATGTTCCTGATTCTGCTGGCGGCGCTCTCGAATGTCGACCGCAGCCTGATCGAGGCCGCCCAAATCGACGGCGCGTCGTTCTGGAAGATTTTTTTCAAGATCACGCTGCCGGTTATTCGCCCGGTTCTGATCATCGCCATTTTGATCCGCGGGCTCGATCTCTTTCGCATTTTCGACATTATCTGGGCGATGACCAAGGGCGGCCCCGGATCGGTGACCGAGACCATATCGATCTACACCTATCTCAAGGCGTTTAAGGAATTCGAGACGAGCTATTCCGGCGCCATCGCTTTTCTCGTCATTATTCTGCTCACCGTGCTGGTCATCCTCGCCCTCAAGCGCGTGCGGATCGTGCAATGACCGACAGCGTGCACTATCAACCGAAATTTTTTAATCGCGAGCGGCGGCGCGTGATGTGGCGCTTCCTGCTCGGCCTGGTCGTGCTCATTATTTTTCTGTTCCCGGTTTATTGGCTGTTTATCACCGCGTTCAAGACGCCCGGCGAGATCTTCGCCCGCCCGCCGGTGTGGTTTCCGGCCGATGCGCATTTCCGCGCCTTTGCCACCCTGTTCAAGGGCGGCGATGTCTGGGCGGTCTATAACAGCCTGATCATCGCCTCGGTCAGCACCCTCATCGCCATGATCATCGGCACGGCGGCGGCCTATAGCCTGGCGCGCTTCAAGACCGGCGGCGATAATTTGGCGATCTGGATCATCTCGCAGCGC
>CAZUVO010000279.1:0-3862 GCA_964623955.1 uncultured Rhizobiaceae bacterium
GCAATCCCGGCCGGCTCAACGATCTCCGCCATATTGTCTACAAAAACGCCGACGAACCCTGGCGCCGCGCGCGCAAGGGGCTCGGCCTGATGCTGCGCGAGGGCCTGTTGAAGGAAAATATCGACGGCGAAGCGCTTCTTTGGGCGCATGACCGGTTGCTCGGGCGAATGGAAGAGCGCCGCGTCATCATGGTGATTTCCGACGGCGCGCCGGTCGACGACAGCACCCTATCGGTCAATCCGCGCAATTATCTCGAACGCCATTTGCGCGCGGTTATTCAGTGGATCGAAGTGATGTCGCCGGTGCAGCTTCTCGCCATCGGCATCGGCCATGACGTGACGCGCTATTACCAGCACGCGGTGACCATCACCGACGCGGAGCAGCTCGGCGGCACGATGACGGAGAAGCTGGCGGAGCTGTTCGAAGAGGATGGCCAACCGGGTGGCGCCGGCGGCGGGCGGAGACGCCTCGCCAGCTAACCGGCTCCGTTGCCATCAGCGAAGCCGTAGAGCCGGCGGCAATTGTCCCACATGATTTTCTTTTTCGAGTCCAGGCCGAGCCCGGGCAGGCCGAGAAATTCCGTGGTGCCGTTGGGATAGCCGCCATCGGCATGGGGATAGTCGATCGACATGACGATATTGTCGTCGCCGTAACGATCGACCACATGGCTGACCAGGCCCTCATCCGAATCCGTGGCGATGAAGCATTGCCTGAGGAACAGCTCGCTCGGCAGGGCGGAGAGCTGCAGCGCCTCGCCGCCGCCATATTTTTTCCACTGGCCGTCGAGCCGGTCGAGCCACCAGGGCAGCCAGCCGCAATTGCCTTCGAGAAAACCGACCCGCATGGCGGGGAAGCGCTCGCACACGCCGCCCACCAGCATTGCCCCCATCGCCGCCATCAGCTCGAAGGGAAAGGCCGAGGCATGGTTGAGGGTGCGGAAATTGGGATGGCCGCGGAAGCGGTTCGAGGCGTAATCCGCCGACGCGCCGCCGCTCGTGCCATGGAAGATGAGCGGCACATTGAGGCGCGCGACCTCCTGCCACAGCACATCGCATTCCGGCGCGTTGACGTAACGCCCGGAGACCGGCATGGGCAGCAATACCACGGCGACATGGCCCTTCTCCTCGACAGCGCGGCGCGCTTCCGCCGCGGCAAGCTCCGGGTCGTGGATCGAGACGATGGCGGCGGGCAGAATGCGCGGTGCGTGCGGTGCGCAATAATCCGCCAGCCAATTGTTGAAGGCGGCGCAATAGGCCGTCGCCACATCGCCCGCCAGGCTGTCGATCGAAAGAAACATCGAGGCGAAGGTGCGGAACATCACCGCCTCGTCGATGCCCTCGACATCCATCGCCGCGACGGTCGAGGCGGCGTCATAGCGTTTCTCGCGGATCGGCGCGTAGATCTTCTCGCTCGGCGCATCGAGCGCCTTTTGCGGGCCGAACACCGCATCGTCGCGCGCCCAGGGCGGAATGGTCTGGCCCTTCACGTCCCAATGGGGAAAGTTGGTCGGCCCCCAGCCGAGATAGTCCGGCATATGATCGTGAAAGCGCGGATCGAGATAGTTCTCGAACAGCTCGCCGTCCTCGATCACATGGAGATCGCAATCGATAATTCTGTGGCCGTCTTTCATGCCCCTTTTATGACAGATGTTGGCGCAGGAAATCCAGGCTGCGTTGCCAGGCAAGCGCCGCGTCGCCCTCGTCATAGCGCGCGCTCGTCGGGTTGGCGAAGGCGTGCTGGGCGTCATACCAATGGCTGGTGAAGGGCTTGCCCGCTTCTGTCATCGCCGCCTCGAAACCGTCGACCATGGCATGGTTGATCCATTTGTCATGCTCGGCGAAATGGCCCAGCACCGGCCCCTGGAGCACGCCGAGATCGGCCGCCGTTTTCTTGACATTGCCGTAATAGACGATAGTGGCCTCGGCCGGCTCGGCGAGCGAGGCGTTGAGCGACCAGCCGCCGCCGAAGCACCAGCCGATGGTCGCCGCCTTGCCGCTCGCCTTGCCATGGCTTTTGAGCCAGCGCAGCCAGGAGCCGGCCGTGTCCATCGCCGCCCCGGCCTCGACACCGCCCATGAGTTGGCGCGCCTGTTTCGGATCGTCGGTCACGCCGCCCTGGTAGAGATCGATGGCAAGCGCGAGATAGCCCTCCTTGGCGAGCTCCGCCGCGACCGATTTGATCTGGTCGTTGAGGCCCCACCATTCATGCACCAGCATCACCGCCGGCGCCGGGGTCGCGTTCGGCACGCCGAGCGCCGCGGAAACCTTGTGCCCGCCATCGGTGGTGAGCGACACGGTTTCGAGCGATTGCGCCGCCGCGAAGGCGAGGCGCGGGTCGGCGAGTATCATGGCGAGCGGCAGGCCGGCGATACCGGCGAGAAGTTCCCTGCGGGCAATTTGCATGATCCTGCTCCAAAATATGTTATGCGATGATCCGTTGCAGCCAAGTCTACAGCATGAGCGTGCGCGCCAAAGTCAACTGCCCGTGAAGAAGCTTTTCTATCTTCTCCCGCTTTTCCTCGTCCTGCTCCTCATGGGCGCGGGAGAAATCCGTGCGAAGGAGATCGCACTCTCCGCTTCACCTGTACCGCTCAATTACGAAGATAGCAGCCAGCGCGCGGTCGGCCCGCTGCGTTATCTCGGCGGCCTGTCGCTCTCGGCTGACGACGAACGGTTCGGCGGTTTTTCCTCCCTCCTGGTCAGCGCTGACGGCCGGCGCATGTTGGCGGCCTCCGATAAGGGTGTGTGGTTTTCCGCCGAGCTTTTCTACGACACGGACGGCAATCTCAAGGAAGCCGGCGCGGCGCGCATCGCGCCGATCCCCGGGCCCGACGGCAAGCCTGTCGCGGGGCGCTACCGCGATGCCGAGGCGCTCGCCCGCGGCGAGGATGGCTCGGTCCTCCTCGCCTTCGAGCAACACCACCGCATCCTGCGCTTTCCCCCGCCCGGCAAGCTCGACGCCCACGCCCTCGCGGCGAGCACGCCGGAGACCATCGCCGTACCCCGGGAACTTGACGAATTCAACGGCAATGCCGCCCTGGAGGGGCTGGTCACACTCGCCGATGGCGGCCTGCTGCTGCTCACCGAAGGCCTCGACAATGATCGCGAGGGCAAGCCGGGCTGGGTGCTGCGCGATGGCGTGCCGGCCCAGCGCTTCGAATATAACCGCGCCGCCCGCTTCCGCCCGACCGGCGCGGCGCGCCTGCCGGACGGCGATATTCTCGTGCTCGAGCGCCGCTACACCCTGATCGGCGGCGTCGCCGCCCTCCTCCGCCGCGTGCCGCAGGAACGCATCGGCCGCGATGCCCGCCTGGAGGGGACCGAGCTTACCCGCATCCTCTCGCCGCTCACCGTCGACAATATGGAAGGCATTGCCGTGCGCCGCGACGCTGCCGGGCGGACGATCGTTTATCTCATTTCAGACGATAATTATTCGGTGTTGCAGCGAACGCTGCTGCTGATGTTCGAGCTGCGGAATTAATTCGTCTCGAACAGCCTGTCGCCGGCGTCGCCGAGGCCGGGGACGATATAGGCCTTCTCATTGAGTTTCTCGTCGAGGGCGGCGGCCCAGACTTCTACGGTCGGGTGGGCCTCGTTGAAGGCGCGCATGCCTTCCGGCGCCGCGACCATGGCCATGAAACGCACCTTGCTGTCGGGCACGCCATGCTTGTTGAGCACATCGACCGCATAGCTCGCCGAATAGCCCGTCGCCAGCATGGGATCGACGAGAATAAAGAGGCGGTCCTTGTTGTCCGGCAGGCGGACATAATATTCCACCGGGCGCTGGGTCTCGGGATCGCGGAAGAGGCCGATATGGCCGATCGGCGCGGTCGGGATGAGTTCGGACAAGCCCTCCGCCATGC
>CAZUVO010000280.1:0-798 GCA_964623955.1 uncultured Rhizobiaceae bacterium
CGGCAAGGGAGTCCGGGTCGTAATGGCGGGTGATCTGGGCCGATGTCTTTTTCTCGCCGATGTCCGGGCCAAAATCGATCCACAGTTTCAGGGCCGGGCGGCGGGCTTCCGGAAAAGGCTCGGCGCGGATGATGGTGCCGACGCGAACATCGACCTTGGCGAAGTCGTCAAAGGTGATTTCCACAGAAATTCTCAGGCAGCCCTGGTTTCGGCATCTGTTGTTGGACAGAACATTCCGGCAAGACGCTCGGCGCGGGCAAGGCCGCGGTCGAGAACGGCCATGGTTTTTGATAAATCCGGGCTGTCATCGCCCAGCCAGGCGCACAGGGTCCGCATATAGATCAGCGTCAATCCCTTGGTCCGGACCGCACCGTCGATGCCGCCCGCATCGAGACCGGCGGCTTTCAGCATGCTTGCCATGGAACACAGTAATTGCTGCCCCTGGCACAGAGCGGCCAGGGGGTCACAGGCGACATCGCGGACGATGACGCGGACAGCGTCGCGATGGGGTTGAAGTTCATCAAGGCGGCGCATCAGGACATCGAACAGGCGGTCGCGGGGCGATGAGCCGTCCGCCGGGCCCGCCGCCAGCACGCTGTCATCGATGCGCCGCGTGAACCCGCCCAGGATCGCCGCCTTGGACGGGAACTGGCTCCGCACTTCGTCCAGTGCAAGGCCCGCCGCGTCCGCTATTTCCACCAGAGAGAGGCGGCGCCAGCCGCGCTCGGCGGCAAGCTTGAGCGCAGCGTCAATGACGCGGTCGCGAGGATCCGCCTTGGCTTTCGAGGCTCGTCTTTT
>CAZUVO010000280.1:814-3836 GCA_964623955.1 uncultured Rhizobiaceae bacterium
CATGTGGGTTCCCTTTGCCGTCACATGGGGGTGCGTCATCATCGCCGATTTGGGGGGGTGTTGGCAATCGGCAAAGGGAGACAAAGAGGGCCGGGAGAATAATTACCCGGCCAGTTCCCGGGACCGCCTGGCGGCGGCGGCAACGGCGCGCGTCATCAATTCCCGCAAACCCCCTTCGGCCATCAGTATAGCGAGGGCTTCCGCCGTGGTGCCGCCGGGGCTGGTGACGTTGGTGCGGAGTTGGCCCGCGGTTTCGGAAGACTGGCGCATAAGCTCGCCCGACCCGGAAACGGTTTCACGTGCCAACTGGTGGGCCAGGTCCGCCGGCAACCCGGCCTCCCTGCCGGCCTCGGCCATGCATTCGGTGAGCGCGAACACATAGGCCGGCCCGCTGCCGGACAGCGCCGTGACCGCATCCATCAGGCTTTCATCCTCGATCCAGGCGACCGCGCCCACGGCCTGCAATAGTCCGTCACAACGCCGCACCTGATCATCGCCGGTGTTGGCGTTGGCGCAAGCCACCGTGATGCCCCGGCCGACGGCCGCCGGCGTATTCGGCATGGCGCGGACAATGGCCGCTCCATTGCCCAGCAAGCCTTGAAAATAATCGATGGTTTTGCCGGCGGCGATGGACAGGAACACCGTGTCGGCGCCGGTAAAGCGGGCATAGGCGGGGACGGTGTCGTCCATGGATTGGGGTTTGACGGCGAAAACAACGGTATTCGGGTGCGCATCCGGGGCCATATCGTCAGGCGTGGGAATAACGGTGACGCCGAACGTCCCGGCCACCCGGCTGGCGGTTTCTTCAAAGGGCTCGACAACGGTCACATCTTGCGCATCGACGTCGCGCTCCAGCCATCCGCCGAGAAGGGCGGAGCCCATCTTGCCGCAGCCGGCGAGGACCAGGGTGTCAGTCATCGGATCGGAACAAGTATCTCACTGGCGCTTAACCAACAGGCAGTCCCCCATCAGGCCTCCCCCATGGTTTCGATCATGGCCGCGGCGACGGCTTCGCTCGCCGTGTTGCCGCCCCAGATGACGTACTGAAAGGTGGGGTAAAACCGCTCACACTCCAGAATCGCCACATCCACCATGTCTTCGATCTGTTGCAGGGTCGGACCGGGAGTGCCGCGCATGGGCATGGCGTGGCGGAACATGGGCAGCCCTTCGTCGGTCCAGACGCCGAAATGGCCCATCCACATCTTCTCGTTCACCATGGCCAGCAGCTCGTGCACGAAAGGGCGCCTGTCCTCGGGCACCCGCATGTCGAAGGCGCAACTGAAATGAACGGCGCCGACGTCTTCGTTCCAGGCGAAAAAAAGGCTGTAATCGCACCAGGACCCCGGCACCTGGAAGGCAATTTCATCGTCGCCGCGGCGGTCGAAGGCCCAATCGTTGCGTTCGACCATCTGTTCGACGGTATCCAGTGGATTGGAATTGTAGGTTTCGTGTTGGACGTTAAGAGTAGCCATGCCCGCTCCCCCTTTTTCAACGCCCCGGACGGGGCATAAACCGGAATCGGACGGGCTAACCCCCATATATGGTAATAGCTACCAGATATTGTGGAACCACCCCCGATCCGCACAAGGGGTAGATTGCCCTAAGCCGGACTCGGGCGCAAGAGTCCGAATGCTTGGGAAGCGAATTTTTCTGTGGATAAAGCTTTGCCGAAGTCCGGCCGACGTGTTTAAGGGTTATTTTTTCGCTTTGGTTTTTTTGGCGGAGGCCCTGGCTTTGGCGGCGGGTTTCTTTTTGGCCTTCGCTTTGGGCTTAGGTTTAGCCTTGGCCTTGGGTTTGGCCGGGGCCTTTATCTTTAGTTTTTTCTCCAGTTCGCGAACCCGCATTTCCATTGCCTCTTGTTCGCTCCGGGCCTTGGCCGCCATCGCCTTGACGGCGTCGAATTCGTCCCTGGGAACCAAGTCTGCGTCAACCATCAGGCGTTCGATCTGATGGCGCACCAGGCCTTCGACCTCGCCCTTGAGGCCGCTCAGGGTCGAAGCCGCTCCGCCCGCGACCTTGGCAAGGTCGTCGAATATTTTCGCGCGTGTCTGCATATGATTTCTCCCGGCCGGCGAAAGAGGGGCATTATTATGTGCCTGACGGGCTCCGGGTGCAACGGTCCAGAACCGCTCTTGCCTCGCGGCATCCTTGCGACCTGGGGCCGGGAGACTTATAAGACTCTGAATTCACAGTGGAACGCCAACCATGTATGTCATCACCGGCGGGGCCGGGTTTATCGGATCGAATATCGTTTGGGGGCTGGAACATCACGGCCTCGGCAAGGTTATCGTCTGTGACCGGCTGGGCGAGGGCGACAAGTGGCGCAATATCGCCAAGCGCGATGTATGGGATGTATTGCCGCCCGAACGCCTGTTCGGGTTTCTCGACGACAATGCCTCCAACATCGAAGCCGTCATTCATATGGGCGCCATTTCCTCGACCACGGAGACCGATGTCGGACTGATCATGGACACCAATTTCCGCTTGTCCGTGGATATCTGGAAATGGTGCACCCACCACCGGGTGCGTTTGATTTATGCCTCTTCCGCCGCCACCTACGGCGATGGCAGCCAAGGCTTTGATGAAGACGGGTCGATCGAGGCCTTGGCCGCCCTCAAGCCGCTCAACGCCTACGGCTGGAGCAAGAACCTGTTCGACCGCCGGGTCGCCAACATGATCGCGGCCAATGAGCCGCGCCCGCCGCAATGGGCGGGGCTGAAATTTTTCAACGTCTACGGCCCCAACGAAGACCACAAGGACCGGATGCGCAGCGTCGTCTCCCAGGTCTTTCCCAATGCCCTGGATGGCGCCCCGGCGACATTGTTCAAATCGCACCACCCGGACTACGCGGACGGCGGCCAGTTGCGCGACTTCGTATGGGTCGGCGATTGCGTCGATATCATTATGTGGCTGTTGGCGACGCCCGATGTTAACGGCCTGTTCAATTGCGGCACCGGCCGGGCGCGCAGCTTCCTCGACCTGACAAGTGCTGTGTATGATGCCCTCGGCAAGACGGCGGAGG
>CAZUVO010000281.1:0-3814 GCA_964623955.1 uncultured Rhizobiaceae bacterium
TCATCCGCCATGGCCGTACCTTCGATCATTGGATGGTGGCCAATGCCTGCATGCATTGCGCCGATCCGGTGTGCATGATCGGCTGCCCCACCGGCGCCGTGCACCGCTCGCTCGAGACCGGCGCGGTGGTGATCAACGACGATACCTGTATCGGCTGCGGCACCTGCGCCAATTCCTGCCCCTACAACAATATCCGCCTCGTCGATATTCGCGATATCGCCGGCAAGATGGTGCGCGATCCGGACAGCCAAAAGCCGATCATGAAAGCGACGAAATGCGATCTGTGCGAGACCAATCCGGGCGGACCGTCCTGCGTGCGCGCCTGCCCGCACGATGCGCTCAAACGCGTCACCTTCCAGGGTGACGAGACGTTCGGAGCGGCGACATGAACCCGATCGCCACACGCTATACCATCTTGTGGGGCGCGGCGATTACCGGCCTCGCCATCCTCGGCGTCTATACCTATCTCGCCGATCTTCAACTCGAGCGGACGGAGTTCATCACCGGCTACTCGCTGTTCGCCCTGATGATCGCGCTCGCGCTCTTCAACGCGCGCAAGAAGCTCGCCATGGTGCCGCTCATACGCTCGGCCTATTGGCTGGCGATTCATGTGGTCGGCGGCGCTGCGGCGGTGATCCTCTTCTTCATCCATACCGGCTCGATCTGGCCGAGCGGCGGCTATGAACAGGCGCTCGCCATCGTGTTCTATCTCGTCTCCATCTCGGGCATCGTCGGCTACGCGATCCAGCGCATCAATCCCCGGCGCCTGGTGCAAACCGATTTGGAAATCATCTATGAGCGCATCCCGGCCGAGCTCGCCGAGATCCGCGAAAAGGCCGAGGCTGAAATCCTCGCCTGCACGGAAGAAACCGGCAGCGACACCCTGGCGCGCCACTACATGGAAACATTGGTGTGGTTTTTCCGCCGGCCGCGTTTCGTGTTCAACAATGCTTTTGGTGGCAATGCCGGAGAGCATTGGCTGCGCTTCCAATACCGCACCGTGAACCGCTATCTGAACGATAACGAACGGGTCTATCTCGACCGCCTCAACGATCTCGCTGAAATGAAAGCCAAGATCGACGTCCATTACGCCTGTCAAAGCACCATGAAGGGCTGGCTGCTGGTTCATCTGCCGCTGGCCGCGGCGGTGCTGGGGCTGATGTTCTGGCACGTCATCGTGGTGAATGTGTACGCGCTATGATGGATCCGGAAAAATTTAAACACGACAGCAGCCGGTACGAGCGGCCGACGAACAAGTTCCGCTGCGGGCGCGCCGCGGAATGGGGCAAGCCGTGCGAGTTCGGCCCCTACACCACGGGACGCTGCGGCGGCAAAACCGAGTGCCGCCCGGCCAAGGTCGGCGACCGCTGGGAGTGCCGCCGCTCGGCCATTGCCGGCGGCCCGTGCGAGAACGGCCCCAATGCCGACGGCACCTGCTGCAAGCAGCATCCGCCGTGCGAGCCGAGGCGGACGATCCGCAGCATCCGCGCCATGCTCGCGATCGGCGCCTTCGCCATCGTGGTCGGCGTGATCGCCTTGCTGCTAACGCTGGACGGCGGCGGGGCTGCGCGCGATTCGGTCATCGAGGCCGGCGGCCTGACCGGCGGCCATGCCAACTTCACCTCCGCCAAGGGCTGCGTCTCGTGCCATGCGGCGCATGACGAAGACGCCGGCGACTGGTTCCTCGCCGCCTTCACCGAAGAAGACATGACCGGCCAGTGCGTCGATTGCCACACCTTCGGCGGCGATCCGCGGCTCGGCCACAATGCCAAATTTGCATCCAAGGCGCCGGCCACCCAATGCGTCATGTGCCATACCGAGCACAAGGGCGAAGACGCCGACATCAAGACCATGTCGGACGCCCAGTGCAATGTCTGTCATGAGAGCGAGATCGACAGTTTTTCGGCCAATCATCCGGCCTTCGGCGCGGATTTCCCGCATGACCGGCGCACCTCCGTGCAGTTCAATCATGCCTCGCATCTCTCCAAGCATTTCGTCGATCAGCGCTACCAGGAGAAGGCGCCGGCGGACTGCACCTCCTGCCACATGGTCGATACCGCAGCGAAAGCGGTCGCGCCGGCGAGCTTCGAGGAAACCTGCGCGACCTGCCACGGCCCGGTGATCCGCGAGCGCGAACTCGTCGTCCTGCGCCTGCCCGAATTCGAGGAAGACCTGATCGACCGCGAAGCGGTGACGGAAGCCTGCGGGCCGACCCTGGAAAGCTGGGAGTTGCTGCAGGAACAGATGACGGAAATCACCGACGCTGTCGACGCCGGCGATGAGGTCGAGATTCCCGAAGCCGAGGAAGAAGAATATGAAGCCGTCTCGCTTGAGGAAGGCGATCCGGTCAGCGCCTATCTCCTCGGCACGGTGGCCGACGATATGGAGAGCTACTCCGAGCCGATGCAGGAATTCGTCATGCGCCTCGTCGAGGAAGGTCCGGTGCCGCTCGCCGAAATGGTCGATGAGAAGGCCGGAGAGAATGTATCCGCGGCCATGCTCTCGGGCCTCAATCCCGAGCTGGTGAAGCGCGTCGCCTGCGCCTGGGCGGCCAATCTCGAATATGAAGCGCCGAGCGAGAACGAGCTCGGCGGCTGGCACGGCGACGCGCTCGAGCTGCGCTATGCACCGACCGGCCATGGCGACAGCGTCGTCAAAGCGTGGATCGCCTTTGCCCTGGCAAGCGCCGCCGACGAGGACGCCGACGATGGCGATGCCGTCGAGGCGATGCAGAGCGTCATCCTCGACCGCAAGGAAGGCGCCGGCGCCTGCACCAAGTGCCACGCGATCTCCGAGGACCAGGACGGCGCCCGCACGGCGGAATGGCGCTACCGGCCGAGCGATGCGAGACCGTTTACAACCTATTCCCACGGCGCCCATATCACGCTTCTGAACCCGGAAGGCGTCAATTTGATGGATCCGGAGCATGGCTGCCGGACCTGTCATAAAATCAATGAAGAAGCCGCCTATCAGGAGGCCTTTGACCAAAGTGATCCGCATCACTTCCAAAGCAACTTCTTTGCGATAGAACAGGAAACATGCGCGCAGTGTCACAGTGAAGGGCAGGTCCAGCAGGACTGTCAGCTCTGTCACGTGTATCACGCCGACCCTGGATTCGATTTACGGATGGTGGAAAATGAAGACCCAGAAACAGTGGATTAACGACCGGTGGCGCTTCGCCGCCCTATTCCTGGCCGCCTTGGGCATCCTCGCCCTATCGGCATGGCAATCGCCGGCAATCGCCGAGGAACATGAAGACGGCGAGGCGATGCATAGCGCGATCATCGATGAGGAACTCTTCCCGAGCGCGTCGAAATGCAAATCCTGCCATGAGGACATCTACCGCGAATGGGCGAGCTCCAATCACGCCTATTCGTCGATCTCGCCGATGTTCCACAAGTTCGAAAACGCCATCAATTCGCTGGCGCCAACGATCAATGCGTTCTGTGTGCGTTGCCATATCAGCACCGGTACCGCCATGGGCGAGCCGCGCGAAATGCCGATCTGGGACCGCAGCCAGGTGTCGCGCGAAGGTGTGACCTGCATCACCTGTCACCGCGTCAACGAAGCCTATGGCCGCTCCAATGGTGAGCGGCGCATCGTCGAAGGCACGATCTTCCAGCCGGTATTCGGCAATATCGGCGGCGACGGCGTGGCCGAGGTGGTGGCCGATGCCAGCTCCTGGAAAGTCGCAACCAACGAGGATGAGCGCGGCAACCAGATTCACACTGAAGGCGTTAAATTCAACCAGCTTTCGGAATCGGAATTCTGCGCCTCCTGCCATCAGGTGGCGGTCAATCTCGGCATCAAGCTC
>CAZUVO010000282.1:0-293 GCA_964623955.1 uncultured Rhizobiaceae bacterium
AGCGTCCGAGCTAATGCGAGGTAAGCCAAGGGCGCGGATGCGCCCGCCCGGCGCTTGAGGGCCAACAGAAGAGAGGGAGCATTCAACGGGCCATTCTTTTGGCCCGTTGGTACGAATTACCCCTTGCGCACTTCCGCGTCGTAATCTTCCATGAGTTGGCGGGTGATCGGGCCGACCTGGAAATTATGCTCGTCGATCTCGCCTACGGGCGTGACCTCGGCGGCGGTGCCGGTGAGGAAAACTTCGTCGGTCTTGGCCAGCTCTTCCGGCATGATCACACGCTCGACCACCTC
>CAZUVO010000282.1:303-3810 GCA_964623955.1 uncultured Rhizobiaceae bacterium
GCCGCGCTTGCGGGCGAGGTCCATCACCGTGCGCCGCGTAATGCCATCGAGGAAGCAGTCCGGCGTCGGCGTGTGCAGCACGCCGTTTTGCGCCAGGAAAATATTGGCGCCGGTGGTCTCGGCGATCTGGCCGCGCCAATCGAGCATCAGCGCATCGTCATAGCCTTCGGGTTCTACTGAATGGCGCGACAGGGTGCAGATCATGTAAAGCCCCGCCGCCTTGGCCTTGACCGGCGCGGTATCGGGCGAGGGCCGGCGCCATTTCGAGGTTTTCATGCGGATGCCGCGCTCGCGCTTTTCGTCGCCGAACAGGTTGGGCCAGGGCCAAGTGGCGATGGCGACATGGGTCGTGGCGACCTGCGCCGAGACGCCCATCATCTCGCTGCCGCGCCACGCAACCGGGCGGACGTAACCGTCGACGATGTCCTGGCGGACGATCAACTCCTTGCAGGCATCGTTGATTTGCGCCGCGCTGAAGGGAATGGTCATGTCGAGCTGCTTGGCGGATTCGAACAGCCGCTCGGTATGCTCTTCGAGCTTGAAAATGCGCTTGGAATAGGCCCGCTCGCCTTCGAACACGCAGCTGCCGTAATGCAGCGCATGGCTCAGCACATGCAGCTTGGCATCGCGCCACGGCACCCATTCGCCGTCCAACCACATCACGCCGTCGCGGTCGTCGAAAGGAATCATATCGGCCATTTTTGCTTTTTCTCCCGCAGCTTACCGCCTTGCCTCGCGGAAAAGCGGTTGCGTTCTCTATCACCAGACGGCATATAAGTCAACATGACTGACTTAAAATCCGGGCCCAACCCGCTTTTCCTGCGCCACGACCAACTGCATCAGGGCATCGAGCTTCTGTTCTATGCCTACCGCGATTTCACCGCCGAGTGCGACGCGATCCTCGCGACCTATGGCTTTGGCCGGGCCCATCACCGGGTGATCTATTTCGTCGCGCGCAGCCCGGCGATCTCGGTGGCCGAGCTCTTGGCGATCTTGCGCATCACCAAGCAGAGCCTGTCGCGGGTGCTCAGCCAATTGGTGCGCGAGGGCTTCGTCTCGGTCGAAAAGGCCCAGACCGACCGGCGCCGACGCCTGCTCAGCCTGACGGACAAGGGCATGGAGCTTGAGCGCCGGCTCTCCGAAGTGCAGCGCGCGCGCATCGGCGAGGCCTACCGCGCCGCCGGCGGCGACGCGGTCGAGGGTTACCGCAAGGTGCTTCTCGGCATTATCGACGAGACCGACCGCCGGCGCTTCGAGGAGTAGCACGCCCATCGCGGTGCGTTTGGCATATACTAAAGCCATGACCCGGGAGCAGCACCGTCCTGCATCGAAACCGCCCCCGGCGCTCGATATGGATGCGCCGCATATTTTGGTGGTCGATGATGACGACCGGCTGCGCAAACTGCTGCAGCGCTATCTCAGCGAAAACGGTTATCGCGTGACCATGGCCGGCACCGCGGCGGAGGCGGAATCGAAGCTGCGCGGCCTCGCCTTTGACCTGCTTGTGCTCGATGTGATGATGCCGGGGGAAAGCGGCGTGGCGCTGACCCAGCGTCTGCGCGAGCGCCTCTCGGTGCCGATCCTGCTGCTCACCGCCATGGGCGAGCCGGAGGACCGCATCTCCGGGCTCGAATCCGGCGCCGACGATTATCTCACCAAGCCGTTTGAGCCGCGCGAATTGCTTCTGCGCATCGCCACCATCCTGCGCCGCACCCGCGCCGCGCCGCTCGACGTGCCGGATGCGCCGGTGCAGATCGGCGGCTGCGAGTTTCATGCCGGGCGCGGTGAGTTGGCGCGCGACGGTGAGGCGGTGCGCCTGACCGGCGCCGAAGCGCAGTTGCTCACGCTGTTCGTCAGCCGGCGCGGGGTAACGCTCAGCCGCGAGGAGCTGTGCCGTCATTGCGGCATCGATGTAGGCGGACGCGCCATCGATGTGCAGATCACCCGCCTCAGGCGCAAGATCGAGCCCGATCCGCGCACGCCGCGCTATCTCCTCACCGTGCGCGGCGAAGGCTACACTTTGCGCCCGGCTTGAGCCTGTCATGACCGCCGCCACCCCCCGCCCCAGCCTGCTCCGCCGCCTGACGCCGAAGGGCCTCTTTTGGCGCTCGCTCCTTATTCTGCTGCTGCCGATGGTGCTGCTGCAGGGCGTCGTCGCCTATGTCTTTTTCGAGCGCCATTGGGACACGGTGAGCCGGCGCCTCGCCCTCGGCGTCACCGGCGACATCATCTATGTCATGCGCACGGTGCAGAAATATCCCAAGGATGAATTCAGCGATTGGACTCTGCGCGGGGCGGGCCGCGAGATGCAGCTGAGAGCGGTCTTCGAAGAGGGCGCCGCCCTGCCGGAGCAACCACCCGAGCCGAGCAACAGCAAAATGGAGCGCTCGCTCAGGCATGCGCTCTCCGAACGGCTAATCATTCCCTTCCATATCGACACCCAGCGCCCCGACCGCAACATCTCGATCCGCATCCAATTGCAGGAAGGCGTGCTCGATATCCTGACGCCGCGCAAGCGCATGTTCTCGACCACGGTCTATATCTTCGTGCTGTGGATGGTCGGCGCCGCGGTGGTCGTCACCGCGATCGCCATCTTCTTCCTGCGCAATCAGATCCAGCCGATCCGCCGCCTGGCGCGCGCGGCGGAAGCCTTCGGCAAGGGCCGCACGGAGGTCGAGTTCAAGCCCGCCGGTGCGAGCGAGATCCGCCAGGCGGGAGCCGCCTTCCTCGATATGCGCGGGCGCATCGCGCGCCATATCGATCAGCGCACGGAGATGCTCGCCGGCGTGTCGCACGATCTCCGCACGCCGCTCACCCGCATCAAACTGCAGCTCACCATGCTGCGCGAAACCGCACCGCAAGCGCAGGCCGAAATCTCCGACCTCGAATCCGACATCGCCGATATGGAACGGATGATCGATGAATATCTCGCCTTCTCGCGCGGCCAGGGGGCGGAAGCGCCGGAGCCGGTCGATCTCTCGGCGCTGATCGGCGAGGTCGCCGAGGCGGCACGGCGCAATGGCGGCAGCGTCGCCCTCGAGGCGAACGCGGCGCTCACCCTGCCGCTCCGGCCCAATGCTCTCAAGCGCTGCCTGACCAATCTGGTGGAGAATGCCGTGCGCCATGGCAGCCATGTCGATATCGCCGCCAGGCGCAGCGGCGAAAGCGTCGAGGTGATCGTCGAGGATGACGGCCCGGGCATTCCGCGCGAGAGCCGCGAGGATGTGTTCAAGCCGTTTTTCCGGCTCGACGATTCGCGCAATCCCAACTATGCCGGCGCGGGCCTCGGCCTCGCCATCGCGCGCGATGTGGCGCGCGGCCATGGCGGCGATATTCTGCTTGATGAAAGCGCCTCGGGCGGGTTGCGCGCCGTCTTACGCCTGCCGGTCTAAAGCAAATCCCGAGCAGGTGGAATCACCTGCGACGACGCATTTGCTTTAACACAAAAGAGAAAATCCCGAGCAGGTGGAATCACCTGCGACGACGCATTTGCTTTAACACAAAAGA
>CAZUVO010000283.1:0-3791 GCA_964623955.1 uncultured Rhizobiaceae bacterium
GGGCGTTGCTTTCGCTCGGCACGCCATGCGTCGCCCAGCGCGTATGGCCGATGCCAAGCGCGCCGGTCACCGGCCGCTCGGCCAGAAGGTTTTCGAGATGGGTCAGCTTGCCCTCGGCGCGGCGGAGATCGATACCGCCATTCACCAATGTGGCGATGCCGGCTGAATCATAGCCGCGATATTCGAGCCGCCGCAGCCCCTCGACGATCCGGGGCGCGGCGTCCGATTCGCCGATTACGCCAACAATTCCGCACACAGCCTATGCTATCCCTTGCCCTGCCCGCTCTTCTTCTCGCGCCCGCTCTTCTTGTCACGACGGCGGGCCGCCGCGCCTTCGCGCTCGCTCTGCTCGCCGCGCGCCACCGCGATGGCGTCCGGCGCAACATCGCTGACGATCACGCTGCCCGCCGCGACCACCGCGCCGTCGCCGATCACCACCGGCGCCACCAGCGCCGAATTGGAGCCGATGAAGGCGCCTTCGCCGATATCGCTCAACGACTTGGTGAAGCCGTCATAATTGCAGGTGATCGTGCCCGCGCCGATATTGGCCCCGGCACCCACTCGCGCATCGCCGATATAGCTCAAATGATTGATTTTCGCACCCTTTTCGACGCGCGCTTTCTTGATCTCGACGAAATTGCCGATATGGGCCCCCGGGCCGATCTCCGCCCCGGGACGGAGGCGCGCATAAGGCCCGACGGTCGCGCCGGCGCCCACCGTCGCACCCTCGAGATGGCAAAAAGCGCGGATCTCGACGCCGTCGGCGACAGCGACGCCGGGGCCGAACCAGGTGTGCGGGCCGACGATAACGTCGCTGCCGAGCTTCGTGTCACGGCTGAACCAGACGCTCGCCGGGTCGATCAGGGTGGCGCCGTTCTTCATCGCCGCCACGCGCAGGCGGTTTTGCAGCGCCGCCTCGGCCTCGGCGAGCTGGGCGCGGTCATTGATGCCCATCACCTCTTCCTCGCCGGCCATGGCATGGACGCAATCGAGCCCACGCGCCCGCGCGCCCGCGACGATATCGGTGAGGTAGTACTCGCCCTTGGCATTGTCGTTGCCGATGCCGTCGAGGAGCGTGAAGAGATGTTGGCCGTCGACCGCAATGATGCCGGAATTGCACAGGGTGAGACCGGCATGGCTGTCGTCGGAATCGAGCCGCTCGACGATGCGCTCCAAACCGCCGCCGGGGCCGAGCATGAGGCGGCCATAGGCGGCGCTATCCTCCGGCTCGAAGGCAAGCACGGCGACCGCGGCGCCGGTCCGCCGCGCCGCCAGGAGGGCGCGCAGCGTCTCCGCCGTGATCAGCGGCACATCGCCATAGAGCACCAGCACATCGCCGGCGAAGCCGTCGAGCGCCTGGCGCGCCATGAGCACCGCATGGCCGCTGCCGAGGCGCTCCTGCTGGATGGCGATATCGGCATCCGGCACGCCGCGCGTGACGTCTTCCATATCCGGCCCGAGCACCAAAACCAGGCGCGCCGGCTCCAGCTCGCACGCCGTCGCCACCACATGGTGCAGCATGGGCTCGCCGGCGATGGCATGCAGCACTTTCGGCGTGCGCGACTTCATGCGCGTGCCCTTGCCGGCGGCGAGGATGACGATAGCGGTCTCGGTCATGTATGGCTGTCGATCATATGCTAGAATCGCATTGTTAGCGCTATGATCCGCCGATTCGCGCCGGTTTGCCAGCCCGCATTGGCGGATTATCTATTTGTCGGGAGGAATTGCGGCGAAAATGCGAAAAAACTGGGATGCGGTGCTGTTCGATTTCGACGGCACCTTGGTCGATTCCGCGCCGGACATCATCGCCGCGCTCAATTGCCTGTTGGGCGAACTCGGCCATGCCGAAGTGGATTACGGTGCCTACCGCACCCGCGCCGGCGACGGCGCGCGCAATCTGCTGGAACAGGTGCTGATCAAACAGGGTGCGAGCTTCGAGGAGGCCGAGCTGCCGGCGATGGTCGAACGCTTGCTGGCCCATTACCGTGAGCTGATGACCCAAAACACCCGCCCCTACCCGGCCGTGCCGGATGTGCTGGCGGAGATTCACGGCTCCGGCATGGCGCTCGCCGTCTGCACCAACCGCACCAGCAAAACGACCGAACAATTGCTCGGCCATTTCGGCCTCGCCGACCTGTTCGGCGCCGTACTTTGCGCCGACACTGTCAGCGCCAAGAAGCCCGACGCCGCCCATCTCCATGAAGCCATCGAGCGCCTCGGCGCGGCGCCGGAGCGCACGGTAATGATCGGCGACACCGCGACCGACGTAGCGGCGGCGAGGAATGCCGGCATCAAGGTGGTGGCCGTCGCCTATGGCTATAGCGCGAAGCCCGCCCATGACCTCGGCGCCGATGCCGTGCTCGCCGATTTCACCGACCTGCCGGCGCTGTTGAAAGAATTTCCCTGACGCTTGACAGCGGCGACGCCGAGGGCCTTATATCGCGCCGAGTGGGCGCTTAGCTCAGTGGGAGAGCACCGTCTTCACACGGCGGGGGTCACTGGTTCAAATCCAGTAGCGCCCACCACTTATTTCAATGGGTTACAGGTAATATTCTATCTGAATATTCAGTTTAATTTACCTCAGGAGAACGGACAGGGGAACATTTAGCAGGATTATTACAACGAATTTTGTTCAACAATAGCGCATGTCCGTTATCGGGTGGAGAGCGGACAAAATCCAGGCTGGCTGAATACAGCCGTTGTTGAAACTGAACGGACGGCTTATAGGCTCAGCCAATCGCTGCAAAATATCTCCGCCCGCCAGCCACACAGCTACTAGCGGTATTTCTTACCATTGATACAATGGTGCGAACGAGAGAGGCAGAGTCATGAATATCGTTGTCAGAACCGCACTTGTCGCCCTCATTCTCCAATTCGTCACACCGGTGGCGGCTCAAGACTTTAAGGCCGGGATTGAAGCGTACCAGCGCGGCGATTACGCGGCGGCGTTACGAGAATGGCGGCCTCTGGCCGAGCAGGGCGACGCGGCAGCTCAGAACAGCCTCGGCGCACTGTTCCAACTTGGCGAGGGCGTGCCGCAGGACGATGCCGAGGCGGTGAAGTGGTACCGAAAGGCCGCCGAGCAGGGCAACGCTCACGCCCAGAACAGCCTCGGCCTCATGTACAACTTTGGCCTGGGCGTGCCGCAGGACTATGCCGAGGCGCTGAGGTGGTACCAAAAGGCCGCCGACCAGGACAACGCTCACGCCCAGAACAGCCTCGGCGCACTGTACCATCAGGGCCTCGGAGTGCCGCAGGACTATGCCGAGGCGCTGAAGTGGTACCGCAAGGCCGCCGACCAGGGCGATGCCCCAGCCCAGGCGAACCTGGGCTTCATGTACGTCTTGGGCCTGGGCGTGCCGCAGGACTATGCCGAGGCGCTGAAGTGGTTCCGCGAGGCCGCCGACCGGGGCAACGCCATCGCCCTGAACAACCTCGGCCTCATGTACTACGAGGGCCAAGGCGTGCCACGGGACTATGTTCAAGCCCTAATGTGGTTTTTCGTTGCGGCCAGCCAAGGACATTGGGAGGCATTCACATCCCAAGACATATTGAAGGGCGAGATGACCCCAGCGCAGATTGCCGAAGCGCAAATACTCGCTCGTGAGTGGAAGCCCAAATAGACATATTGAGATCACGAAACCCGAGCAGACCTTAGCAAAGGCATCAATCCACGCGATCAGGACCGCGCGCCACGGCATCACCACTTTGTAAAAAAACATCCTGCTAGCGTCGATACGGTTCTACGAAGACGCGGCCAAGGTCGTGCAACGACGAATGGTGCCGAACTT
>CAZUVO010000284.1:0-3760 GCA_964623955.1 uncultured Rhizobiaceae bacterium
GTGAAGGATATTTCCAACTACATCCTGCCCGGCAAACTATGGGAGGCGTTCGAGCACGAACAGCGCCCGGTGCTGCTGATCGACGAGATCGACAAGGCGGATATCGAGTTTCCCAACGATCTCTTGCTCGAACTCGACCGCATGGAATTCCATGTCTACGAGACGCAAGCGACGATCCGCGCCAATCACCGGCCGGTCATCATCATCACCTCAAACAATGAGAAAGAACTACCGGACGCCTTTCTCCGCCGCTGCTTCTTCCACTACATCCGCTTCCCCGACCGGGAGGTCATGGAGCGCATCGTCGCGGTGCATTATCCCGACATTAAAAAGCGCCTGGTGAGCGCGGCGCTCGGTCTTTTTTACGATATCCGCGAGGCGCCGGGCCTGAAGAAGAAGCCGTCGACCTCGGAACTGCTCGATTGGCTCAAGCTGCTGATGGCCGAGGACATCTCGCCGGAAGATCTGCGCGCGACCGACTCCTCGCAGCTCATCCCACCGCTCTACGGCGCGCTGCTAAAATCGGAGCAGGATGTGCAGCTCTTCGAACGCATCGCCTTCCTCAACCGGCGCGAACAGCGCTAATACCAAGGAGCGGGCCTTGTTCCAGAACCTCTTCAGGGAATTGAAGCGGGTACGGGTACCGGTCTCGCTGCCGGAATATCTCGATTTGATGGCGGCGATGGACAAGGGCTTGGCGGATTACAGCGTCGACGAATTCTATTACATCTCGCGCGCGCTGCTGGTGAAGGACGAGCGCCATCTCGACCGCTTTGACCAGGTGTTCGGCCATGTCTTCAAGGGCCTTGAGCGGGTCTCGGCGGATGACGAGGAAGTGGAGATTCCGGAGGAGTGGCTGAAGCGCCTGGCGGAGCTCCATCTGACGGAAGAAGAGATGGCCAAGGTCGAGGCGATGGGCGGCTGGGACAAGCTGATGGAGACGCTGCGCGAACGCCTTGCCGAGCAGGAAGGCCGCCATGAAGGCGGCAGCAAATGGATCGGCACCGCCGGCACCTCGCCGTTCGGCGCCTATGGCTACAATCCCGAGGGCGTGCGCATCGGCCAGCACGAGGGCCGCCAGGGGCGTGCGGTCAAGGTGTGGGACAAGCGCGAATTCCGCGATCTCGACGGCGAGGTGGAGCTCGGCACCCGCGGCATGAAGATCGCGCTCCGCCGTCTCCGCCGTTTCGCCCGCGAGGGGGCCGTGAGCGAGCTCGATATGGACGACACCATCCATTCGACGGCGAAGAATGGCGGCTGGCTCGACCTCCGCATGGTGCCGGAGCGCCACAATGCGGCGAAGGTCTTGCTACTGCTCGATGTCGGCGGCTCGATGAACGCCCATGTCGAGGGCTGCGAGCGGCTGTTCTCGGCGGCGAAGAGCGAGTTCAAGCATCTCGAACATTTTTATTTTCACAATTGCCTCTATGAGAGCGTTTGGCGCGACAATCGCCGCCGGCGCAGCGAGCAATTCGCCACCTGGGAGCTGATCAACAGCTATAATTCGGAATATAAGGTGGTGTTCGTCGGCGATGCCTTCATGAGCCCCTATGAGATCGTCTATCCCGGCGCCAGCGTCGAACATTTCAACGAGGAGGCGGGCGAGGTGTGGCTCAAGCGGATGCTGCGCGCCTATCCCAACACCGTCTGGCTCAACCCGCTGCGCCAGCGCGGCTGGCACACCAGCCCCTCGATCAAACTCATTCAGGAGATGATGGAGGACCGCATGTATCCCCTCACCCTCGACGGCCTCGATCAGGCCATGCGCGAGCTGAGCAAATAGGCCGATGGCAACGGAACAAAAAACCATGCTGCTGACCGGCGCGAGCCGGGGCATCGGCCATGCGACGGTGAAACTGTTCGATGACGATGGCTGGCGGGTGCTGACGGTCTCGCGCCACCCGTTCGATGCAAGCTGCCCCTGGCCGGGTGGCGCCGACAATCATGTGCAGGCCGATCTCGCCGATCCCGAAGCCTATGGCAAACTGATCGACGAGGTGGTCGTGCGCATCGGCGCGCACGGCCTCGACGCCCTGGTCAACAATGCCGGCATTTCGCCGAAGGGGCCGGCGGGCGAACGGCTCGGTGTGCTGGAGAGCGACTACCGCACCTGGAATGAGGTGCTCAACGTCAATCTCGTCGCCACCGCCATGCTGGCGCGCGGGCTCGCCGAGCCGCTGCGGCAGACCGGCGGCACCATCGTCAACGTCACCTCGATCGTCGGCTCCAGGGTGCATCCCTTCGCCGGCACCGCCTATGCCTGCTCCAAGGCCGCGCTCGCCGCGCTGACCCGCGAGCTTGCCCATGAGTTCGGCGAATTCGGCGTACGGGTGAATGCCATCGCGCCGGGAGAGATCGAAACCTCGATCCTCTCGCCGGGCACGGAGGATATCGTCGAGCGAAACATTCCCCTCGGCCGGCTCGGTAACCCGATGGAGATCGCCAAAACGATCAAATTCCTATGCTCGCCGGAATCGGCCTATATCAACGGCGCCGAGATCCACATCAATGGCGGTCAGCACGTTTAATTGCTACGCGCCGCCTCGGCGACCGCGAGGATGCGGTACATGGAGCGCAGCACCGGCGCTTCGATCAGCTTGTTGTCGACCAGCACGAGACCGGAATCGCCTTCCTCGAAAGCCTGGATGACGCGGCGCGCATAGTCGATCTCGGCGTCCGTCGGGCTGAACGCCTTGTTGAGGGTGGCGATCTGCTTGGGGTGGATCGCGCCTTTGCCGGTGAAGCCGAGGGCGGCGGAACGCTCCGCCTCCTCCTTAAGGCCGGCCATATCTTCGAGATCGAGAAACGGCACGTCGATCAGATCGAGGCCGGCGCCGGCTGCGGCATGCACCAGTTGCGAGCGGGCACGAAAGAGAGGTTCCCATTCGGGTGCCACGCGCAGTTCCGCCGCCATGTCGACGGCGCCGAACAGGAGGGAATCGATGCGCGGGCTGGATTTGGCGATCTGATAGCAGCGGTCGAGCCCATCATTGGTCTCGATGATGACGTGAAAGCGGATATCGGCGCAGCCATCGATCAGCAGTTCGTCGAGCAGCTCGATTTCCTCGGCCGATTTCACCTTGGGCAACATGATCGCGGCGGGCGGCGTCGCGGCGGCGATGATCGCGGTCAAATCCCTGAGGCCGTCGGCGCTGCGTAGGGAATTGACGCGCACCATGCATTCTATACCGCCAGTCTCCGGCAGATCGGCGAACAGGGCGAGGGTTTTGTCGCGCGCTTCATCCTTGTGCTGGGGCGCGATGGCGTCTTCGAGATCGACAGTGACGATATCGGCGCCGGTCTTGAGCGCCTTGGGAAACATGTCGGGCCGGTTGCCCGGGGTGAAGATCAGGCTGCGGCGCGGCTGGATGGTTGCGCCGGCCGTCATGAGGCGAAGATTTTGCCCGGGTTCATCAGGTTCTGCGGGTCCATCGAGCGCTTGATCATGCGCATGACCTCTACCGAATCGCCGTGCTCGGCCTTCATATAGCCGATCTTGCCGACGCCGATGCCATGCTCGCCGGTGCAGGTGCCGCCCATTTCCAACGCCCGGGCGATCATCTTGTCATTGACCCGCTTGGCCGACGCCAATTCCTCGTCATTGCCCGGCTCCAACAAAAATCCGACATGGAAATTGCCGTCGCCGGCATGGCCGACGATGGGCGCGAGCAGGCCGTTTTCGTCGATATCGGATTTGGTCTCCAACAGGCATTCGGCGAGGCGCGAGATCGGCACGCAGACATCGGTCGCCCACACCATG
>CAZUVO010000285.1:0-3753 GCA_964623955.1 uncultured Rhizobiaceae bacterium
CGACGACGCATTTGCGTAGACATAAAAGAGCAAATCCCGAGCAGGTGGCTTCACCTGCGACGACGCATTTGCGTAGACATAAAAGAGCAAATCCCGAGCAGGTGGCTTCACCCGCGACGACGCATTTGCGTAGACATAAAAGAGCAAATCCCGAGCAGGTGGAAGGCGATGGCGCGCGGTCGCGCTCAGCCGCGATCCTCCGGAATGTGGGCGATCGCCTCGACCTCGAGAAGCGAATTCGGAGTCGGCAGAAGCTCGGCGACGCGCACCACCGTACTCGCCGGCGGCTCGCCGGGAAAGAACGTCGCGCGGATGCGGTTGTAGATCGGAAAATCTCGCAAGTCGCGGAAATACTGGGTCAGCTTGACGACGTCGTCCAGCGTACCGCCGGCGGCGGCCACGGTCCTGCGCAGATTGTCGAGGACGAACCAGGACTGCGCCGCAATCGGGCCGTCCTTGGCATCGCTCGACATCTCGCCGGTCGCGCCGATCGCCACGCGGACCTCCTCGGGGACGTCGTCATAGCCCCTGATAAGTTGCCCCGAGGCCGCGTCCGCCGCCACGATGCCGGAAAAGTAGACGAGGTTTCCGGCGCGGCGAAACGGCGAGTAGCGGGACAACGGCCGGGCGATGTCCTGTCCAGATGCGTCGGTCATGGTCGACCTCCCAATCGAACGGCTCGCGCGACGACCT
The DNA here is from genome assembly GCA_964623955.1 of uncultured Rhizobiaceae bacterium. GTDB lineage: Bacteria > Pseudomonadota > Alphaproteobacteria > UBA828 > UBA828 > PTKB01. Next base: position 694 of record CAZUVO010000285.1, read on the forward strand.
CACGCGTGACGCCGCCGAGCGCAACCGCAACATTTGTCGTTCGCAGCATCATCGGGTAATTACCTGCTCCTGGCAAATTCCGCCGCGTCACGGAATTGCTCCACAACCGACGGAATTGGGTTACATTCTCGCCCGCGCTAGGATGCGCAAACGAGGAGAGAGCCTGGCGGATGAGCGAAGACGGGTTGATCTATTTGGTGTGGAGCGATCTCGTGGGCATGGCCCGCACAAGGGGCGTGCCGATCGGGGATTATGACAGCCGGCTGGAGAGCGGCCTCGGCTGGGCCAATGCCGGCCAGGCGATGACGCCGTTCGAGCATCTCGCCGACAATCCCTGGGGGCCGGTCGACGAGGTGCGACAGATCCCCGATCCCGAGACGCGCTTCGAGATCCCTGCCGAGGGCGAGCATCCGGCCATTCATGCGGTCATTTGCGAATCGCGCCCCGCGCCCGGCGAGCCGTGGGGCGCCTGTGTGCGGCAGTTCTGCCGCGACGCCATCGCCGACCTCAAAACGGAGACCGGGCTCGATCTGATCGCCGCCTTCGAGCTGGAATTTCTCCTCGAAGGCGAGGATTTCGTCACCGAGGCGCCGTTCTCGTTCCGCGCCGCCGCCGCCCAGCACGGCTTTCTCACCCGGCTCGAGCATATGCTCACCGCCGCCGGCGTCGCGCCGGAGACGGTCGAGCCGGAATATGGCCGTGGCCAATATGAAATAAGCTGCCATCCCCGCGACGCCCTGAAAGCCGCCGACGCGGCACTCATCTCGGCCGAAATCACCCGCGAGGCGGCGCGCCGCCAGGGCCTGCGCGCGAGCTTCTCGCCCAAGCCGACGCCGAGCCATGTCGGCAATGGCAGCCATATTCACCTGAGTCTCGCGGACAGCCAGGGGCGCAATGTCACCAGCGACGGCGCCGGGCCGCTCGGCCTCGGCGAAACCGCGGCGCAGTTTTGCGCCGGCGTGCTTAAGCACATGGAGGCGGTGCTCGCTTTCACCGCGCCGTCGCCGGTCTCTTATCACCGCCTTGGGCCGCATCATTGGAGCTCCGGCTATCGCTGCATCGGATTGCAGAACCGGGAGGCGGCGCTCCGTATCATGCCGGGCATCTCGCGCGATCCGGAAAATTCGGCCAAGGGCTTCAATATCGAAATGCGCGCCGCCGATTGCACCGCCTCGCCTTATCTCGCCCTCGGCGTGCTCGCCCGGGCCGGCCTCGAAGGCATTCGCGGCGACATGACCCTGCCGCCGCCGGCCGAGATCGATCCCGCCGAGATGACCGAGGAAGCCCGCGAGGAAGCCGGCATCACCGCGCTGCCGGCGAGCCTCGACGCGGCGCTGGAGGCGCTAAAGGCGGACGAGGTCGCGCGCGCCTGGTTCGCCGACGAGCTCTATGACAGCTTCATCAGCATCAAGAGTTGGGAGGCCGATTACGCCAGAAGCACCGCGCCGGACCAGATCTTCGCCCGCTACCGCCACGCTTATTAAATTTCAGTGTTGGCGCTGGGCGGGACCAGCAGATCCTGCTGGGCGAGGAGGAGGTGGGTGTTCATGCGGGCGACGGCGGTTTCCGGGTCGCGCCGGCGGATGGCGTCGAACACCTCGCGGTGATGGCCGTTATATTCGCGGATGCGCGTGGGCGTGAGGATCGCGCCCTTCACAGATTGCCAGCGGTCATGGGTGCGCACATGGTTAATCTGGCCGTAGATCGTGATCATCAGCGGATTGCGCGTGCCCTCGGCGATGCGCAGGTGAAAGATCTTGTCCCAGTGCGAGAAGGTCTCCTCGTCGCGCTCGGCACCCTCCATATGGCTAAGCGCCTCTTCCAGCCCGGCGATATCGCGCGCCGTCATGTTGCGCGCGGCGAGGCGGACCATTTGCGCTTCGAGCGCGAGGCGCACTTCGAGCAATTGTAGCGGGCTGGTGATCTCGGCGACGTCGTCGCGCTCGCCGGCCTCATGTTCCGCCGGGCTTGTCACATAGCTGCCGCTGCCGCGCCGCCGCGCGATCAGGCCGCCCTGCTCGAGAAGGCGCAGCGCCTCACGAACCGTGCCGCGCGCGAGGCCATGGGAGTCCGCCATGCGCCGTTCGGCGGGCAGGCGCTCGCCGTCGCGAATATCTCCCCGCAGGATGCGTTCGCGCAGTTCGCTCGCCAGGCGCAAGGGCGCGGAGTCGGTTATCACGTCCATTTGGTTAGACCAATTTTACGCTTATTTGGCTTGCAAATAACATCGCGAACCGGTTTAATTTGCCCAATATAACCAATCATCTGCATGAACAGGGGTGCTCGGGTGATAATTTTGGTTTCGGTCAGGGGTCTAATATTAGACCAATTTAGAAATTGGTACAAGACGGATTCGGCACTTTCGTCGGCGCCGCGCCACGCGGAGGGCCGCGCGTGACTCCCAAACAGGTCAAATATCTCATCATCGGCGCCGGCATCCACGGCCTGAGTACCGCCTATCATCTCGCCACCGCGCTCAAGGCCAAGGGCCAGGGCAGCGGCGAGGATATTCTGGTGGTCGACAAGGGCGGCATCGCGTCCGGCGCATCGGGCATCGCCTGCGGCGTGATCCGCAACAATTACTTCCAGCCCGCCATGCGCGAATTGATGGCGGAATGCGTCGATGTCTGGGAGAGCGATCCGGAGGCCTATCATTTCCACGCCGTCGGCTATATGCAGATCAGCCCGGAATCGATGCGTGGCGATGTCGCTCAGATCGCCGCCGAGCAGAAATCGATCGGCTATGAATCCGAGTTTATCGAGGGCGCGGACGCCTGCCGCACTTATATGCGCGGCATCTTCAGCGATTGGCGGGCCGAGGGCATCACCTCCATCCTGCACGAAAAGCGCGGCGGCTACGCCAACAACACGGCCTCGCTCTACGGCCTCGCCGACAAGGCGGAGGCCGCCGGCGTGCGCATCCTCTCCGGCACCGAAGTGACCGGCATGATCAGCGGCAGCAATTCCGGCGCCATCACGGCGGTCGAGACAGACAAGGGCCGCATCGAAGTGGAGCAGGTTATCGCCGCCGCCGGCCCCTGGGTGCCGCGCCTCTGGGAC
>CAZUVO010000286.1:0-3747 GCA_964623955.1 uncultured Rhizobiaceae bacterium
CCGGTGCCCGAGACTCTATCAGGTAGTGGTACATAGAACGGGGGCTTTACAGTCCGACGTCGCGTCTATCCAGATAAGTTGCCCCCCTGGCTGGAACGCGCGACTCACAACCCTCTCCCCAGCGCCGATGGGCGGCGAAAATTTGCGCCGCGTCGAGTTTGGGGTGGAAGTTGAGGCAGTAGAGGAGATTGCTGTGCGCTTCGTCGAAACCCGGATCGATTTCCACGGCGCGGCGGTAACATTTCAGGGCCTCGTCCAGGCGCCCCTGATCCTTTAACGCGTTGCCGAGATTGTTGTGCGCCTCGGTGAAATCGGCCTTGGACTCCACGGCGTTGCGGAAGGCGTGTTCCGCCGGCACCAACTCGCCTTGGTCCTGCAGCGCGGCGGCCAGATTGTTGTGCGCGTTGGCATAGTCCGGCTTCAGGCCGATCGCGGCCTCGAAAGCGGCAATCGCGTCGGTCGTCTTGCCTTGCGCCCTGAGTGCGTTGCCTAAATTGTACTGCGCACCGGCATCGTCCGGTGCCAGCGCCAGGGCTTTGCGTGCCGTCGCCAACGCTTCGTCCGTCTTGCCTCGGTCAAGCAGCGCCGCGCTCATATTGCTATGGGCCGCGGCGAGCTCGGGATTCAGCGCCAGGGCGTTTTCGTAACAGGCGATGGCCTCGGCCGGCTGGCCCCTCTCGCGCAGCAGATTGCCGAGATTGATATGCGCATTGGCGAAATCGGGCGCCAAGGAGATTGCTTCGCGCAGGGCCCGCTCGGCCTCTTCCGGATGGCCAGCGGCTTTCAGTGCGGTGCCTAAATTATAATGCGCGCCGGCATCGCCGGGATTTGAAGTCACCGCCGCGCGGAACACGGCCATGGCGTTCGGCATATCGCCGAGACCCAACAGCACGGCGCCCAAATTACGCTGCGCGACGGCCAGATCGGGCTGCAGGCGCAAGGCTTCGCGGTAGGATGCCGCCGCGTCCGCAAGCCGGCCGAAGCCCTGCAAGCCAACGCCCAGATTGAAATGGGCCGCGGCATTGTCTGGCGCCAGTGCCACGCCTTTGTCGAAGGCCGCCATGGCCTCGTCCGGCCTGCCCAGGCCGCTCAGCGCGATGCCGAGATTGATGTGGTAGTCGGAAATATTTTCGTTCGCGGCGATGGCCTTGGCGAACAATTCAGCCGCCGCATCGTTTTTGCCTTGCTGGAGCGCGAGCGCGCCGAGGTGAAAGAGCGCATCCGGATTATCGGGATCGGCCGCCAGCACGCGGCGAAACATAGCCTCGGCCTCCCGCGAACGGCCGGCGCTTAGCTGCGCGCGGCCTTCATCCAGGGCCGAAGCCAAACCCTTTTCCGAATCCTCGGGCATGATGGGTCTTCTCCAAGGGCGGTTAAATTTTCACCCGTTCGCCTTTCGGATCGTAAAAGGCGCTCAAGGATGCATCCGCCGGATAGCGTTCGCAGGCAATCTCGATCTCCCACGCGCCGCTCGCGACGAATTCCTTGGTAACGCCGTCCGGGTGATTGACATAGCCCATACCCACCGAAGCGCCGAGGGTAAAGCCATAGGCGCCCGAGCTGATATAGCCGAGGATCTCGCCATCGCGTCGGATGAGCTCCTCGTGGAACAGCACCGGCTCCGCATCGCGTAGCTTGAACATGACGAGGCGTTTAGGGAGCGGTCCGGCTTCTTTCTGGCGCACGAGCACATCGCGGCCGATAAAGCCGCCGGGCTTGTCGAGCTTGACCGTGAAGCCGAGGCCGGCCTCCAAGGGCGTATCCTCCGGCGTCAAATCGAGCTCATATTCGCGGTAGGCGCGTTCCGAGCGGAGATGTTCGAGGGCGTGATAACCGGCCGGCTTCAAGCCGTGTCCTTCACCCGCCTCCAGCACCGCGTCGCACACACCTTGGGCGAATTCCGTCGGGATATGCAGTTCCCAGCCGAGCTCGCCGACATAAGTGAGACGATTGACGATCACCCGGGCGTAGGCGACATCGATCTCCTGTGAGGTGGCGAAGGGGAAGGCGTCGTTGCCGAGATCGGCATCGGTCAGGTGCGACAGGATATCGCGCGATTTCGGGCCTTGCAGGGAGAGCACGGCATATCCCGAGGTCACATCGGTCAGCGTGACATTCTCCTCGCCGGTGATATGGCGCTCGATCCACGCCTTGTCGCGCGGGTGGATCGTCGCCGAGGAGATGATCAAAAAGCGGTTCTCGGCGAGGCGGTTGACGGTGATATCCGTTTCGATGCCGCCGCGATTGTTCAGCATATGGGTATAGACCAGCTTGCCGATCGGCACGTCGATATTGCCGGCGCAGAGGCGTTGCAGGAACGGCACCGCATCCCGGCCCTGGACGAGATGCTTGCCGAACGAGCTTTGATCGAGAAGGATCGCCGCTTCGCGCGCCGCGCGGCATTCCTCGGCCACGGGTCCGAACCAGTTGGGCCGCGTGTGGGAATAGACATTCTCGTTCGATTCCCCCTCGGGGGCGAACCACATCGCCCGTTCCCAGCCCATGCCTTCGCCGAAGCTGGCGTTCAACGCCGCCCAACGGTCGTGCAGCACGCTCTTGCGCACATTGCGCGAGGATTCCGGCTGATAATGCGGCCAGTGCGGCTTGTAGTGGAGGCCGAGGATCTCCGCCGTACGCTCGTGCAGATAGGTCTTGTTGATCTGGAACGGGTGGAACCGCGCCACGTCGACATTGCTGAGGTCGAAAGTCGGCTCGCCTTCGACGATCCATTCAGCAAGCGCCCGCCCGGCGCCCGGGCCGAACTCGATGCCCTCGGAGTTATAGCCCGCCGAGATGAAACAATTGGGCAGGCCCGGTGCTTCACCGAGGGCGAAGAGGAGGTCGGGGGTGAAGCTCTCCGGCCCGTTGAGGAACGTGTGGATCCCGGCATTCTCCAAATCCGGCAGGATCTCCATCGCCTTCGAGTAGGGTAGCTCGAAATGGTCCCAATCCTCAGGCAATTGGATAAAAGCGCTGTCGCCGGGCAATTGATCCATGCGCAAGGGCTTGCCGGTAGGCTCGAAGGCGCCGACCAGCCATTTTCCGGCGTCCTCCTTGACATAGACATGGCCATCCGTGTCGCGCAGCACCGGCAGATTGGGTGTCGCGGCGTCGAGTGCTTCGGTCACCACATAGAAATGTTCGCACGCATAGAGCGGCACGCGCACGCCGAGCTGGGCCGCGAGATCGCGGGTCCAAAGGCCGCAGGCGAGGATCAGCGTCTCGCATTGCACGGCGCCTTGGCTGCTCTCCACGCGGTATTCGCCGGACGCGAGACGTTCCAGCTTGCCGACGGGACAGTTCTCGACGATTTTCACGCCGTTCTGCCGCGCCCCGGCGATCAGCGACATGGTGGTGTCGACCGGGTTGGTCTGGCCGTCCTTGGGGATATAGATGGCGCCTTCGATGACGCTCTCATCGATCGCCGGATAGATCTCCTTCGCTTCCGCCGGGGTGATGATATGGGCTTCGATATCGAAGCTCTTGGCGATCGAGGCGACATTCCGCGTCTCGAACAGCCGGTCCTTGGTGCGGCAGACGCCGAGCGTGCCGTTTTGCTTGAAGCCCGTCGCCTGGCCGGTCTCGGCCTCGAGGCTCGAATAGAGTTCGACATTGTAGCGCGCCAGTTCGGTCAGCGCGTGGGTCGATCGCAACTGCATGATCAGCCCCGCGGCATGCCATGTCGTGCCCGAAGTCAATTGGTTGCGCTCGACGAGGAGGGTGTCCGTCCGGCCGAGCTTGGCGAGG
>CAZUVO010000287.1:0-3747 GCA_964623955.1 uncultured Rhizobiaceae bacterium
AGCGAGCCGGTCTTGATCTGGCCGCAATTGGTCGCCACCGCGAGATCGGCGATGGTGACATCCTCGGTCTCGCCGGAGCGGTGCGATATCACCGCCGCGTAACCGGCACGCTGGGCCATCTCCACCGCTTCCAGGGTTTCGCTCAACGTGCCGATCTGATTGACCTTGACCAGAATGGCGTTGGCCACGCCTTCTTCGATGCCACGCGCGAGACGCGCGGTGTTGGTGACGAAGAGATCGTCGCCGACGAGGCGCACTTGCTCACCGAGCGCTTGAGTGAGCGCCGCCCAGCCTTCCCAATCGTCTTCCGCCAAACCGTCCTCGATGGAAACGATGGGATATTTCGCCGTCAAGTCGGCATAAAGCGCGACCATCTCCTCGGCGGAAAGGCTCCTGCCCTCGCCCGCGAGATTATATTTGCCGTCGGCGTAAAACTCGGTCGCCGCCACATCGAGCGCGAGGACGACATCCTCGCCGGCGCGGTAGCCCGCCGCCTCAATCGCCTTCATCACCAGATCGAGCGCCTCGCCCGTACTGGCGAGGTCGGGCGCGAAGCCACCTTCGTCGCCGACATTGGTGCTGAGGCCGTCGTCGGAAAGGCGCGTTTTCAGCGCCTGGAAAATCTCCGCGCCGGCGCGCACCGCATCAGCGATGGTCGGCGCGGCGACCGGCATGATCATGAATTCCTGGAAATCGATGGCGTTGTCCGCATGCGCGCCGCCATTCAGGATGTTCATCATCGGCACCGGCAGGGTGCGCGCTTGAACCCCGCCGAGATAGCGGTAGAGCGGCTGGCCGAGATCGGCCGCCGCGGCCTTGGCCACGGCGAGACTGACGGCGAGCGTCGCATTGGCGCCGAGGCGTGCCTTGTTGGGCGTGCCGTCGAGCTCGATCAGCATGCTGTCGATCAGGCTCTGCTCGTGGGCCGACATGCCACTGAGCGCGGCAAAGATTTCATCCTCGACCGCAGCCACGGCGCCACGCACGCCCTTGCCGCCATAGCGCGCCTGATCGCCGTCGCGCCGCTCGGCCGCCTCATGGGCGCCGGTCGACGCGCCCGACGGCACCGCCGCGCGGCCCATGGCGCCGCTCTTCAGCGCGACGTCCACTTCGACCGTGGGATTGCCGCGGCTGTCCAGAATTTCGCGGGCATGGATGTCCGTGATCGACGACATTATGATCTCCCTCAATTGCCGCTGTTTCATGGCATAATCGAGATGATTCGGAAAGTGGAGATGAGACTATCATGGACATACTTGTAGTCGGCGCGAGCGGACGAACCGGGCGCCATATCCTGCCGCTCCTGAAGGCAGCCGGCCATACGCCGCGCGCCATGGTGCGCAATTACGATCAGCGCGACGAATTGGAGGCGCTCGGCGCCGAGATTGTGGCGGGCGATCTGGAAAAACCGCTGGGCTATGCGGTGGGCAAGAACCGGGCCTGTATTTTCGTTGCCGGCTCGGGCTCGAAGACCGGGCCGGAAAAGACCGTCGATGTGGATTTTCATGGCGCCATCAGCCTGATGGAAACCTGCGAACGCAAAAGCGTCCGGCGCTTCATCATGCTGAGCTCGATGAATACGGACGATCCGGAATCCGGGCCGGAAAGTCTGCAGCATTATCTCACCGCCAAAAAAGCGGCGGACGACCGTTTGCGCATGAGCTTGATGAACTGGACCGTGGTGCGCCCGGGCTATCTCACCGACGAGCCGAGCCATGAGCTGCTCGACATCGCCCCCACCCTCGGCAAGCTCGACAAGGCCGGCAAGATCGGCCGCGAGGATGTCGCCAAGGTCTTGGTCGGGTGTCTCACACGCGACAACACCATCGGCAAAACCTTCGATATCCTCGACGGCAAGACGCCCCTCGACGAGGCGCTCGACAGCATATGACGGGAAAAGCCGTCTTCATCGACTGTCCCGAATTTCTCGGCCAGCTTTACGGCGAAGAGCTGCGCGCCATCGTCCCCGATCTGGTGATGAATATCGGCGACCCGCCGGGCGGCGACACGCCGGGGCTGCTGGCCGGCGCCGTCGGCGCGATCAACGACCATACCTTAATGGACGAAGATATTTTGCGCGCCTGCGCGGGGCTGAAGACCATCGTCTTCATGGGCACCGGCGCGTCGAGCTATATCGACGTCGAGGCGGCGGAAAAGATCGGCATTCGTGTGCGCACGATCCGTGACTATGGCAACCGCACCGTAGCGGAGCATGCGGTAGCACTGATGTTCGCCGCCGGCCGGCGGATCGCATCGATGGACCGCGCCATCCGCACCGGCCATTGGGAGACTCTCGATGCCATCGAGTTCGAGCACAAGACCCTCGGCGTCGTCGGTACCGGCGGCATCGGCCGCGAGATGGTGCGCCTTGGTGATGGCCTCGGCATGAAGGTGCTGGCGTGGAACCGGAGTGGCGTGCCGGGCGACCTGCCGGCGGAGGAGTGTGAGCTTGACGATCTCATGGCGCGCTCGGATGTGGTTTCGCTGCATCTTTCACTGACCGACGAGACCGCCGGCATGATCGACGCCCGGCGCATCGCTTTGATGCGCCCGCACGCGATTCTCGTCAACACCGCTCGCGGCGGGGTTATCGACGAGGCGGCGCTGATCACGGCGCTCAAGGAATCGAAGATTGCCCATGCCGGGCTCGACGTGTTCCCCGAGGAGCCGCTCCCCGCCGATCATCCGCTGCTCGCCCTGGAGAGCGTCACGCTCACTGCCCATTCCGGCTTCATGACCCGCGAGGCCTCGGCGCGTCTGTTGCGCATGGCGCTCGAAATTATGCGCGACGAGCTAGCCGAGTTCGCGGCGCAAGGCGCCTGAAGCTTTCTGGCCACTCGCACCTGCCTGGGTCATAATTTGGCGGAATTTCGATTCGATACCGATTCGGCCTCGCTCGCGGAAAGGAAGCGGATTATGGACCTCATCTTGCGCAACGGCACCGTCGTCACCCATGCCGAGGAATTCATCGCCGATATCGGCATCGAAGGCGGCAAGATCAAACAGATCGGCCAGGAGCTAGGCCCCGCCGGCAAGGAGATCGATGTTGGCGGAAAATATGTCTTTCCCGGCGGCGTCGATGCCCACACCCATGTAGATTTCGAATTGATGGGCAAGCGCACGGTCGATGATTTTCATTCTTCCACCGTGCAGGCGGCCTGCGGCGGTGTGACCACGGTGATCGACTATGTCCTGCCGGCGCCCGGCCAGACATTGATGGAAGCGGTCGAGAGCTGGCGCGCCAAGGCCAAGGACAAAACCGTTATCGATTACGGCCTGCATCCGACCCTCTTCAAGCCGGACGATCAGATGCTGCAGGAGATGGGCGATCTCGTGGCCGAGGGCCATACCAGCTTCAAAATTTTCATGACCGAATTGGCGGAGTTCGACGAGCATGCACCGCAATATGTCGCCGCCATGAACATGGCCGGCAAGCTCGGCGCTGACCAACATCCATTGCGAAGATCAGTGCTGCATCACCTATATCACCAGGCAGCTCGAGGCGGCGGGCAAGTCGAACGTCAAACATTTCCCGGATTCCCGCCCGCGCATCGCCGAGGGCCTGGCCGCCCACCGCGCCTGTGCCCTGGCGCGTGTCGCCGATGCGCCGGTCTATCTCGTGCATCTTTCCTGCGAGGAAAGCATGGACGAGCTCAACGATGCCCGCGCCAAGGGGCAAACGGTCTATGGCGAGACGCGCCCGATCTATCTCCATCTCGTCCGGGAGCGCTTCAACTCGAAAGTCGA
>CAZUVO010000288.1:0-3681 GCA_964623955.1 uncultured Rhizobiaceae bacterium
CGCACGGCCCGCCTTGGCCGGCGTCATCAGGTCTTTTTCGCCGATGATCACCAGGGCCGGGCAGGTCACCGCCGCGGCCGCGGCCGCGCCGGCCTCATAGGCGTTGGTCGCCGCGAGATCGGTATGCAGCACGCCCTTGGCGGCGCGCTCCATCACCCGCAAACCGCCCCGCATCATCCAGAGGCCGGGCATGCGGTGCACGCCGAATTGCGCGCGCCGGCCATAACCCCAGACATTCAACAGGTCGAAGGCGACGTGATCGTCCGCCGCCGCCGGCTTCAGCAACGCATCATTGACCGGAATGGCCAGCGCGCCGCCGAGGATCGCCAGCGCCCGCGCGCGCGCGCTGTGCCGTCCGGCGCAATCGAGCGCTACTTGGCCGCCCATGCTGTGGCCGACCAGCGCCGCGCTCTCGACGCCGGCCGCGTCCATCACCCGGGTGAGCCAATCGGCCATCGCCTCGATCGACGTCAGCGGCGCGCCCCCGGAGCGGCCATGGCCCGGCAGATCGACGGCCAACACATTGCTGCCATGCCAGGCGAAATAACGCGCCTGCAATTTCCACACGGTGCGGTCGAACGACGCGCCATGGACAAAGAGGGTGGTCGGCAGCTTGGCATCGAAATCCTGGCCGCCGGTGGCGCAAAAAACGGAATGGCCGTCGACTTGGAGCTCCATCGCCTAGCTCCTTTGCGACGCTTTGAGGGCGCGGGCGAGATCGTCGGTCAAATCCGCCGGGTCTTCGAGGCCGACGGAGAGACGCACCATGTCCTCGCCGATGCCGGCCTGCTCCAATGCCGCCGCGTCCATCTGCTGGTGGGTCGTGCTGGCCGGGTGGATGACCAGGCTCTTGGCGTCGCCGACATTGGCGAGATGAGAAAAGAGCTCCACCGCTTCGATGAACTTACGGCCGGCTTCGCGCCCGCCCTTGATGCCGAAGGTGAAGATCGAGCCGCAGCCGTCGGGCAGTATCGTCGCCGCGAGATTGTGATCCGGGTGGGAGGCGAGCTCCGGATAGCTCACCCAGCTCACCGCGTCATGGCCTTCGAGAAAAGCGATGATGTGGCGCGCATTCTCGACATGGCGCTTGACCCGCATCGAGAGGGTCTCGACGCCCTGCAGAATGTAGAACGCGTTGGCCGGGCTCATGCAGGCGCCGAAATCGCGCAGGCCCTCGGCACGGGCGCGCATGATGAAGGCGCCGGGGCCGAACTCCTCGGCGAAATCGAGGCCGTGATAGCCGTCATAGGGCTCGCTGAGGGTGGGGAATTTGTCCGTCGCTTCCCAATCGAAGTTTCCGCCATCGACGATCACCCCGCCGATCGCCACGCCGTGCCCGCCGAGAAACTTGGTCGCCGAATGCATCACCAGATCGGCGCCATGCTCGAACGGACGGAACAGGCAAGGGGTGGCGAAGGTGTTGTCGATCATCAGCGGCAGGCCGTTGTCATGGGCGACCTCTGCGACGCGCGCCATGTCCATCACTTCGAGGCCGGGATTGCCCAGGGTCTCGCCAAACAAAAGCCGCGTGTTGGGCCGGATGGCGGCGGCATAGGCGTTCGGGTCGCGGGCATCGACGAAGCTCGTCTCGATGCCGAAGCGCGGCAGGGTATGGGCGAACATATTGTGGCTGCCGCCATAGATCGAGGCCGAGGAGACGATATGCGAGCCGGCATCCATCAGCGTCGCCACGGCAAGATGGAGCGCCGCCTGGCCGCTCGCCGTGCAAACCGCGCCGACGCCGCCTTCGAGCGCCGAGATGCGCTCCTCCAGCACCGCCACTGTGGGGTTGGAGATGCGCGAGTAAATATGCCCGGCGCGCTCCAAATTGAACAACGACGCCGCATGCTCGGTATCGTCGAACACATAGGAGGTGGTCTGATAGATCGGCACGGCGCGCGCGCCGGTCACCGGATCGGGCCGCTGCCCGGCATGCAGGCCAAGCGTGTCGGGTCTGAGATATTTCGGGTCAGCCGCCATGGCGGGGGTCTCCTTCGGGGTTCGCCGGTATCCTATGCGGGCGCGACATTTTGTCCAGGCGCGTGGCACAACTTACGGAAAACTGTTTTGGGCCGCGCCCGCAGGGCGTAAGATTGCCGACAAAGGTATAAGAATAGGGAGACAGGTGGATGCTCAAAATCACCGGCTATTCGGACCGCGTCAGCGCGCGCGCCGGCGAGACGATCAAATTCATGGTCAATTGCGAGCTCGGCGGCTACCGCGCCGATATCGTCAAGCTGATCTGCGGCGACAGCTCGCCGGACGGGCCGAAATACAAGGAAAAGCTCATCCGCACCCCGGCCAACAAGCGCTACAAGGGGCGCAAGCAGCTCATCTATTCCGGCTCCTACGCCCTTGTCGAAAGCAATCCGGCGCTGGAAAAGCTGAAAAGCTTCACCGTGCAGGCCAAGGTCTGGCCGACGACGCCCGAGAGAGGCCAGCAGGCGATTCTCGGCAAATGGAACCCGCGCGGCAAAAGCGGCTTCGCCCTGGTGATCGCCGAGGACGGCTCGCTCGGCCTGATGCTCGGCAACGGCAAGGGCAAGGCGCAAACTGTCACGCTCGGCAAAGCGATGCTGTCGCGCCATTGGTACATGGTCGCCGCCAGTTGGGACGCCGAAAAGAAAGAGGTGCGTCTCTATCAGGAACCTTTACGCGATTATGTCGGCGTCAAACATGGCGGCACGGCGCGCAAGAAAATAAAAATCGCCCGGGTCGCCGGCAATAAAGCGCCGCTCACCATGGCCGCCCTGTTCGAGCGTAGGGCCGGCAAACGGACGATTTGCGACAATTTCTATAACGGCAAGATCGACAGCCCGAGAATTGCCGACCGGGTGCTGAGCCCGGCCGAGATCGAGGGGTTGAAAGGCAATGCCATCCCCTCCGCCCTCGCCACCTCGGTACTCGCGGCGTGGGATTTTTCGCGCGACATCTCCTCGATCAAGATCAGCGATATCTCCAGCCGCCAGATGGATGGGGAGATCGTCAACCTGCCGGCGCGCGGCATGACCGGCGCCAATTGGTCCGGCGCGGAGCTGTGCTGGCGCCATGCCGCCGACGAATATGGCGCGATCCATTTCCATGACGACGATCTCTACGATGCCGGCTGGGAGGTGGATTTCGAGCTGACGGTTCCGAAGGGCCTGAAGAGCGGCATTTATGCCGCGCGTCTCCGCGCTGGCGACGCGGAGGAATATATCCCCTTCGCCGTCCGGCCCGAGCGCGGCAAGGAGGCGCGCATCGCTTTCATCCTACCCACCATTCACTATATGGCCTACGCCAACGAGCATCTCGCCTTCAACGGACCGATCGCGGAAATCCTCACCGGTCAGGTCTCGGTGCTGCACGACACCCATATGTATCTCAACGAGCACCGCGAATATGGCGCCTCGCTCTATGACACCCATTCGGACGGCTCGGGCGTGTGCTATTCCTCGCGTCTCCGGCCGATCCTCAACATGCGGCCGAAATATCAGACCCAATGGTCGTGCTTCGGCGAGAAGGACACGAACTTACGCGAGTTCAATCTCGATCTCTATTTCATCGACTGGATGGAGCGCTTCGGCTTCGACTATGACGTGGTGACCGACGAGGACATCCACTATGAGGGCACCGACGCGATCGAGCCGCACAATGTCATCATCACCGGCGGCCACCCGGAATATTATTCCAAACAGATGC
>CAZUVO010000289.1:0-1180 GCA_964623955.1 uncultured Rhizobiaceae bacterium
ATCGCGTGGCGCAATATTGCGTCGATGGCGAAATAGATGATGACGGCGGCGATGGCCAAGACGAATAGGGCGGCGAACATGGCGTCGGTTTGCACGCGCCCGTTCATTAGCAGCATGTAGTAGCCCAGCCCCGCCGACGAGCCGACCCATTCGCCGACCACGGCGCCGATGGGCGCGACGGCGGCGGCGACGCGCAGGCCGGAAGCGAAGGCGGGCATTGCGGCGGGCAGGCGGACTTGGCGCAACATTGCCCATTTCGATGCGCCCATGGTTTGCGCCATGTCGAGCCAGCCGGTATCGGTGCGGCGCAAACCGTCATAGAACGCCGCGGTCACCGGGAAATAGATGATCAGAGTCGCCATCACCACTTTCGGCGCCATGCCGTAGCCCAGCCACAGGACCAAGACCGGCGCCAGGGCGAATACCGGAATGGCCTGGGAGACCACCAGCACCGGCAAAAGCCACGACCGGGCGGGTCGAAAGTAGGCCATGGTCAGCGCGCTGACCGCGCCGAACGCGGTGCCGAAAATCAGGCCGAAAAAGATCTCCAGGATGGTGGTGCGGGCATGGCCGGCCAGCACGTCGGCGCGCGCGATCGCTGTGGTCAATACGTCAAGCGGCGCTGGCAGGATGAACGGCGCGACGGCGAACAGGCTAACCACGGCCTGCCATACGACCAGCAGGCCGGCGAACACGATCAGCGGCCGCAGGAATCTCATGGTGTGCCGCCGTTCGAGGGTTCGGCCGCCGCGGCGCCAAGCTGCGCCAGGAGCTCGAGATGAAGCTCGCGCAGGGACGGGTCGGTGGCATCGCGCGGCGTTTCTTCCGGCGGTTCCATCGCCGCGCCCAATAGCGCCGGCCGGCCGG
The DNA here is from genome assembly GCA_964623955.1 of uncultured Rhizobiaceae bacterium. Taxonomy (GTDB): domain Bacteria; phylum Pseudomonadota; class Alphaproteobacteria; order UBA828; family UBA828; genus PTKB01. The sequence continues at coordinate 868 of CAZUVO010000289.1, forward strand.
CCATCACATGAATGCGGTGGCCCAGTCGCAACGCCTCCAGGGGGTCGTGGGTCACCAGCAACACCGTGCGCCCGCGTAACAACCGCGCCGCCAATTCCTGCAAGCGGGCTCGGGTGATCGCATCGACGGCAGAAAACGGTTCGTCCATCAGGACAACCGGTCGGCCTTCCATCAGCGTGCGCGCCAGGGCGGCGCGCTGGCGCTGGCCGCCTGACAATGTCGCCGGAAGCACTTCTGGCCGCTCGTCGAGGCCAACATCGGCCAATAACGATGCGATGCGTGCGTCATCGGTGGGCTCGCCGCGAAGCCTATT
>CAZUVO010000289.1:1190-3589 GCA_964623955.1 uncultured Rhizobiaceae bacterium
GTTCTGAGACACCGACAACCAAGGTAGCAGCAGGTCCTGCTGCGCCATCCAGGCGGTGCGCTGGGCGAGGGCGGAGCCGTCCGAACCGGCGATGTCGGTAGCCGGGTCGGTCTCGCCCAGTCCGGCGATCATGCGCAACAAGGTCGATTTGCCGACCCCGCTGGGCCCGAGAATGCAAGTCCATTGGCCGGCGGCGATGTCGGCGGACAGGTTTTCGAACAAAGGTGTGCCGGAAAAGACGAGGCGGGCATTGGCGATATGCAAGCCGACAGCCGCCTCGGAAAGGCGTTGTTCGCTGCGTCCTTCGCCTTGCTGGGTGCCGTCGTCGCGCGTCATGACCCACACATCCCTCCGCCGGCATTAACCGGATCAGGTTCCAGGGGTCGTCCCGACCATCGGGACCTCTCAGCCGGCGTGCGGCTCCCCCAGGTGAGGGGGTACTATGTCGGGCCCGTGGTCCCGCCGTCAATGGGTGCGAGCCGGATTACCGCGGCACACAAAACCGTCAGGCGATTGCATTACCTGGCCGGGAGCGCTACGTCGTTGGCATGCCCGACGCCACGACACAGCGGAAAAATACCCCGGATTTGAACCGGCCTCTGTTTATCGGTAACGAGATTTACCGCCAGGCGAATTTCGGGTCCAAGCATCCGCTGTCGGTGCCGCGGGTACCCGCCACCATTGACCTTATCCGTGCCCTGGAGTGGTTGCCCGACGACGTCTATTTCGAAAGTTCCCAGGCGCAACCGGAGGAATTACTGCGCTTCCACGACGCCGACTATGTGGACGCTCTGAAGCGTGGCGAGCGCGAACAGGCGCTGCCGGAGGATCTCCGGCAACTATACAATCTGGGAAAGGCGGAAAATCCGATCCACGACAGCATGTACAGCCGCCCGGCGACTTCGGCGGGGGCCATGCTTGCGGCGGCCGATTTGCTCGCAGGCTCCGATCGCGCAGTTATCTACAGCCCGGCCGGCGGGACCCACCATGGCCGGCCCGACCGGGCCAGCGGGTTTTGCTATCTCAACGATCTGGCGTTGGCGATATTGCGGCTACTCGATCAAGGTTTGAACAACATTTATTACGTCGATTTCGATGCGCACCATGGCGACGGGGTGCAAGACGCTTTCCATAATGACGCCCGCGTATTCACCCTGTCGATCCACGAGGACAATCGTTGGCCGTTCAGCGGCGAACTCCACGACCGCGCCGGTGGACAGGCGCGCAACATTCCAGTGCCGCGCGAATTCAACGATGCCGAGTTAGATCTGATCGTCAATGAGGTGGTGGTGCCAATCGGCTGGACGTTAAACCCGCAAATCGTCGTCATCCAATGTGGCGCCGATGCGCTCGCCGACGATCCTTTGAGCCGACTCGAGCTGTCGAATAACGCGTTGTGGCGCGCGGTGGGCCGCACTGCGGCGCTCGCCGACAAGGTGCTGGTGACCGGCGGCGGCGGTTATAGCCCCTGGAGCGTGGCGCGCTGTTGGAGCGGGGTGTGGGCGACGCTGAACGGCATCGATATCCCCGAACGCCTGCCGCAGCCGGCCGAGGCGGTGCTGCGCGGCCTGTCATGGTCGCGCGCCGCCGGGCGCAACCCGCCAGAGCACTGGTTTACGACCCTTGCCGATCCCGCCAACACGCATCCTGTGCGTGAGCCTGTCTGGCAAATTATCGACACAATTCGCACAGATGATCCAGCGCAGTTAAATACAGTGGTGGTTTGATGAATTTGATACGGAAATCAGCCCTTTTGATGGCTGCGATAGTGATTGCGTGGACGGTTGGCGCCGCTGCTCAGGCGGCGTTCGAGCGCACGACCCTTGATATCGAGACGGCGCAAGGCCGCCAACCCTTCAATATCGAACTCGCCCTGACGCCGGCTCAGCAGTCGCAGGGACTGATGTTCCGCCGTAAAATGGCGGCCGACGCCGGAATGCTGTTTTTTCACCAGCGCGAGACGGCGGCGACCATGTGGATGCGCAACACCATTCTGCCGCTAGATATGCTGTTTGTCGCCAGCGATGGGCAGGTCGTCCATATTGTCGAGCGTACCGTGCCGCAATCGCTCACCACGATATCTGCCGGCAGGCCGGTGCGAGCGGTTCTGGAACTTAATGCTGGGACGGTTCGCCGGCTCGCCGTTAAATCCGGCGACCGGCTGATCCATCCTCTATTCGGGAATGCCGATTAGGCGGTTTGGCTAAAGGAATTTGCCTTCAGCTACGGGTTGCAAGGCTTCCCAGTCTTCACCCGCCGCGACCAGGCAGGTAACTCCGCTCGGCAACGTGACGATGATCGACCATGACGACCCTTTGTCGTCGGTGAGCACTTCTACAACACCACCTGTCTGACGTCAGCGCCTATGGGACAGATCAGCGGGATTGCATAAGAGAGGA
>CAZUVO010000290.1:0-3516 GCA_964623955.1 uncultured Rhizobiaceae bacterium
AGGCATTTGTCGACAGGGTATCAAGGAAAACCAGAAATGGGCTTCGAGATCCAGAACGCCCGTTTCCTTTTGCTAATCTTGAGTTCCCACCGGGCAACCGCAAACGGCATGGGATTGGAAAATCCAAACGATAGTGCCGGGATGGACGACGCCTCAAGAGCTCGTGGTAACAGACCAAAATACTAACCGTCAATGACGGTACACCTCGTCATCCGTCTAAAAAACACCTCGAATATTGGAGACCGTTATGACCTTGCCGACCTCGGCCAAGGAACAGTGCCGATTCACGCCGTCGGATTGCGCCCGCGAAGCACGCGTGGCTGAAGAAACCGAAGCAAACAAACTGCGTGGCAAGAAACGTGAACATCGCCTCGCCGAGATCGCCGCCCGGTTCGAGAGCCCACCCATCTACTTCCTGGCGACGCCAACCATCCTCGAACGGGCCAAATGGCGCCGCGCGGTTCTCGCCACCGGTGCCCGATGGCATGACGACGATGCCATGGTCGCCTGCCTCAAGCGTGGTATTGGGGAGGTAGTGGCGCCGGCCCAGGAGACCGAACTCCTGGATATCGTCGATCGCTTCGCCGGTTACGACGAAGGCCAGGCGCCCGAGGACTTGGCCATGGACTTCGAGGAGATAGAACGCACGGTGCAGGGCGCCTATCCGGCCTACGCCGGGCTCGCCGCCGACCGAGCCTACTGGCTTACGGTGGCGCCCATCCTCGCCGCCCAGCAGTTTCTCTCGGGCTGGGAGAACATCGATACGCCGTTCGAGCAACGGGTCGGACTTCTCACGGAAGATTGCCTCGCAATGATCCCCGAGGCCCATGTGATGGAGATCGGTCTCAAGGTAATCGAGCTCATGAGCCCAACGGGGGATCTGGCAAAAAACTGAAGCTCGCGGTGGCGGTTTGCGTCCGCCCCCGCGATTTCGAATTCGGCGTCGAATACACGCTCGAGGCGCCCGCGACCCACGACGTCTGGGCGCTGTTTGGGCAAGGTTACCGCGTGAACCCAGGCTATCTCGTCACCGATGACGCCCTCGAGATGATCTCCATATGGCGGCTATTTCAGCAGGGCCACCTGCCGGACCAGGGCGGCGTCATGGACCAGGCGGCTGCGATGATAGACGCCTTCGGGATTATGACGGCCGCTGATGGGGAGCTCGCCAAGGACCTGGAAGAGGCCCGGCGCGGCAAGGAAAAGGGTAAATCATGAGGCTTGAGGCGGCGCTCCAAGGCGATCTGGACGGTTACATGAAGGCCGAGGTGAAAGCCGCGGGACGCGCTGTCGTCACCGGAACCCGCAGGGCGGCCGACGGCCTGAAGCACGAGATGCGGGCCCAGGTTACCAGCGCCGGTCTCGGGCGCCGCTTAGCCAACTCCTGGCGCGGCAAGACCTACGAAAACGACAAGCTGGATGCAGCCGGAAGGGTCTGGACCAGGGCACCGACGATCATGCGCGCCTTCGACGAAGGCGTGACCATCAAGAGCAAAAAGTGTCTCTGGCTGGCGATCCCGACCCCGGCGGCACCCCGGCGCGGGGTCGGTGGCAAACGGATCAGCCCATCCACCTTCCCCGAGCACCGCTTTGGACCACTCCGGTTCGTCTATCGAGGCTCGGGCAAACCATCACTTCTGGTCGTTGACGGTCTGCGAGCCAGAGGAGGCAATCGCGGCGGCTTTGCCAGGGCAGGCAAGCGCGCTCAGACCTCGGGCCAGGGCCTGACCACCGTGGTGATGTTCATCATGGTGCCCCAGGTGCGCCTGCGTAAACGCCTCGATTTCACCGGCGCGGGCCGGCGTTGGCAACAGCGGTTGCCACGACTCATCGCCAATGCCTGGCAAGACACTTCGAATTGAGCTTCCATGACAACCAAAACCCTTTTCATCGACCTCCGCACCAGAGGCGGTCAGCGGACCAAGACCGAGCTCGTGGGCGTCGGGCAGAGTGGCCAGCGGGCTCTGCAGCGAATTGCCGGCGCCGCGCAACCGGCCTCGGCGGGGCTGCTGGCGGTAAGCCGTGCCAGTGCGGCCACGCGGGGTGCCATCCGGTCTCTTTCCGGCCAGGTCGGCGGCCTGATCGCCGCCTATGCCGGTCTGAGCGGGCTGCGCCGGTCCGTACAGCTGTTTGCCGACTTCGACGCGGGCCTGATCGCGGTGGCCAAGACTACCGATCTCTCCCGGGACGAGGTCCGCGAGTTCGGACGCTCCATCACGGATCTGTCAAAGCGTATCCCGGTCGCGGCCAAGGAGTTACTCGACATCGGCGCCACAGCCGGCCAGCTCGGGGTCTCTGGAAGCCGGGATCTATTGCAGTTTACCGATACCGTGGCCAAGCTGGGACGGGCCTCCAATCTCGCTGGCGAAGAGGCCGCCACATCGCTGGCCCGTATGCTCAATGTAACCGGTGAGAATATCGGCGAAGTAGGCCGTCTGGCCTCGGTGATCGTCCGCCTGGGCAACAACATGGCCGTGACCGAACAGGAAATCGCCCGCATGGCCACGGAGGTGTCGCTCGCCACCACCAACTTCCGGGTCGGCACCACCGCGGCCTCGGCCATTGGCGCGGCCATGGCCTCCGTTGGCGTCCGCGCCGAACTTGGCGGCTCGGCGGTGGGCCGTGCCTTCCGCACCATCAACAGCGCCGTCCTCTCGGGCGGGGCACAGCTGGAGAAGCTATCCCGCATTGCTGGGGTTGCCGGCGATGAACTGGTGCGGGTGTTCAAAAAGGACAGCGTTGCGGCCTTCAACCTGTTCCTGCGGGGCCTTGTACGTATTCAAACACAAGGCGCTGATGTTGCTGTCGAACTCAAATCCATCGGCCTTGGCGGCGAGGAGATCAACAAGGTGCTGCCGGTGCTCGCCAACCGCTTTGATCTGCTTTCCGAGGCCCAGCGCATGGCGGCAGACGAGGCGCGCAACACAACCGCACTGAACAAGGAGGCCGAAGCTGCCTTCAAGTCTTTCTCGAACCAGATGCGCCTGTTGCAGAACAATGCCGAGGCCGCCCTGCGGGTGCTCGGGGCCGAACTGGCCCCGGCCATCGTCACGGTCAAGGACCGCCTGGTGGAGTTGCTGGCCAATGGCTCCATCGAGCAGGCGTCCAAATCGGTGGGTTTTGCCTTCCAGATACTCGCCAGCAACATCGACCTGGTGGTCAAATCGGTGGCCGGGCTGTTCATTGCCAGGAAGGTGGGCGCCGCGTTCGGCCTGCTCACGGCCTCGCTCATGGGCAACACAGGCGCCATTGCCGGTTTCAGGCTGATGGCGACAGTTTCTCCCGTGGCGGCGGCACGGCTGGCGGCGGTGGGTTTGGCGGCCAAGGTTGCCGCCTCCTCCCTGGGGCTGCTGCGTGGCGGTCTGGCGCTACTGGGAGGACCGGCGGGCATTGCCATCCTGGCCGGCATCGGGCTGTTCGAACTGGTCCGGGCCCACAACGAGGCCCAGTCGGCGGCATTATCACAAAAACTCAAGGTCAGTGAGCTCAACACGGTGCTGGCGGAAGCAACGGTTG
>CAZUVO010000291.1:0-3478 GCA_964623955.1 uncultured Rhizobiaceae bacterium
GGTCGTGGCTGCCGCACACAGCCGTCAGGTTCTGAATAATGCCGCGCACCTCATTGGGCTTGCCCTTGCGGAACACCTCATTGATCGCGAGATAGGCCGACCAGCTCTGCACGAACGCCTGATGCAGGACGCCGTTTTTGTAGGTCCAATCGTCATAGACGCCGTCGGAGGTCAGCGCCGGCACCATGGTGGCAAAGCCCTTGGGCCGCTTCGCCGCCGGCAGCAATTGGGTCTGGCCGGGATAGGAAAAGCCGTACATGCCGACCTGGCCGTTCGATTTCTTCAGCTTGACGCAGGCCTTGATGGTATCGACGCCGTCATTGGTCTCGTCATGGAACGGGCGAAAATCGCCGCCCGACGCGCCGCGACCGCGGACATCCTGGCTCACCACGATATAGCCGTGGCGGGCATACCATTCGGGATGCATCAGCGCCTGGCCCTCGGCCACCGTCTTGTCATAGGGCAGGCGGATCAACAGAACCGGATAGTCGCCGTCTTCCTTCGGCGTATAGACATCCGCGCTAAGCTCCACACCGTCGCGCATTTTCATGGCGACGCCGATTTCGACCCCGATCTCGTGCAGCTTGTCTTCGGCCATTGCTTTCCCGCTCCTCAACGAATTGATTTATTTCGCGAATCTCCATTCGAATCGCAGGACTATATCCGATCCGGCGCCATCCTGGCAAAAGCCTCGGAAACGCCATCTGGTCTTACCAGTTTTTCGGGGCCGGCGCATTGTTTGCCGATTGCTTCTGTGATATCGCAGGAGCGAAATTCCACCCCAGGCAATGGCGGGAGCCGGCGACATGGCGCGACAGATCACAATGCATCTCAACGGCAAGAAAGTGGTCGCGGATTTGTTGGACAGGAAAGCGCCCAACGTTGCTGGGGCCTTCGCCGACAGTCTGCCCTGCCAATCCTTCTCGACCCACGCCAAATTCGCCGGCGAAGAGCTCATCGTCATGATGCCGTTCTTCTGCAATCCGGAGAACGAGATCCTCAACGTCAAGCCGGGCGATATCGGCTTTTACCCGGGGCGCCAGACGATTTGTATCTTCTATGGCGATACCCAGCCGTTCGGCAAGGTGAGCGTCTTTGCCAAGATCACCAAGGGCCTCGAGCATCTCAAGCCGGCGGGCCGGAAAATCCTCGCCAAGGGTCCGATCACGACCCGAATCACGCTTTCCTGAGGGAGCCGACAGATGGCTGGCAAAAAGAAGACCTCCACCAAGGCCATGCTGGCGCGGCTCGACGGCTTCGCGCGGCGCAACTGGAAGAGCGAGCCCGGTGACATCACCCGCCTGCGCAAACACAAGCTGCCGCCGATGGGGAACATGCCCGGCGTGCTCTATGCCAATTTCAACACCTTCTGGCTCGGCGAGAATATCCAGGTGGTGCGCCAATTGGCGCTCGACGGCGATATGGAGGTGAAGGCGCTCAACAAAATGGCCGCCGCGCTCTTGAACCGCCATGCCGGGCGCCTCGCCAAGTGGAAGCTGACCAACACGGTCAAACTGGTGAAGGAACTGGCGGATTATTTCGACGGCAATGGGCCGCGCAGCCACGCCCAGATCGTCGCCGTCTCAGAGGCCACCATGCTGGCGATGGACCGGGTCAATGCCTGGATCGACGCGATGATCCCCTGGTCGCAGCTTGACGCCAAGCTCAAGCTCAACCGGGCTGCGAAGTAACAAGACGGGAGAGGAACAATGTGCGGCGTCGGCGGCATCTTTTTCAAAACGGCGGATCACGGCGCGAAGACCGGCGAGATCGCCTATCGCATTCTCGACGGCATCTTCCGCCGCGGCCCGGATTCGACCGGCGTGGCGCTGTGGCACGCCAATGAGGGCGATCTCCTTTTTGTCGGCATCAATTACGAAACGCCGGGCGCCGGCGCCACGATCCTCGCGGCGCTCGACCGCCTCGGCACGGTCAAACAGGCGACCGACGGCGAGGGCTATATCCGCGCCGCGATCTCCTATTCCGGCTCGGAAGCGGAGCTGGTGGACGCCATCGACGCACTCGACCCGGCGATCACCGTGGGCAGTGTCGGGCGCCATCTCGAAGTGCTCAAACATATGGGCGGCGTCGCCAATCTCGACGACAAGTTCGACCTCAAATCCTATGACGGCCGCCTCGCCATGGGCCTCACGCGTTACGCCACCGAAAGCAATATCGATTTCACCAACGGCCAGCCGCTGACGGCACGCGCCAATTCCGACCTCGCCATCATGCATAACGGCCATATCACCAATTACCATCATCTGCGCGCGAGCTACGCGCTGAAGGGCTATGAGTTCGCGACGCAGAATGATTCGGAAGTCATCCCGATCATGCTGATTGATGAAATGTCGAAGGGTGCCTCTTTCGAGGACGCGCTCCACATCTCGATCGACAAGCTCGATGGCTGCTTCACCTATATCGCGGTCACTGAAGACTGTTTCGCGGTGGTCAAGGACGCCTATGCCGCGAAGCCCGCCGTGGTCGCCGAGAATGATGATTTTGTGGCGCTCTCCTCCGACCCCCAGTCCTTACGCGAAGGCGTGCTGACGGATATCGAAGTGTGGGAGCCGGGCGCCGGCGAGGTGCATTTATGGCAAGTGTAGAAACCCTCACGCTCGACTGCACGGACAAGCCGACGCGCGAGATCAACAGCATCATCCGCCAGGCGGCGGATGATGGCGTGAAGGCGGTCGAAATCCTCAACACCCAGGCACGCCATAATATCGGCGTCGGCATCCTCAAGCCGATCCACCTCATTTATCGCGGCCATGTCGGCTATTACACGGTCGGCCTCTGCGACGGGGTAACGGCGGAGATTCACGGCAGCTCCGGCTGGGGCGTGGGCGATAATCTCTTGGCCGGCGAGGTGGTGGTGGAAGGCAATGCGGCAAGCTCGGCCGCACCGTCGCTCAGGGGTGGGCGCGTTATCGTCAAGGGCAGCGGGGGGCCGCGCACCGCCGTCTATCTCAAATCCGGCGAAGTGGTGATCGGCGGCAATGCCGGTTACATGTCGGGCTTCATGATGCAGAACGGGCGGCTGATCGTTTGCGGCAACGCCGCCAAGGGCCTCGGCGATTCGATGTATCAGGGGCAAATCTGGCTCGGCGGCGAGGCCGACGAGATGGGCTCGGGCGTCGAACAGGTCGAGCCCGAAGCGGGCGAGCTCGACGATGTGCTGGCGACGCTGGAGCGCCACAAGATCAAGGCGCCCAAGAGCTTCAAGAAGCTGCAATCCGACAAGTCGCTGTGGAACTTCAACAAGCATGACTTTGCCGCCTGGAAGGACGCGTTATGACCGGCGATTTCAAACGGCCGCCCGCCTATAGCGGCGTGTGGCACCCGGACGCCATCGAGGAAATTCAGGAAAAAGCCGAGCTCGGGCGCTATCAGATCCGCGGCCAGGCGACCAAGCGCCACAATCTGCCGAATTTCGACGATCTTGTGTTTACCCCGGCGGGTCTCTCGCGCATGCCGC
>CAZUVO010000292.1:0-3464 GCA_964623955.1 uncultured Rhizobiaceae bacterium
GGCGACGCCTTCCTCCACAACGATCCTTATCTCGGCAATTCCCATGCCGCCGATCACGCCCTGCTGGCGCCGGTCTTCATCGACGGCGTGCACCGCTTCACCGTCTGCGCCAAGGCGCATCAGGCCGATATCGGCAACAGTGCGCCGACGACCTATCACGCCTTCGCGCGCGACATTTACGAAGAGGGCGCGCTGATTTTCCCCTGCGTCCGGGTGCAGCGGAACTATGAGACGGTGGACGATCTCGTCCGCATGTGCCGCCGCCGCATCCGCGTGCCGGAGCAATGGTATGGCGATTTCCTGGCGCTAATCGGCGCGGTGCGCATCGGCGAACAGCGGCTCCAAGCGCTGGCGGATAAATATAGCAGCGACACGGTGCTCGGCTTCGTCACCCGCTGGATGGATTATTCCGAAGCGCGCATGGCGAGCGCGATCCGCGCCCTGCCCTCGGCCCGCCTGAGCCATGCGAGCGCCCATGACCCGGTCGCGCCGATCCTGCCCGACGGCATCCCGGTCAATGTCACCCTCTCCATCGATGCCGAGGCGGCGACGGTCGAGATCGATCTGCGCGACAATGTGGATTGCGTCGATTGCGGCCTCAATCAAACCGAGGCGAGCTCGATCGCCAACGCGCTGACCGCCGTCCTCAACTGCCTCGACGAGGACATCCCGCATAATTCCGGCGCCTTCCGGCGCATCCGCGTGCGCCTGCGCGACAATTGCGTCGTCGGCCGCCCGGCCTTTCCCCATAGCTGCTCGGTCTGCACCACCAATGTCGCCGAGCGGCTCATCTATGCCATCCAGGGCGCCTTCGCGCGGCTCGGCGAGGGCCATGGCCTGGCCGAGGGCGCGGCGAGCATGGGCGCGGCGATGGCGGTGATCTCCGGCCCCGATGCCCGGCGCGGCGGCGATCCTTATGTCGGCCAGCTTTTCCTCGGTCTCGGCGGCGGGCCGGCCGGGCCGAAATGCGATGGCTGGCTGACCTATTGTTTGCCGACCGCGGCGGGCAATATCCGTCTCGACAGTGTCGAGCTGGACGAGACGCGCTATCCCATCGCGGTCGACAGCATTCGCGTCCTGCCCGGCACGTTGGGCGCCGGGCGCTTTTGCGGCGCGCCGGCGACCGAGGTGACCTACGGCCCGACCGATTCACCCCTGACCGCGATCATCCCTTCCGACGGCCATCACTTCGCGCCGCGCGGCGCCCATGGCGGTGCCGACGGCCACCCGGGCGCGACCTTCAAACGCAACCCGGACGGCAGCGAGGAGAGGCTGGCGAACTTCGTCCAGATCGAAATCGCCCCGGGCGAATCCTTGCGCGGCATCGAAGGCGGCGGCGGCGGCTATGGCGACCCGCGCACTCGCGACCCGGCCCGCGTCCTCAGCGACGTCGCGCGCGGCTGGGAAACCGTGGAACGCGCGGCGGAAATCTACGGAGTCGTCCTGACAGGCTCCCGCACCGACGACTCCCTCGCCCTCGACGCCGAAGCAACCAAGGTGCTCCGCGCCGGCGCCGTCAGACCCGAACGGTGAGCAATAATTTCTGCCGGTAATTGTTGGCGACGATGGCGAAGATCAGCAGCGCGCTGATGACGATGGTGTGGATGTAGGAGGTGAGGCCGAGCTTGGCGAGGCCGTTTTCGACCAGCATGATGAAGAGCGCGCCCATGACGACATTCTGCACCCGCCCGACGCCGCCGAAAAAGCTCACCCCTGAAATGAGACAGGCGACCAGGGTGAGAAACGGGTAGTGCATCCCGGCGACGGATTCGCCGCCGCCAAAGCGCGCCGTCAGCATGATCGCGGCGATCGAGGTCAGCGCCGCCGCCATGACATAGGCCATGAACAGATAGAACCGCGTGGCGACGCCGGAGAGCTCCGCCGTCCGCCGATTGCCGCCGATGGCGTAGAGATAGCGGCCCATCCGCGTGCGGTCGATGAAGACATACATCAGTATGACAAGCCCGATGGTGATCCAGGCCGGGACCGGCACGCCGCCGGCGGTGCCGTAGCCAAGGACGTTGCCGAAGCTCTCGGGCAGGCCGTAGACCGGCAGGCCGGCGGTGATGATGAGAATAATGCCGAAGGCGATCCACGACATGGCGAAGGTCATCATGAAGGGAGGCACCCGGAACACCGCGACGCCGATGCCGTTGACCGCGCCGATCGCGGTGCCGGCGCCGATGCCGGCGGCGCACCCCATGAGGATCGCGCCGATGCCCGCGCCCGTGCCGGACCAGGCCGAGATCATGGTGATCGACGAGACGATGGAGGTCATCGCGATGATCACGCCGATCGAAAGATCGAGCCCGCCGGTCAGGAGGACGAGCATATGCGCCACCGAGACCAGCACGATATAGACCGACTGGCGCGCGACGTTGAACATGTTCTCGCCAGTGAGAAAGCCCTCCGTCGCAAGCGAAAAATAGACCATGGCGATGATCAGAAACCACGGCAGCACGCCGCCGCGAACGAACAAACGAACGGCAAACTCCTCTAACTTTGGCATTATTTGAGTCACGTGATTTGCAGGGCGGTGCTCAGTCCGGCGGCCAGAACTGTAGCGGGACCATTTCGATGGTGCCGTCGGGCATGATGGTGGTGTCGATATGGGCGTCGCGGAAGCTGGTGTCCTGCAGATCCGCGTCGGTGAAATCCGTGCGCGTCAGATTGGCCTCGCGGAAGCCCGTATCGCGCAAATTCGCGGCGCTGAAATCCACCCCCACCAGGCTCGCGCCGCGCAGGGTGGCGCCGCTCAAATCCGCCTCGCGTAAGTTCGCGCCGTCGAGCACCGCCTGCTCCATCTTGGCGCTGGCCATCTCCGCCTTGCCCATATTGGCGTCCTTGAGGGAGGCGAGGCGGAAGATCGCGTGCCACAGATTGGCCTCGGAAAAATTGGCGCCGTCGCATTGCGCGCCGGGAAACTCCGCTTGCGACATGTTGCAGCGGACGAACACCGCGCCCTGAAGCCGCGCCACCTTGAAATTGGCGCCCCAGAAATTGCCCTCCGTGCAAGTGGCGCCGGCGAGGGTCGTGCCCTGGAAGGTGGCGAGGCGCGCATTGGCGTTCGATAGATTGGCGCCGGTCAGATCGGCGCCCCAGAAATCCGCCTCGCGGATGTCGGCGCCGGTGAAATCGGCCTCGCGCAAATCCGCTTGGCGGAAATTCCGCCCCTTGAGGGCAAGCCCGCGAAAACTCTCCATCTCTCAAACTACCTTCACCGTACTGCCGACGGCGAGAACCAGCGCCTTGTCGGCGCGCCCGCCATTGACCGCGATCTCGGCGAGACCGTTGGCATTCTCATACCAGAACGCGGTGCCTTCTGGCACGTCGGAAAATGTCCGCGCCCGGCCAAGCTCCTTGCCGTCGACTTCGAGGCGCGCCGTCTCCGCCAACAGACCGGCGCGCAGACCCGTCATGGCATTGCCGAAATGATCGAGATAGACGATCTCGGCGAGATCGTC
>CAZUVO010000293.1:0-3331 GCA_964623955.1 uncultured Rhizobiaceae bacterium
CATCTCGACGACACTGAGCTTACCGGCCAGCTTGAGGAGCGATTCGAGAATGATGCAGCCGATGAAGCCGGCGCCGATCAGCACCACGTTGGAGCCCTCGGTGGCGAGTTTGGCGATTTCGCGCGCGTCCGCCATGGTCCAGCAATTGTGCACGCCGGGCAGATCCATGCCCGATACCGGAAGGCCAAGCGCCCGCGCGCCGCTCGCCACCAGGAGGCGGTCATAATCGACCTTGTCGCCGCCTTCGAGGGTGAGCGCATTGTCGCCCGGCGCCACCGATTCGGCGCGGCCCTGGGCGTAGCCGATCTTGAGATCGTCGTAATGCCCCTTGGCCTTGCGCAGATAGGTGCCGTCCTCGCCGATATTGCCTTCCAGGAGATAGGGTAGGGCCATGCGCGAATAGGGCGGTTCGGGCTCGTCGCCGATGATTTGAATCTCGGCATTGGCATCGCCTCGGCGCAATGTTTCCGCAGCGATAATGCCGGCCGGGCCGGCGCCCACGATGACGTGTTTCATGGCTTTCCCCTCGGCTGAATGACGCTTCGGTTAAACGAATTATCCGCCGGCGGCATATCCCGGCCACCGGCGGAAAAATCGCGGTTCACGGTCAGAGCGCGATGCGCTCGAGCGTTTCGTTCGACGGCACGCCATCGGAAGTCCAGCCGCGCGCATCGTAATATTCCGGCAGCATTTTGCCGAGGTCGCTGACCTTGCCTTCCGCCGGCCCGGTCTTGGCGGCGTCTTTCAACAGCCGTTTGGGCAGCGTGTCGTCGGCACCGGTGAAGCCGGCCTGGAGATTGTACATACGCTCCAGATTCCACACCCGCTCGCCAACCTCGACGAGGCGCTCCGGCGTCCAATCGCCCTCGCACGCCGCGTCGACCTGCGGCGCGATATCGTCGAGCGACCAGGCGAAGGTGGTGAACAGGCAGAGGCCCGAGGAATCGACCGCGCCGGTCGCGTCCTGGAAGGCCTTCACCAGGCCGGCCTTGCCGTCCGACTCTGTCGGGTCGGTTTTCTCCGGAATACCGAAGATCTCCGAAGACACCGTATAGCCTCTCAAATGGCAGGCGCCCCGGTTGGAGGTGGCGTAGGTCAGGCCCATGCCCTGGATGCCGCGCGCGTCATAGGCCGGGAATTCCTGGCCCTTGACCGCCATCGACAGTTCCGGCTTGCCGTGCTTCTCGCAGAGGCGCTTGGAACCGAGGCCGATTTCGGCGCCGAAGCCCTCGCCCCGTCCGGTCAACTCGGCCAATTCGGTCAGCGCCTTGGCCGAGCCGAACTTGACTTCGATCCCGCCGGTATCCTTGTCGCTGATGACGCCGGTTTCATAAAGCTCCATCGCCGCGCCGACGGTGGCGCCGAACGAGATCGGGTCGAAGCCCTGTTCGTTGCAGATGAAGTTGGCGAAGGTCAGCGCGTCGAGATCGTCGACCCCGGTCGCGGCGCCGAGCGCCCAGGCGGCTTCGTATTCCAGGCCGCCGGAGGCGATCTGATATTGCGGCCGCTCGGCCACCGTGTAATGGCTGCGCTCGATCGTCGAGATGCGCCCGCAGGCGATGGTGCAGCCGAAACAGGCGGCGGTGGTCAGGAGATTGGACTTGCCGTCGCCTTCACGCGGCTCGGCCATCGCTTCGGCCGAGATATTGCTCGCGCCGGAGAACTGGCTGTCGAGATGGTTGCGTGTCGGCAGCGCGCCCGATTCATTGATCACGTTCATCAGCACCTGGGTGCCGAAAGCCGGCAGGCCCTGGCCTGTGACCGGATTTTCCGCCAGTACCGACTTGCCGGAGGCAACGGCGGAGAGGAACTTGTCGGCGTCTTCTACCTGGACACCGACGGAGCCGCGAATGGCGACCGCCTTCAAATTCTTCGAGCCCATCACCGTGCCGACGCCGGAACGCCCCGCAGCGCGGTGCATATCGTTAACGACGCAGGCGAATTTCACGCCGGTTTCGCCGGACACGCCGATCGAGGCGACACGGATCATCGGATCCTGGTGCTTGGCCTTGATGCCTTCCTCGGTGTCCCAGCAGGACGTGCCCCAGAACGCGCTGGCGTCGATCAGTTGCGCATTGTCGTTTTCGACCAACAGATAGACCGGCTTTTTGGCCTTGCCTTCGAAAATGATCATGTCGTAGCCGGCATTCTTCATTTCGTTGCCGAAGAATCCGCCGGAGTTGGAACATGCGATGGCGCCCGTGAGCGCGCCCTTGGTGATCACCGAATAGCGCCCGGCCGTCGAGGCGCAGGTCCCGGTGAGGGGGCCGGTCGCCATGATCAGCTTGTTGTCGGGCGACAAGGGATCGACCTTGGGGTCGGTTTCCTCGACAAGATATTTGGTCGCCAGGCCGCGCTGGCCGAGATATTTCTGCGCCCATTCCATATTGAGCGGCTCGTTCGCGCAGGTGCCCTTGCTCAGGTTCACGCGCAGTATGTTTCTTGCCCATGCCATGATCGGTTTCCTCCCTATGCCTCGGCCTGTGCGCCGGAATCGGTCTTCGCCGCCCAGGCGCGCATTTTGTCCAGTCCCGTCCAATTCGCATCGACATAAGTGATGGCGTCGGTCGGGCAGGTGCTGGCGCACTTCGGGTCGCCGCCGCACAGGTCGCATTTAATGACCTTGCCGGTATCGGCGTTGTAATTCACCGTGCCGAAGGGGCAGGCGATGGTGCACACCTTGCAGCCGACGCAGGCCGCGTCCGACACCACTTTGGCGCCGGTTTCCGCGTCCACCGAGATGGCGTCGACTGGGCACGCGGTCATGCACCAGGCATCGTCGCACTGTGTGCAGGTGTAAGGCACCTGGCGTCCCTGATCGTGGAAATTGAAGACCTTGATGCGCGATTTCGCGGGATTAAAGTTTCCCTCATTCTCGTACGAGCAGGCGAGCTCGCACTGTAGGCAACCGGTACATTTTTCTGGATCGATTTGAAGAGATTTCAACACGCCGCGCACCTCCCGCACTATTTGGCAAAATTTGTTTCCCGTACTTTCAACGTTTCAGCCAATTCGCGCAACACTTTCCTCTCTCCGCCGGCGAGAATTTAAGTGCCCGCCTTAACCATGATTCGGCGCGTTGCGGGCAGGCGCGGTCATGCGCTAAGAAGCGAGGTCGGCGGCGGAAGGAGAAGCGGGCATGTCGTTACGCATTTGTTTTGTCGGAGATTCCATCACCAACGGTTATGGCGACAGCGACTATCGCGGTTGGCCGTCTTATTTGAGTACTGCATCGCTCGGCGCGGGGGCCGATATCACGGCTTATAATCTGGGTGTCCGCAGCGACACCTCGACGATGGTGCGTGCGCGGTGGCGCGCCGAGGCGGAGGCG
>CAZUVO010000294.1:0-3315 GCA_964623955.1 uncultured Rhizobiaceae bacterium
CCCTCGGCACCATCGGCCTACACTTTACATCCTAGCCGGAAGATTATTCAGGAGACGAAATGAGCGAAACCAATGCCCGCTTTGTCGGCAATATCCCGGAGACCTATGACCGCGCCCTCGGGCCGTTCCTGTTCGAGCATTACGCGCGGGATTTGGCAGCGCGCCTGGAGGCGCCGGCGGGCGGGCGCGTGCTTGAGCTCGCCTGCGGCACCGGCATCTCGACCGAGGCCGCGCGCGCGGCGCTCGACGACAGCATCCGCATCATCGCGACCGATCTCAACCCGCCGATGCTGGAACTGGCCGAGGCCAAGCGCGGCGATCTGACCGGCGTCGAATATCATCAGGCGGACGCTCAGGATTTGAGTTTTTCCGACGGCGAATTCGACGCTGCGTTCTGTCAGTTCGGCGTGATGTTTCTGCCCGACAAGCCGAAAGGGTTCGCCGAAGCGCTTCGCGTGCTCAAACCGGGCGGTCAGCTCGCCTTCAATGTGTGGGATTCGCTCGAACATAATCCCGCTATCGCCATGGCGCAGGAGGTCATCAGCGGATTCTTCACCAAGGAGCCGCCGCAATTTCTCACCGTGCCCTTCGGCTGGTACGACCATGGCGTGATCCGCGCCCATCTCGACGAGGCTGGCTTCGGCGATATCGCCATCGAGACCCTGCCGCATGATTCGAGCCATCCGAGCGCGGCGGAGCTCGCCTATGGCGCCGTCCATGGCAATCCGACGATCCTCGAGGTCGAAGAGCGCGGCAGCGCCCAACCCCATGAGGTGGTCGCTGCCTTGACGCAGCGGCTGATCGCGGAATTTGGCGACAATCCGTTGCGCGCGCCCATCCGGGCGATCGTTGTTACGGCACGCAGACCGGGCTAGGTCAAATCGTCGGGAGCGGTTCGGCGGACGCCTGCAATAGCGGTTTTTTCGGATTTGGCCGCAAGGTACCGAGCGCCGGTTTGGCAGGCGCCGGCGGCAGCGGTGCCGCTTGCAAATTGCCCGCCGGCGCGCGTTCGGCCACATCTTGCGGCGCGGACGGATTTTCGAAATCCACCGCCGGCCACAGGTTTTTCCAACTGCCCGGTTGCTTGCTCTTGGACGGCGGCAGGGTCAATCCATGGGCGGCGGCGCCTTGTTCGTCTTGCGGTAGTTTTTGAACCGCCCAGTTCGCCAAATCGGCCTCCGTATCCCCGGCGGCCGGCACGCCCGGAGGTTCCGACGCCTCTAGCTTCGAGCGGATAAAATCATCCGCGCCGGATGCCGGAGAGATGGTGCCAAGCGCGGCCAGTTGCGTCTCATATTCCGCGTTCGCCAGGCGGATCCATTCGCTCGGCAGTTCGGAGAGGCTGGCCAGCGCGACCGGCCGCAGCTCATCGAAATCATCCGTAAGATTTTCGTCCGATGGTTCCGGCGCGGCCGTATCGCTCTCGATATCCGCGACCATGACGGGCTGCGCATCGATATCGCCCGGCAGGGGCGATTCGGACGGCTCCTCGTCGATCCAGCCGGCCAGCCCTTTGAAATCCTCTTCCGTCGCGGGCGAGCCCGGTTCCTCGCAGAGGTCGCGGTCGTCGCGAAAGACGCCTTCGAGGAAGCGGCAATCCTGCCCGGTTATCATGTCGAGGGCGATTTCCGTGGCACCCTTTCCGGTCGCTGCCGTCGTCACCACCGAGACGCCGGTGACCATATCCGTCAGCACCACAGGCCCCAGGAACGGCACAGCACAGCCCGACAATAAGCCTCCGGCACCCAGAATCAGGGCCGCTGCGGAAGTTCTACGAATGACCAAAACCCCCCTCGCTCAATAGTTTGGCCCGTGTCGTTACGGTAGATAGTAAACATAGATTGGATTTGATTGGAAGCTTGTCGATCAATCGCCGAGGCCGGCCTGCTCCGTTCCGCTGGCGAGCGACGAAGAGGCGCGGAAATCGACATCCTTGGGATAGCCGGCGAGCGCGCTTTTGATGGCGCGCTCCAGCGCCGCCAGGGCTTCGTCGATTTCGGCCTCGGAAATGATCAGCGGCGGGCAGAAGCGCATGAAATTCTTGACGCAGATGAAGATCAGCCCTTCGAGGGCGGCATTGTAGCGGATGCGCTCGGCCATCTCCGCGTCCGGGCGCCTGCTGTTCTTGTCGGCCACCACGTCAATCATGCTGTAGAGCCCCTGGCCGCGCACATCGCCGATCGCCTCGTAGTTCTCGGCGAGGCGTTTCAAACCGGTGGACAGGCGCGCGCCAAGCACTTCCGCACGCGCGGATAAATTATCGCGCTCGACGATCTCCAATTGCTTGAGCGCCACCGCCGCCGGCAGCGGATCGCCGGAATAGGTGCCGGCCCAGGGGGTGCCGGCGCGGCCGCGCGATTCCTCGGCGATCTCGCGCCGTGTCACCACGCCGCAAATGGCGAGCCCCGCCGACATGCCCTTGGCGAAAGTCACCATGTCGGGCACCGCATCATAATGTTCGAAGCCCCACATCTTGCCGGTGCGCGCCGGCGCCAGCTGCGCCTCGTCGAGGATGAGGAACGCGCCCATCCGCTCGGCGAGCGCTTTCAACCCGGGCAGCCATTCCTTGGGCGGCACGATCATGCCGCCGGCGACCATCATGGTCTCGGCGATGATTGCCGCCGCCTCGCTGCTGGTGGTCTGGTCGATCAGATCCTCGCTCGCCGCGAGGCAGGCCACGCCGCAATCGGGGTAATCGAGATTGATCGGGCAGCGCCAGCATAGGGGTGCGTGGATGGCGGGCGCGTTAGCCGGCGGCAAAAGGGGGCCGAGATTGCGCCGCCGGGCGCCGCCGATCGAGGTCAGTCCCTCGACCGCGAGCGAGCCGCCATGCAGGCCGCGGATCACCGAGATGATATCGTGCTTGCCGCTCGCACCCAGCGCCATGCGCATGGCGACCTCGTTCGCCTCCGAGCCGGTGACGGTGAAATTCACCACATCGAGCCCGTCTGGCAGCGTCGCGATCAGCGCTTCGGCGAAGGCGACCAGCTGCGGGTTGGAATACCAGCTGTTCTCGTGCAGAAAGCGCCCGGCCTGTTCGCGCAGCGTCTCGGTCAGCTCCTCATGGGCGTGGCCCAAAGGCAGGCACATCATGCCCGAAGTGAAATCGAGATACTCGTTACCGTCGACATCGGTGATGGTCGAGCCGTGGCCGCTTTGGAAAATGATGCCCGGTGCATAGCGCCAGCCCAGCACATTCTCCGCATCGCGCGCGATCAGATCCTTATGCGCATTTGAGAAATTAAATTTCTTTTCCATCGCGGGTTCCTGCCGGCCTTACTCTCCGAGCGGCACCACCTCCACCGAATCGCCGCC
>CAZUVO010000295.1:0-3290 GCA_964623955.1 uncultured Rhizobiaceae bacterium
GAGCGCCAGAATGGCCGAGGCGCGCGCCCCCTTGGTCGGGTCGTCATAGGCGCTGTTGAGCGCGATATAACCGAGATAGAGGAAGAACAGCACCAGCATCGAAGTGACCCGCGCGTCCCACACCCACCAGGTGCCCCACATCGGCTCGCCCCAGAGCGAACCGGTGACCAGGCTCATAAAGGTGAAACAGGCGCCGATCGGCGCGCTCGATTTGGCGACGAGATCGGCCAGCGGATGGCGCCAAATAAAGCCGGCCGCCGAGGCCACGGCGATAATCACGTAGATCATCAGCGCCATCCAGGAGGACGGCACATGGACGAAGATAATGCGGTAGGCATCGCCCTGGCGGTAATCCGCCGGCACCACGGCGAGGCCGAGCACCAACCCGGCGACGATGCAGATAATCGCGATCGCCGTGACCCAGGGGAATATCCTTCGCGCGAAGCGCAAAAACCGCGCCGGATTGGCGAAGAAATGAATGCCGATGGTGGATTTCTTCTTACGTTTGGCCATGTTGCCCGTCGTCTCGTCCTACTCCAAAGCCAGCCTGAGCGCCGCCGCGCCAGCCCACGGGGTGAGCGGCAGCGCGACGAGGAATCCGCCGGCGAGGATAAGCAGATTGGCGCGCTCGCCCAAGCCGAAGATCGCGCCTTCCACCGCGCCGACTCCGAATATTAATACCGGAACATAGAGCGGCAGCACCAGGAGGGAAATCAAGACCCCGCCACGGCGCAGCCCGACCGTGAGCGCCGCGCCGACCGAGCCGATCAGGCTGAGTATCGGCGTGCCGAGCACGAGCGAGATCATGAGGACGGCGAACCCTTCCGTGCTCATATTCAGAAGCACCGCGAGCACCGGGGCGGCGATAATCAGCGGCAGGCCGGTCGTCAGCCAATGGCCGATCACCTTGGCGAGCACCACAAGCTCGAGCGGAAGGGGCCCAAGGGCGATGACCTCCAGGCTGCCATCCTCGTAATCCTCGTCGAACATGCGCCCCAAAGAGAGCATGGTGGCGAACAGGGCGCAGACCCAGAGCACGCCCGGCGCGACGCGCTCCAAGAGCGCGCTCTCCGGCCCGATGCCGAGCGGGAAGAGCGCCACGGCGATGACGAAGAACACCACCGCCACCAGGCTGCCGATGCCGCCGCGCATGGCGAGGCGGAGGTCGCGCCCGATCAGGCTGAAAAAGGCCGTCACCATTCGCCGTAATCCGGCTCGCCGGATTCCTTCACCGCCGCGCCAATCAGCGCTTCCGCCGGCACGGCGTGACGCGCCATATCGATGGTCTCGGCGTCGGGCAGGGCGATGTCGGTATGGGTCGCGACGATGGTCATGCCGCCCCGGGCGCGGTGCCCGGCGAGCATGGCTTCGAGGCGCGTGGCCGAATCGCTGTCGAGGGTGATGCTCGGCTCGTCGAGCAGCCAGAGCTCGGCGGGCGACGCCAACAGGCGGGTGAGCGACAGGCGGCGTTTTTGCCCGGCGGAGAGAAAGCGGCCCGGGACGTCGGCAAGCTCTTCGAGATCGAGCGCGCCGAGAATATTCTCCGCCGCCCGACCGAACCCCTTGGCGCGGGCCCAGAAGGCGAGATGTTCGGCGACGGTGAGGGTCGGTTTCACCGCTTCCAGATGGCCAACATAATGGGTGCGCGCGCGGTGCGCGTCGGCGGCCTCATGCATGTCCTCGCCATTCCACGCCACCCTGCCGCCGACCGGCTTGAGAAATCCGGCAAGGATGCGCAGCAAGCTCGACTTGCCGGAGCCGTTGGGGCCGCGCAAGACGAGCGCGCCGCCGGGCTGAAGCGAGAAGGAAACATCCCGGAATACGGGCCGTTCCCCCCGGATACAGGCCAGATCGCGCGCTTCGAGTAGGGTGCTGCCGCGTGCCATTCAATTCCTGCCGTTGCGCCGAACGTTTGGCGCGCCTAAAAAACACCGGCTAAGCTATCGGCGCGCCCCCCGGTGGGCAAGGCAAAGGAGCGAAGAACCGAACATGCTGAGGCGCCTATTCAAGCGCAAAACGCTCGCGGCATCGCCGCTGCGCCCCGGCCTCGTGACCGGCGGCAAAGATGCCGTTACGGACGATTCGCCGGTCCTCCAGGTGCGCGCCGACGGCCATCTCGTGCGCGCGGTCTCCTATGGCCAGGGGCCGCGCTTCGGCCCGAGCATCGTTTTTCTGCATGAGGGCCTCGGCAGCATCGCCCAATGGAAGCATTTCCCCGACACCTTGGCGCGTGCCGCCGGCTGCAATGCGCTTGTGTATGAGCGCTGGGGCCATGGCGGCTCGGACAAGCTCAGCGGCAAACGCAAGCCGGATTTCATGGAGCGCGAAGCGGCCCATACCCTGCCCGAGCTGCTCGATTCCTTCGGCCTCGACAAAGTCATTCTCTATGGCCATAGCGATGGCGGCTCGATCGCGCTGCTGTTTGCCGCGCGCTATCCCGAGCGCACGCTGGGCGTCATAACCGAGGCGGCGCATGTCTTTGTCGAGGAAGAATCCATCTCCGGCGTACAGACTGCGGTCGAGCGCTTCGAGACGAGCGATATGGAAAAACGCCTCGCCCTCTATCACGGTGACAATACGGAGCGCATGTTCCGCGGCTGGGCCGATATCTGGCTGTCGCCGCAATTCCGCGACTGGTCGATCCCGCCCGAGACCCTCGGCAAGATCCAGGCGCCGGTTCTCGCCTTGCAGGGCGCCGATGACGAATATGGCACGGGCGCTCAGTTACAGCGCATCGAGGCCGGCGTCGGCGACAAGGCGCGCACTGTGCTGATCCCGGAATGCGCTCATGTGCCCCATGTTCAGGCGCGTGAGATTGTGATGGAGGAGGCGCTCAGCTTCATCGCCGGCGTTAAGCCCGAAGAAGAAGCCAAGGAAGAAAATACCGCGCAGGAAGAACTCCCGCCTCCCGAGGCGGAGATTTGAGTGTTACACTCCGCGCCCCAATTTTAGAGTTATTCCGAATAGATTAGGAGACGCCATCGTGATTGCGCTTGGCCAGGATTCGCTGAACACCCGCCGCACCCTTACCGCTGGCGGGCGTAGCTATGATTACTTCAGCCTCGAAGCGGCCGAGAGCGCCGGGCTCGGCGATATTTCCCGCCTGCCCTATTCGCTCAAGGTGCTGCTGGAAAATCTGCTGCGTTACGAGGATGGCCAAAGCGTTACCGTCGACGATATCAAGGGCCTCGCCGCCTGGCTGACCGACCGGCGCTCCAGCCAGGAAATCAGCTACCGCCCGGCGCGCGTGCTGATGCAGGATTTCACCGGCGTGCCGGCGGTGGTCGATC
>CAZUVO010000296.1:0-3266 GCA_964623955.1 uncultured Rhizobiaceae bacterium
CCCGGCTTTATGAGTATCGGCGCCTACCCGCCCGGCCAGGAGCCGGATCTTTGCGTCTTCTCGCAAGAAGATGCCGATATCGCCCATGTCACGCCGGGGGTCGGCGATCTGAACGTGATCCCGGTCGGTCAAAACGAACTTGCCGCCGTCCTGCAGCGGATCTCTAATGTGCCGCTGCCCAAGACCGATCCCGTCGGCGGCTCCGGCGGCGCGGTTTCGGCGCTCTGGTCCGCGGGCTGAGCGCGCCATGCGCCGCATCGAAGGTGCCTGCCATTGCGGCGCAATCGGTTTTGAGTTCGAGCTTCCGGAGCCCGAGGGCGCTATCCTGGTGCGTGCCTGCGGCTGCACCTTCTGCCGCAAGCATGGCGGGGTCTATACCTCCCACCCGGCGGGACGCCTCGCCGCGCGCATCGCCGACGCGGCGCTGCACGAGCGCTACCGCTTCGGCCATGGCACGGCGGAGTTTCATGTTTGCCGCACCTGCGGCGTCGTTCCCTTCGTCACCAGCGAGATCGACGGCAAGCTATACGCCGTGGTGAACGTCAACAGCTTCGAGGGCGTGGCGCCGGAGGAACTCGCCTCCTCGCCGACGGATTTCGACGCCGAGAACATCGAAGACCGCCTGGCACGGCGCCGGCGCAATTGGATTCCCGACGTGACGGTCACCGTCGCGGACGGCTAAAGGGCGGCCGGGCAATGGCCTCGACGGCGCGCGACTGGACCAATCACCCCTTTCTGCACTGGTTGCGGACCGAAGGGCGTCTCATCGCCGAGCGCGCCAGCTTCGTCGACAGCCTCGGGCGAAAATTGCTCGAGGCCGGCGTTCCCGTCGCGCGCATTACCACTGCGGTGCCGGTGCTGCACCCCAATGTCGACACCTCGGCAATCTATTGGGAAGCGGAGAGCGGCGCCGAGGAGCGCAGTTGGCGGATGACGCCGGAGACCCTGCAAATGCGCCAGCACAGTCCGCTCCACATCGCCTATTTCGACGGCGAGGGCTCGCGCTGCCGTATCGGCCCTGAGGCGGAGGAGGGCGAATTCACCATCCTGCCCGACCTCCGCGCCGCCGGCATGACCGACTATCTCGCGCTTCCCGCGCCGTTCAGCGACGGCAGCAACAAGGCGATCACTTTCGCCACCAAGGCGCCCGAGGGTTTCTCCGACGACAATATCGCGCTCTTGGAGGCGATGATGCCGACAGCGGCAATGATTCTTGAAATCCAAACCCTCCGGCGCACCGCCGTCACCCTGCTCGACACCTATGTCGGCCCGGCGGCGGGCCGGCGCGTGGTCGAGGGCTCGATCAAGCGCGGCATGGGCGAGACGATCCATTCCGTCATCTGGTTCTGCGATCTGCGCGGCTTTACCGAGCTTTCCGGCCGCCTCGGCGACGACGCCCTGCTCGCGCTGTTGAACGATTATTTCGGCGTCATGACCGACGCGGTGCAGGGCCATGGCGGCGAGGTGCTGAAATTTATCGGCGACGCCATGCTGGCGATCTTCGCCCTGGGCGACGGCGCCGACCGTGCCGAGACGGCGGCCCGCGCCGTTGCCGCCGCCGGTGCTGCACGCGAGGCCCTGGCGGAAGTAAATGCGCGCCGCGCCGACGAGAACGTCGCCACCATCCGCTGCGGCATCGCGCTCCATGTCGGCGATGTGCATTACGGCAATATCGGCGGCGCGGGCCGGCTCGATTTCACCGTCATCGGCCCGGCGGTCAATCTCGCCAGCCGCATCGAATCTCTCTGTGCGCAACTCGGCGAGGATCTGCTGCTGAGCGCCGATTTCGTGGCGGAAAGCGGCGCGACATGCCGCGAGGTGGGGAGGTTTGCGTTGAAGGGGATTGATCAGGAGCAAGTGGTCTACGTGCCAGCCTAAATTAAGCCCTTCCTTCCCAGCGGGAAGGGAGGGTTGGGTGGGAAGGGAGAGCCAAGCGCGCTTTGGCGCGCTAACTCCTTAAGCCGGGGCGGATCAAAAGGGCCGGGTCATAAAGGGTCAGGCCCTTCTATAATTATGCATAAAATCAATAAGTTCAGCGCGCTCTGCGCGCTTGGTTCACCCACCATCCCCAGCCCTTCCTCCCGGGAGGAAGGGTTTTATTCGCTCTTCGAAATTTCTAACGCTTGTCTTGCTAACTGTATTGTCCGTTCGCCGAATTCCATGGCGTTGGGGGCGCTGGCATTGCCTTGCAGGGCGCGGGCATAGACGCCTTGCGAGATCGAGGCGAGGCGGAACATGGCGAAGGTGATGTAGAACGACCAGTGCGCGATGCCTTCGCTGCGCCCGGCGGCGCGGCAATAGGCGGCGATATGGTCTTTTTCTTGCGGTATGCCGAGCGGCGCCAAATCCACGCCGACGAGTCCGGGCGGATTCTTCACGCCGGACGGCAGGTGATAGGGCAGGCAATTATAGGCGAGATCGGTCAAGGGATGGCCGAGGGTGGAAAGCTCCCAATCGAGCACGGCGGCGATTTTCGGTTCGTCCGGCGCGAGGATAATATTGCCGAGGCGGTAGTCGCCATGCACCAGGCTGGTCTCGTCGCCCGGCGGAATATTCTCCGGCAGCCACGCCATGAGCCGGTCCATATCGGCGATCTCGCCGGTCTTCGACGCTTCATATTGCCGGCTCCAGAGGGCGATTTGGCGCCGGATATAGTCGCCATGCTTGCCGTAATCGGCGAGCCCGGCGGCGTTCCAATCGACCGCATGCAGCTGCGCCAGCACTTCCGCCATCGAGGCGTAGACCGCGCCGCGCTCCGCCGGGGTCATGCCGGGTAGGGTCGCGTCCTGACACACACCGCCGTCGACATGCGCCATGACATAGAACGCCGTGCCGAGAATGCTTTCGTCCTCGCACAGATGGTGCGCCTGCGGCACCGGAAACCCCTGGGCGTAAAGCGCTGAAATGACACGGAATTCGCGCTCGACGAGATGCGCACCGCGCAATAGCTTGCCCGGCGGTTTCTTGCGCAGCACGAAGGCGCGGTCGCCCGATTGCAGGAGATAGGTGGGGTTGGACTGGCCGTCCTTGAACTGTTGCGCCGAAAGCGGGCCGGCGAATTGCGGCAGATGGGCGGCGAGATAGTCGCCGAGCCGGTCGAGATCGATCCGGTGCGCTTCGCGGACTTCCGTCAGTTCCGGCTGATGCCGCGTTGCGGCCATACGCCCGGCCCCCCGATCTGTTGCGTCAGGCGCCGGAGGGCGATTTCTTTCCGCTATCCCGAGCGCGCTGGTGTTTTCGGTAGTGTGCGGCGTCGGCCCAGCATT
>CAZUVO010000297.1:0-3222 GCA_964623955.1 uncultured Rhizobiaceae bacterium
TGCGCGACTAGCACGTCTTCTTCATGGAGGACGGCACCGAGACTTTCCCGGCCGGCGGCCTCACGGTCGAGGAGATCAAGAAAGCGGTGCACACCACCATCGGCCTCGCCTTCGCCAATGTGATTCCGGTCGACCAGATGATCGCGCGTATCGCGCGGGCCTCCGGCAAGGCGGCGGCTGCGGAATAACGCAAATCCCGAGCAGGTGGATACACCTGCGACGACGCATTTGCGTGAACCAAAAATTGTTAGCCGGCGATAGGCAGCGGGTGGATATCGTAGCCGTGTGAGATGCGCCGGCTGAGTACCGGGTCTTCCAGCTCGAACTCGAAACGCTCCGCCGGGGCGATGCCGCCGATCGCCGGCAGGGTGCCGCCGAACATGACCGTGCCCGGAGCGAGCGCAGCGCCGCCCTCGGTATAACGCGAGATGAGGTCGTCCGGCGTGCGCATCGCCGCGACGCTGCCTTCCTGATAGAGCCGTCGCTCGCCATCCGTCACCGCCCAGGCGCGCAGCATCAATTCGTCCCAATGATCGGCGACTTCCGCGAAAGGCCAGGCATCGCCGGCCACCGGCTTGTCACACATCTGCTTGGAGACGGTGACGCCATAGGTCTCGACTTCGCGGTCGGTATGGTCCGAGCCGGCGCCAACATAAAGGCCGCCCTCATCCTGCAAGAGCACGAATTCGACCTCGCCGCTCGATTGTCCGCCGCTTGCCTCGATGGCGCCCGCACTGGTGAGGCGGGCGGCGGCGACGCGGTAGAAGAGCGGCGTGGCGGCGGGGCGCTTCACACCGAGCTTCTCCAGCTCAAGGATATGCTCTTCCATCTTGGCCACATCGCGCCCGGTCCAGCCTGCGATCACCGCCGCCTGAACGGCGATTTCGATCGCCATGGTCGCGTCGCGGCTATGGAGCGTGAGGGGGAGCGTCTTGCCGGCAGTCATTTTCTTTTCCTTCCCGATTTGACCTCTTATGACCCGGAAAGGCGCGCCAGCGCCACCGCGATCTTCGCCGCGACAGCGGCATTGGCGGTCACCAGCGCCTGGTTGGCCGCGAGCGTGCGCCCGCCGCTCAATTCGCCGATGCGTCTCAGGAGATAGGGCGTGATCGCTTTGCCGCTGACGCCGTCGGCGGCGGCGTCGGATTTCGCCTGCGCCGTCCAGGCTTCGAGCTCCGGCCAGGGAATGGCATGCTCTTCGGCGATGGGATTGACGATCAGAATGCTGCTGTCGAGCCCAAGCTCGTGATGGCGATAGATGAGATGCGCGGCTTGCTCAGCATCTCCGACGCTCTGCTCGAGCTTCAATCCACAATCGCGCGCATAGAAGGCCGGAAGACGGTCGGTTCCATAGCCGATAACTGGCACGCCCTGGGTCTCCAGCACTTCGAGGGTTTTCGGCAAGTCGAGGATCGATTTGGCGCCGCTGCAAACAACCGCGACGCCATGCTGGCCAAGTGCTGCCAAATCCTGGGAAATATCGAAGCTCTCCTCGGCGCCGAGATGGACGCCGCCGATTCCGCCGGTGGCGAACAGTTTGATGCCTGCCCGGGCGGCACAATAGAGCGTCGCCGATACGGTGGTGCCGCCGCACTCCGCATCCTCCGGCTCGCCGGAAAGCGCCGGAGACAAATCCCGGAGACTGACCTTGGCGGCGTATTCGGCGCGGGCGAAAGTTTCGAGTAATTCTGAGTCGCAACCTATGTGAATCATTTGGCGATAAATGCCGATGGTTGCAGGTTGGGCACCCTCGGCCGCGACCGCCGTTTCCATCGCCCTTGCCGTCTCCAGATTTCGCGGCCACGGCAATCCGTGGGAAATAAGCGAAGTTTCCAACGCGACAACCGCTCGGTTTTCATCCAGAGCGGCGCGGACGAGTGGGGAAAAGTCGTAATATTTCATACCGTTAATACGTATTGCCAATGTTGACGATGTTCACAAATTGGGCTAAGTTAAGAGAATCGAAGCTATTCCGACCCGTTTGACATATTTTGCCTGGACTAAATTTTATTGTTTATCACTTATTAGTAAGAACGTGATATAATTTAGGTTAATTTGATGTTGATTTCCACAGTGGGTCAATGTAGATGAGCACCGTGAGCGGTGCTATCATTTCTTCGCCGGAGCCGTGCAAACAATTTTTGCGAGTACCCGGTGACATTTTGGCCCGGTAACAAGTCGAGAAGCAAATGAAGTTTCTAGTTGCCGATGACCATGCGGTGTTTCGCGTCGGGCTGCTTTATCTATTGCAGCGGCTCGATGCCGACGCCGAAATCCTCGAAGCGAGCGATTACAGCGAAGCCCTGGCGGTTGCCGAGCGCGAAGACGGCATAGACCTGATCCTGGTCGATCTGCTGATGCCGGGTATCGACGGTTATGCCGGTATCGCCGGCCTGCGCGACCGGGCGGGCGGCGCGCCGATCATTGTCGTCTCCGCGCGCGAAAATCCGGCCGATGTTCAGGCTTCTCTCGACAATGGCGCGATGGGCTATCTGCCCAAATCCTCTTCTTCCGAAGTGATGCTGAATGCCATGCGTCTCGTGCTGGCGGGCGGCATGTATTTGCCGCCGGCGCTGTTAGGCCATCAGGACGGCGCAAACGGCGCCGACAGTATGGAGAGCAATTTCGGCCAGCCGCGCCTGTCGGAACAGGTGGCGCGCAATTTGACCCGGCGCCAGCGCGATGTGATGCGGCTCCTCGCCCTCGGCCGTTCCAATAAGGCAATCGCCCAGGAGCTCGATTTGGCGGAAGGCACCGTCAAAGTGCATGTCTCGGCCATTTTCAAGGCATTGAACGTCACCAACCGGACCGAAGCGGTGATCATGGCCGGTAAGTTCGAGGCCGAAGAGACCTCCTGAATTCATCGCCGCCGCGCTCCCGGGCTTGAAGATCGGGGCCAATGAGCGCAGATTTAAGACATTACGGAATAGGGAACCGTGCCGATGTCCATCATACGGCATCTCATGTGGACTGCCTTCAAGCGCGCCGCTTCCGACCCGAGGGTCCAGAAAAAAGCGGTCACGACCGCTGTGACGGTCGATAAGATATTGACCAAGACAGCCGACAAGGTCGTCGAGTTCGCCGTCGAGAAGGATCCGGTGCACGAAGCCGGGCGTATGTTCGGCAAGCTGATGTCGGGCGGTAACGACAAGGACTAGCCGCGCCGCCCCGCGCCGCCGGCGGCTCTTTTACAGGAATATATCTCCGCCGTTCGGGCTCAAG
>CAZUVO010000298.1:0-3169 GCA_964623955.1 uncultured Rhizobiaceae bacterium
ACATATTCTTAGAATATCGAAAAATCCGTGGAACAGTTATAGGGGGGCAGGTCAACCCTGGCCATCAATGCCGATCAGAAAGGCTTGCGCCTTCATGTCTATGTCGACCCGGCGTTGCCCCATTGGATTCTCGGCGACCAGGTGCGTATCCGCCAGGTGCTGTTTAACTTGCTCGGCAACGCCATCAAATTTACCGAGAAAGGCCGTGTCCTGTTGCGCGCCGACCGGCACGCCAGCAGCACTGACGAGCGCGTGGTCGTTACCTACCGCATCATCGACAACGGAATCGGCATGACGGATGAGCAGGTCGATAAATTATTCACGCCCTTTACTCAAGCGGAAGCGTCGACGACGCGGCGCTTCGGTGGCACTGGGCTTGGCCTCTCGATCGTCAAAAGGCTGCTCGATCTGATGGAAGGTGAGGTCACGGTCACCAGTGAGCCCGGCGAGGGCAGCGAGTTCCGCATCACGCTGGCGCACGATGTTCCCGAGGGTATCGCATTCGATTGGCCGTTTACACTCGACGATATTCGGGTTTTGGCCTTGGTCTACCCCGGCCTGCGTACGGAAATTGTCGAAAGCTATCTCGGCGATGTTGGTGCGAACGTTGAAATTATCGATGATAGCGAGAAATTGCTGCCGCTCGCGCAGGCGGCACACAAAGCCGGAGAGCCATTTGATGTCGTCTGGATGGGGCTCGATTGGCCTGACGATCAGCGCCGTGAGGTTCGCGAATCTTTCCGCACTGACCCGGACCTTGCTGGCACCCGCTTCGTGCTTGCCCGCAAACAAAGCGCGGATGGTACGACGATTGAAATACCGGATACCACACTGGTGCCGGTCAACCCGCTCAAGCAAGTCTCGCTGCCCACCGCGATCGCCATTGCTGCGGGCGTGCCAGCCCTGACATCCAATATGCTTCCGACATGTCGGAGCAAACGACGCGGAAATTGCTTTCCGTCGACGAGGCAGAGGCGGCGGGCGAGCTGGTTCTGGTCGCCGAGGACAATGTCACCAACCAGGATGTGGTGCGCCGCCAGCTCGCCCTGCTTGGCTATGCGGTCGAGATTGCCAATGATGGCGTCGAGGCCCTGGAGATGATGGCGCGGCGCAAATACGGCATTCTGCTCAGCGATTGCCATATGCCCAACCTCGATGGCTATGACCTCACCCGGCGCATCCGCGAAAACGAGATAGGCACTGGCGAGCACCTGCCGATTGTCGCCATGACAGCCAATGCCCTGGCGGGCGAAGCCGAGAAGTGCCTGGGAGTGGGCATGGACGGATATATGTCCAAACCGGTTGATCTCAAAAAGCTGGAAGAGAATTTGCTAACTTGGCTGCCCGAGAGTGGCGGCGGAAGTCAAAAAGAAGCAAGCGAAGTGGCGCCTGCCGCCACGGGTGATGGCGGTGTCATTGATATTGAGGCCATTAAGTCCATTTTAGGTGACGATATGGCTTTCATCATACAGATGCTGAACGATTTCGTTCCCGCCGCGACGGCGAATGTCGCTGAAATTGCCGACGCCGCGGGCGCCGCGGCACACAAGCTGAAATCTTCGTCCCGCTCGATGGGCGCCAACGCGCTCGCGGATTTGTGCGCGGAAATCGAGCAGGCCGGCAAGGCGGGCGATCAAGCCACTGTCGATACGCTGATGGCGGGCCTGGCGCCGGCGCTTGATGCCGTCAGCACGCAAGTGAATAGTATGAATGCATAACACCATGACACCGGGAAATATTGGAAAGCAGCCACATGACAAATGATTTCGGAAACCTATCCATTCTCATTACCGATGACGATCAATTCATGCAAAGCCTGATGGAGCGAGTCCTGGGGACGCTGGGTATCTCACAGATTGCCAAGGCCGATGATGGGCAGGCCGCGCTCGATTGGCTGGATGGGCCGGACAATAAGGCGGATGTGATTCTGCTCGATCTCAATATGCCGGGCATGGATGGGCTGGAAACGTTGCGCCACCTCTCCGAACGCGATACGCCGCCGGCGCTGGTATTGGTCTCGGGCGAGGACACACGGGTACTGTCAACCGCCCGGGACCTGGCCGCCGCCCACAAGCTGCGCGTGCTCGGCGCGGTTTCCAAACCGGTCAAACCGGACCAATTGAGCGAACTTCTGGCCAAGGCTGAAGATGCCAAGCAGCACCAAAAGCGCGCGCCGCGCGAACAGCTCAGTGCGGATGAGTTGCGCGCCGGCCTGGCACGCGGCGCGGTGGAACCGCACTTTCAGCCCAAGGTCGATATACCGAGCCGCAAACTGATCGGCGTCGAAGCCCTGGTGCGCTGGCGCAATGAAGACGGCAGCATGACCTTTCCGGATCAGTTTATTCCCGCCGCCGAGAAGCACGACCTCATCGATGAATTGACCGACCAGATGATGTCACGCGCCTTCGAGTGCGGCGTAAGCTGGATGATGGAGGGCCTCAACATCAAGATTTCGGTCAATGTCTCGATGGGCTCCCTCGTCCGCCTCGACATGCCCGACCAAGTTGCCGCCGCCGCCGGCACGGCCGGCATGGACCCGCGCCAGGTCATTCTCGAGGTAACGGAGAGCCGCTTGATGGAGGATCCGACCAAGGTTCTGGAGACGCTCACGCGCCTGCGTCTCAAGGGAATTGGATTGTCGATCGATGATTACGGCACCGGCTTTTCCTCAATGCAGCAGCTCAAATCCATCCCCTTCACCGAGCTCAAGATCGACCGCGCCTTCGTCGATGGCGCGACGAAGGACCCGGAAGCCCGCGCGATGCTCGAATCTAGCGTCGATCTGGCCCGCGCGCTTGGCTTGTCCCTGGTCGCCGAGGGGGTCGAGGTCGAGGAGGACTGGAACCTTCTCGACCAGCTTGGCGTCGATTTGGCGCAAGGCTGGTACATCGCCAAAGCGATGCCCGGAGAGGAATTGCTGGAGTGGTCGCGCGAGAACGGAGACGTGTAACGCGTTTTTTTCATGTCGGGCACACGACTTGGCACGAAGGCCTGTTGCACCCTGCTACCTGTCAATGATATTGGCTTCGTATTGCCTGTTGGCGATGCGTTTAAGGATTCTGGCGATACATTGGATGGGTGCCCGAGTGGTTGAAGGGACCGGTCTTGAAATTGTGGATTAGCCATCCAAATCGGCGCGGATTAGCTTGGGAACGTTTGGTTTTCTGGA
>CAZUVO010000299.1:0-3121 GCA_964623955.1 uncultured Rhizobiaceae bacterium
GCCTGGCCGCGCTCCTCGGCGCCGATGCCCGGATAGGCGCCCGGCGTATCGACCAAGGTCACCACCGGAAGCGAGAAACGCTCCGCCATGCGCATCAGGCGCATGGCCTTACGATAGCCTTCCGGATTGGCCATGCCGAAATTGTGCCTGAGACGGCCATCCGTATCGGCACCCTTCTCGTGGCCGATGACCATCACGGAATGGCCGCGAAAGCGCCCGAGCCCGCCAACGATGGCGCGATCCTCGGCGAAATTACGATCGCCTGCGAGCGGCGTAAAATCCTCGATCAGCGCGTTTATATAGTCGGAAAAATGCGGCCGCAGCTGGTGGCGCGCCACTTGCGCCTTCTGCCAGGGCGATAATTTGCTGTAGGTCTGCCGCAAGATACGATCGACCCGGCCCTGCAGGCGGGAGACCTCCTCGAGGATATTCACCCCGCTGCCATCGCTCAGATGGCGCAGTTCGTGAATCTTCCCCTCGATTTCGGCAATGGGTTTTTCGAAATCCAGATAACTGCTCATCGTCGAATTATTCGCATCTTCCGATTCGTGATCCTCGGACATCAACTTACGCCAATTTGCGATTCCGCGCCATGTCGCGGGGTTCTAGCGCCCGGCGCCGGCCAGCGGATGGTGATTCCGTACCACAGCTTTTAGCCGATCGTCCAATATATGGGTATAGATTTGCGTTGTGGAAATATCTTCATGGCCGAGCATTTTTTGCACCGCCCGGAGATCGGCGCCGTTCGCCAGCAAGTGGCTGGCAAAGGCATGACGCAGCACATGGGGCGAGACTTTCTCCGGCGGCAGGCCCGCTTCGATCGCCAAAGATTTGAGAATTTGCGCGAATCTGTGACGCGTGAGATGGCCGCCGCGCGAGGGAAAGAGCCATTTGGAGCGCCCCGCTTTGCCGGTGTGGAGTTCGCGAAACTGCAAATAATCGGCCAATGCCGCTTCCGCCGGCTCGCCGACGGGCACGATCCGCTCCTTGCCGCCTTTGCCGCGCACGAGCAGGCATTTCCGCCCTTCGATGACGTTCTCCAGCGGCAATTCCACCAGTTCCGACACCCTGAGGCCGGTGGCGTAGAGCAGTTCCACCAGGGCCAGCAGGCGGACGACATCCGCCTTTGCGCGCGCACCGCCGGTCTCGCCGGAAACGCGCGCGCGGGCCGCGGCCAGTAAAAGGGCGACCTGATCCTCGCTGAGGATTTTCGGCAGCGGGCGGCCGAGACGCGGTCCCTCGACCGTGGCGCAGGGATCGTCCGGGCGTAAATCCTCGGCTTGCAGAAAACGGTAGAACTGGCGCAGGGCGGAGAGGCGCCGGGCCGCCGTGCGCGGAGCGAAGCCGCCCTGGGCAAGCTCGCTCAGATAGGCGCGGATATCGGCGGTATCGGCGGCAGCGAGGGTGGAGCCGCGCGCCTGCTGCGAGGCCTGAAATTGCCAGATATCGCGCGTGTAACTCTCCACCGTGTTGCCGCTGGCGCCGCGTTCGGAGAGCAGCATGTCGAGAAAAAGCTCCAGCGAGCGGGCGTCGTCGATCTCTACCCGGTGTCCGGCGTCACGCTTAGCCGACATCACAAACCGCCCGCCAGCGCCGCCTCCACCGCGATCGCCTGGGCGTCCCGCTCGAGCCCGGCGGCACGCAGCGCCGAGATGGTTTCTCCCAGCGTCACCAGGCCGGAATTTTGCGGCCCGCCGGCGCCGAGGCCAAGCAGTGCCAACAGCACCGCTTCGCCGATGCGGCCTTCCCGGGCGGCGACGGCAAGCGCGTGGCGCAGCGCCGGAGACGCAACCGCGGCGGGCTCGATCAAGGGACCGGCGAGCAAACCGTCCCATTGCTCCGGCGCGACATCGCGGCCGATCGCCGCGAGCAGGGTGAGCAACAACCCGCCGCGCTGATGGGCGGTCGGGTCGAGCGCGCCGCCCTGAGAGTCCCACCATGCGGTCAACATGTCCGGATCGACCTCCGCGTCTTCACCGGTCAGCGCGACAAGCGGCCATAATTGGACGGCGGCGAGCCGCGCTTCCTCGTCGGCGCCGCGCTCGGCGAGCGCGACGTCGAACCAGCGGCGCGCTTCTTCCCAGCGGTTGGCGGCGAAATAGGCGCGCCCCGCTTCGGCGGCGAACCAGGCAAACTCCCGCGACGCCGGCAGCACCTGCATGGCCGGCAGCAAGATCCGCGCCATGGTCGCGAAGCGGCCCTCCTCCCGTGCGCGCTCGAGAGCGATGCCCACCGCCTCGGCGCGCGCCGTCGGCACGTCTTCGCTGAGGATCGCCTGATACAGAATGGCGCGGGCCAGCGGCCCGGTCATCTCGGCGCTGTACTCGATGGGATTGGCCCGCTCTTCTGCGGTGAACTCGACCTCGGCATAGAGCGCGCCGATGCTTTCCGCCGGCAAGGCGCCGACCGCCTCCGCTTGCTCGGCGGCGGCGAGGCGGAGCGCAATATCGCTGTCCGAGGCGCTGGCGATAACGCGCAGCAGCGCCGGATTGGCGACCTCCAGCGCATCGGCGTCGGGTTCGGCAGCGAATCGAGGGCCGCCTCGCCATAGCCGTTCATGGCGTCGATCAGGGTGACGAACGCGGCGTCCGGCGCGTAACCGCTCTCGCGCAACAGATCGAGGCCGAGACTCGCGGCTTCAAATTCCTCATCCTTGCTTTGGCAGAAAATCAGCGCGCGCTGCCAATAGGGGTCTTGCGAAAGATCGATGCGCGCGCGCGCCTGGCCGCAGGCGCCGGCGAAATCGAGCCTGAGAAACATGCGGTCGCTGTCATAGCGCGCGACGGTTTCCTCGAAATCGCCGCTCGGCGCCGCGCGCAACAGGGCGATGGCGACGTCATACTCTCCCATGCGGGCGAGAATTTCGGCGCGCAGACGCAGCAGCTCGCCCTTCTCCGCCGCCTCGCCGCTGGGCGCCCTGCCCGGCGAGAGCAGCAGCTTGAGCGCTGCCGAGCGCATCGCCGGCGAGCGCGCCTCGACCGGCAGGCGCGGCAGCAACAGCGCCACCCGGTCGCGCCGGGTTCCCTGCCACAGGCTGTTGGGATAGCCGCCGGATTGTTCGCTCAGGAGGCCGACATCGTCGGCATCGATTTCACCGAGGGTGCCGACCTCGACCTCATCG
>CAZUVO010000300.1:0-3112 GCA_964623955.1 uncultured Rhizobiaceae bacterium
TGCGTCAACAAAAAAAGAAAACGCCCCGCCGTTTCCGGCGGGGCGCTTCGTCTCAGTAGAGTATAGCTCTTTAGCGCGCGATGTAATCGTAGCGCTTGCCAAACAGCACATCCATCGGGACGGCCTCGGAGATCGTCCAGTCGTCGATCACGGCGGGTTTGCCGTTGGTCGTCTCGACGATCAGGTAAGGCGCACGGGCCTGATGGTGAAGCGTCTGGGTGAAGGTCCGCGTACCGACCAGCACCGGCTCGTCACGGAAGGATTCCAGAGCCGCAACGACGGCGTCGGAATCAAACGTGCCGGCCTTCTCCACGGCCTTGGCCCACATCTCGAAGACCACATAGCCGGGATAGGTGTACTGGCTGATCGGATAGGCGCCGGTCCGGGCTTTGAACTTCTCGTTGAAGTCCAACACGTCCTGACGCGGGTCATCGCCATAGATCGATGCCTGCTCGGGCACGAAGTGACCGCTCAGATTGGGAACCGCATCCATCCAATAGTCACCGGTCATGGAGCTGCCGCCGCCGAGAGGCGCGTTGATGCCGGCCGCGCGGATCTGCCGGATGGCGCTGGCGCCGCCCGGATTGTAGCTGCAGATCTCGATGATATCGGGCTCTTTGGAGAGCGCCTTGATACGGTCGATTTGCGGCTGAATGGTCGGATCGTCGTTCTGGAACACGTCATGGCCCAGCACTTCGCCGCCGAGCTTCTCACGCCACATCCAGTCGAAGCCGTAGCAGATGCCCTTATTATACTCGATGATGTCGTCGAGCAGGATATAGGCAGTGCGCCAGCCTCTCTTCTCCCAACCCCATTCGGCGATGGCCGCGCCCTGCACAGCGGCGAGGACGGAGCTTGAGAAGGAATATTTGCCGATGCCCTGTACGCCGGCGAGCACGCTCTCGGCGCAGAGGAAGATCGAGATCTTCTTCTGGTTCTGCGCCGCCAAAGCTGCCGGGGCGCCGAAGTCATAGTCGCAGTCCACGGCGATGGCCTGGGCGCCCTGGTTGAGCACCGAGATACCGGCCTTCTTGCTTTCCACGCGGTCCGTCTTGGCGTCGGCGAAGACCGGAACGACCTTCTTGCCAAGGAGACCGCCCTTCGCGTTCCAATCCTCGATCGCGATCAATGCCGCGTCGGTGGAAGGTCCGCTATAGGCCTTCATCCAGCCCGAGGACGAGCCGGCGAAGCCGAACATGACTTCGTGATCGTCCGCCTGAGCGGGCGATGTGGCGGCAAAACCAAGAGCCAAGGCTCCGGCTGCCACCAAAGACAAAAGTTTTCTCATGGTTATATCTCCCAAGTTGATTTCCCTGAATTTCGTTACGCCAGACCTGGGCGCTGCAAGCATTGTCGTCGAATACGCCGCTTTTGCAAGACGCATTGAAGTTAACAGAAATCAATCCGCCATTTTCCTGTTGATTCCATGGGTAACAATCAATTAGGTACCTGTCACCACACCCCAACAATAGACGTTCAATCGCATCGGGCGGGGAATAGCGGGCCAGCCGGGCGCGCCAGGGAGGACAAGAGTGTCGGAAACGGCCAACGGTAACGGACTGACCCTTGAAGCGCGCCAGGTTTCGGTGCGGTTCGAAGGCTTGACCGCCGTTGACGCCGTGGACGAAATCTTGCACCAGGGCGAAGTGCTCGGCCTGATCGGCCCCAACGGCGCCGGCAAGACGACCCTGGTGAATGCCATGACCGGCTTCCAGATCCCGGCCTCCGGCGACGTGCTGCTCGGCGACCGGGTCATTTCAAAACTGACGCCGCACTGGATCCGCCGCCACGGTATCGCGCGGACGTTCCAGGCCGGCCGCCTGTTCCGCGAAATGCCGGTCAGCGAAAATGTCGAAGTCGCCGCCGTCAGTCTCGGCCAGAGCCGCAAAAAGGCCCATGCCCATGCCATGGAATTGCTCGAATGGCTCGGCCTCGACGACCGCGCCGATATGCCGGCCGGTATTCTGCCCTATACAGATGAGCGCCGCGTCGGCATCGCCCGGGCGCTCGCGATGCAGCCGCAATTCGTGCTGCTCGACGAGCCGGCGGCGGGCATGTCGGATCTCGAATGCGACGACATCATGCAGGTGGTGCGCGAAATTCCCGAGCGCTTCGGCTGCGGCGTGCTGCTGATCGAACATAATATGCGCGTCATCATGGGCGTCTGCGCGCGCATCCATGTGCTCGATTCCGGCAAGACCATCGCGCGCGGCACCCCGGCGGAAGTGCAGAACGATCCGGTCGTCATCAACGCCTATCTCGGACATTCGTAGCGCCATGCTGCTCAGCGTCGAAAACATTACCGTCCACTACAGCCGCCTGCCGGCGCTGCGCGAGGTGTCGGTTACCGTCGACGAGGGCGAGATCGTCTGTATTGTCGGGCCCAACGGCGCCGGCAAATCAACCACGCTGTTGTCGATCTCCGGCGTGCTCAACCCGACCAGCGGCGAGATCGTCTTCGACGGCCAGAAAATCAACGGCATGAACCCGGAAGCCGTGGCCCGCGCCGGCATTTCGCAGGTACCGGAGGGGCGCCACGTTTTCACCACCCTCAATGTCGAGGAAAATCTCCGCATCGGCACGACGATCCGCAACGACCGCGCGGAAATCGAAAAAGATTTCAAGCGCGTCCTCGATATCTTCCCGGTGCTGGCGGAGCGTCGCAAACAAGCGGCGGGCAAGCTTTCCGGCGGCGAGCAGCAGATGCTGGTGATCGCCCGCGCGCTGCTGACCAATCCGCGCATCATGACAATCGACGAGCCGTCGCTCGGCCTCGCGCCCAATCTGGTGGATCGGGTGTACGAAACTCTGTCGGAGCTCCGCCGCGACCGCGGCCTGACCCTCTTGATCGTCGAGCAAAGCTCGGAGCGCGCGCTCAAATCGGCCGACCGGCTCTATGTGCTGCGCAGCGGCGAGATGCAGCTAGAAGGTAAATCCGCCGATCTGCAGGACGGTCAAA
The DNA here is from genome assembly GCA_964623955.1 of uncultured Rhizobiaceae bacterium. Lineage (GTDB taxonomy): Bacteria > Pseudomonadota > Alphaproteobacteria > UBA828 > UBA828 > PTKB01. The sequence goes on from CAZUVO010000300.1 coordinate 2,960, forward strand.
AAGTGCGCCAGGCCTATTTCGGTTTCGAGGACGGCAGCACCCACGAGGGCGAGGTCGCGTTCTAGTGGATTACGCGATTCAAACTGTCATCAGCGCCCTCAGCTTCGGGAGTTTCTACGCCCTCGGCGCACTTGGCATCGGCCTCCTGTTCAG
>CAZUVO010000301.1:0-240 GCA_964623955.1 uncultured Rhizobiaceae bacterium
GTCATCTGCTGGTCAAGCGGGCGCGCATTCAGGGCTTTCTCGTATTCGATTACGCCCAGCGCTATGGCGAAGCTCGGACGCAACTCGCCGCCTGGCTCGCTGAGGGCAAACTCAGCTACCGCGAGGACTTCCTCGACGGGCTGGAGCAAGCGCCGGGCGCCATCGCCCGCCTCTATGCCGGCGAGAACAAAGGCAAGCTGATGATTCGTTTGGGCTAGCCCTCAATCGCCGGGCGGGCCC
>CAZUVO010000301.1:250-3002 GCA_964623955.1 uncultured Rhizobiaceae bacterium
TGGCTACCTCGTATTAACTCGGGCGCGCAGTCGCGCTTGCCGGAATGCCAATGGCACCCCGGGTGGCGAGCTCAGTTGCATCGTTTGGTTTTTCGGCATCCGGCGCGCATCTCGTCGAGGCCGGCTTTCAGCGAATCGCGCAACAGCCAGATATCGCCGGAATAGCACAGGAAATCGAACCCCAAGCGGCTGAGCGCGACGCCGGTCTCGACCTGCTCGGCGATGCGCCCAAGGGAAATATCGTTCCTGCGGCACGCCTTCGAGACACGCTTCATGGCGGCGGCGAAATCGGGATGGTCGAACCGGGCGGGAATGCCCATATCGACCGAGAGATCGAAATGGCCGATCCAGATGCCGGCGACGCCCTCCAGCGCGGCGATCTCCTCGATATTGTCGATGCCTTGCGCGGTCTCGATCTTGGGGAAGAATATGGTCTCGCGGTTGGCGCGCTTGAGCTTTGTTGCCGGAACGCCCGGCGCGTAACGGTCATGGGCGATGCCGAGGGCAACGCCGCGATGGCCCTGCGGCGGATAGCGCATATGGCCGAGCATCTCGCGCGCCTCCTCCGCCGAGCCTACCTTGGCCGGCTGGATGGCGTCGGCGCCCATGTCGCAGGCCCGGGCGATGACGTCATAATCGCCCACCGCCGTGGAGACGATGACCCGCACGCCCGCCGCCTGATAGTAGCGCAGCATGCGCTTCAGCCCGTCATAGCTGAACCCGCTATGCTCCATATCGATGATGGCGAACTCCGCGCCGGCGGCCTTGAGGATCTGCCCCATGCCGGGCGTGTCGAACTCGACCACGAAAATGCCGAGCTTGAGACGCCGCGCCGCCACCATGTCGCGCATGGTGGCGCTCGTCATGCGCCGTCTTCCGCGAAACCGTAATCGCGCTTCGCCCCCTCCGGCGTGATCCAGCCCTCGCGCAGATCCTCGGCGACCATCTCGCGCGGCCGCTCGTCCGCCGGGCCGTAGCCGCCGGCGCCCGGCGCGGTGAGGCGCACCCGCGCGCCCGGCGCGATCTTGGCGTTGGAAAATTTGCTCGGGCTCACCTTATTGAAGGCTTCGGTGAAGGGCTGCCACGCGTCGCCGCCGGCATCCTGATACAAGAGCCCGCCGACCTGACCGGCACTGCCGCCGAGCAGACCCCAGGGTTGGATTCGATGGCGGTCGGACACCGAGCTCACCGTGATTTCCGTATCGACCGCGCGATAGGTCTTGGTGATGGCATGGGCGCCCCGGTACCGCCCCGGCCCGGCGCTGTCCGGCTCGAGCCTGAATTCCTCGACCAGCCAGGGATAGCGCACCTCGAACACCTCGATCGGCACCATGCGCGAATTGCCGTTGATGCAATTGACCGCCTCGTTGCCGTCGGCGAAGGGCCGCCCGCCCCAGGCGGCGCAGGTGAAATCGTAGCAGACGACATATTCGTCGCGCCTGGGGTCGTGCGCGCCGAACAGGAAATTGCTGTGGGTGCCGGCATCGGTCGCGAAGGCGCGCTCGGGCAGGCATTGCGACATCGCGCCGATGATGGTGTAGGCGATGCGGATATGGGTCTCGGTATTGCCGCCGACGCAGGTGGCGGGATAGTCGGCGTTCAGCATGGTGCCGCCGGGGGCGACGATCTTGATCGGCCGGAAGCAGCCGGAATTTTTCGGGATCGACGGATCGGTCAGATGCAGGATGGCGTTATAGGCCGAGGACCAGGCGACCGAGAGCACCGCATTGATCGGCCCCTTGGCCTGGCGGTCCGAGCCGCTGTAATCGACCACCACCTCCTCGTCCTGGACATGGACATCGACATGGATGCGGTAGGGCTTCGCCTCGATACCGTCATCCTCCATAAAGTCTTCGAAGCTGTATTTGCCGTTGGCGATATCGGCGATTTCGGCGCGCATGCGGGTTTCGGAATAATTCATCAGATCGCTCACCGTGCGCGAAAAGACCTCCGTGCCATATTTCGCGATCACCGCCTGGAGACGCGCCGCGCCGACCTCGACCGAGGAGATCATGGCGCGGAAATCGCCGTAATTGTTGCGCGGCGTGCGCACATTGGCGAGCAGCAGCTTCCACACCTCGTCGACATCCTCGCCGCGTTTCTTGATGAACACCGGCGGCACGCGCAGACCCTCATGGAAGATTTCCGTCGCCTCGCCGGCAAAGCCGCCGGGCACCATGCCGCCGACCTCGGCGACATGGCCGATAGCGACCGCATAGCCATAAAGCTTGCCCTCGAAAAAGACCGGTTTGATGAAGCTGTGCTCCGGCGTGTGCATGCCGCCGCGATAGGGATCGTTGGTGACGATGATGTCACCCTCTTCCATGCTGTCATGGGGCAGCTCTTCGGCGGTCGTCTTCAGCACCAGGGGCAGGCCGCCGATCTGCGAGGGATTGAACTCCGCGACACCGATCATCTCGCCTTTGGTATTGCCGAGCCCGCAGGTGAAATCCATGCCCTCGTTGAAGATCGTCGAATAGGCGGTCTTCATCATCGTCAGGCCCATCTCGCGGCAAATCGAGACCAGGGTGGAATCGACGATGTTCATGGTGACCATATCCATGGAAGGCTCCGTTTCTTCTAGCGGAAGGGCGGTTCGTCGAAGCTGCGCAGTTTACGAGAGTGGAGCTCCTGATGGCCAACCCCCTCGCGCATGACATTCACCGCTTCGAGGCAAATTCTGAGATGCTGGCTGACGCGCTCGGCATAGAAGGCGTTGGCCATGCCGGGCAGCTTGATTTCGCCGTGCAGC
>CAZUVO010000302.1:0-2990 GCA_964623955.1 uncultured Rhizobiaceae bacterium
TGGTCTCCGACAACCTGCGCAAAGGCGCCGCGCTCAACGCCGTGCAGATCGCCGAGGAGCTGGTGAGCCACCATATGGGCGTCAACCATTAGCGCCCGCCGGGCGAAGCAGACTTTCGAACAGGCGCTCGACGCGCATCGCGCCGGCCGCCTCGACGACGCCATCCGGGGCTATACCGAATCCCTCGCGCTCGATCCCGAACAGCCGCAGGCCTATAACAATATGGGCGTGGCGCTCAGGGCCGGCGGCGCTTTTCATGCCGCCGTCGCGAGCTACAATCGCGCCATCGCGCTCCGGGGCGACGATCCGGGCAGCCATTCCAATCTCGGCAATGCGCTCCGCGCCCTCGGCCGCCACGGCGAGGCCGAAGCGAGCCACCGCCGGGCGATCGAACTCGATTCCGGCTATCTCGAGGCGCGCTATAATCTCGGCCTGGTGCTCAAGGATCAGGGCAAATTCGACGAAGGCATCGCCTGCCTCGAAGAGGCGGTGAAGCGCAAACCGGACTATATCGATGCCCATTGGGACCTCTCCCTGGCGCTCTTGATGCGGGGCGATCTCGAAGCCGGATTCGAAGAATATGAATGGCGCTGGCGGCTCGCGGATAATCCGCCGCGCGGCTTCGACAAGCCGGCCTGGAACGGCGGCCCGCTCGACGGGCGCACGCTCCTCCTGCATGCCGAGCAGGGCATGGGCGACAGCATCCAGTTCGCGCGCTATGTCGCCTTGGTGGCCGAGCGCGGCGGGCGTGTCGTCCTCGAATGTCAGGCGCCTCTGGTGGATTTGTTCGCCAGCTTGGAGGGCGCGGCGGAAATCGGGCAGGGCATCGCCGCGCATCTTCAAGACCGGGCTCGACAGCATCCCGGCGTCGGAGAGCTATCTCGCCGCCGATCCGGAACGGCGCAAGATGTTCGCCGGCTCCCTCGACAAGAAGCGCTTCAATGTCGGCCTGGTGTGGGCTGGCAAGCCGAGCCATCGCAACGACCGCAACCGCACCGCCGGCATCGAGCCCTTTATCGACCTCCTCGGCACCCCGGGCTGCGCTTTTCACAGCCTGCAGGTCGGCCCGCGCGCGGCCGATATCGTCGCCACCGGCTGCGCCGGGCTGATGCGCGATCAAGCGCCGGGCATCGGCGATTTCGCCGACACGGCTGCGCTGGTATCGGGTCTCGACCTGGTGATCAGCGTCGATACCTCGGTCTGCCATCTCGCCGGCGCGCTGGGCAAGCCGTGCTGGGTGGTGCTGCCCTACACGCCGGACTGGCGCTGGCTGATGGCGCGCGAGGACAGCCCCTGGTACCCCTCGCTCCGCCTCTTCCGCCAGGAAAGCTTCGGCGATTGGCCCGGCGTCTTCGCCCGCATCGGTGCCGCACTGGCGGACGCCGCCGGCGCCTGAGAGCGGCCGGCGCGCCGGTTGACTGGCCGCCCTGATCGGTCTTAAATCCTTCATTCCGCGCAAGGATTCGGCCGCCCCACCGGCGGCGCACCCGGGAGAGAGATTATATGGCGCTCAGGGACCGCCCGCTTTCGCCGCATCTACAGGTCTATCGGCCGCAACTCACCTCCGTTCTATCCATCTTCCACCGCCTGACCGGCGTCTTTCTCGCCAGTGGCGCGGCGATGCTGGTGTGCTGGCTGCTGACCGCCGCGGCGGGGCCGGAATATTACGCCTGGTCGGAATGGTTCCTGACTTCTTGGTTGGGTTATGCCCTGCTCGCGGCCTGGTCCTATTGCCTGTTCTATCATTTGTGCAACGGCATCCGGCATCTCTTCTGGGATATCGGCATCGGGTTCAGCCTCAAGGCGACCTATGCCTCGGGCGTTCTCACGGTGCTCGCCTCGCTCGGCTTGACCGGCCTCTCCTGGGGCCTCGGCCTCCTGTTCTATTTTACGCGCTAGGGGATAACAGACATGCGTATCCAGACCCCGCTGGCCCGCGTGCGGCATCTGGGCTCCGCCAAGGAAGGCGCCGATCACTGGTGGTGGCAGCGCCTGACGGCGCTCATGCTGGTGCCGCTCTCGCTCTGGTTCGTCGCCTCGATCTGGTGGATCATCGTCGGCGGCGCCTCCTACGAGGCGTTTCAGGATTGGCTCTCCGGCCCGGTGGCGGCGATCCTCATGCTGCTCTTCATCGGCATGATGTTCTACCACCTGAAGCTCGGCCTCCAGGTGGTGATCGAGGATTACGTCCACAACAAGCTCTTTAAATGGACCTTCCTGGTCGTGCTTAATCTCGGCTGCCTGATCGGCGCCGTCGCGGCGCTCTATTCGACCGTCGCCGTCGCGCTCGGGGGTTGAGAATATGAGCGCAGCCTATCCCCTGACCGAACATAATTACGATGTCGTCGTGGTCGGCGCCGGCGGCGCGGGCCTGCGCGCGACCTTCGGCCTGGCCGAACTCGGCCTCAAGACCGCCTGCGTCTCAAAGCTGTTCCCGACGCGCAGTCACACCGTCGCCGCGCAAGGCGGCATGTCCGCCGCACTCGGCAATATGGGCGATGACGATTGGCGCTGGCACATGTACGACACGGTCAAGGGCTCCGACTGGCTCGGCGACCAGGACGCCATCGAATATATGTGCAAGGTGGCGCCGCAAGCGGTCGTCGAGCTCGAGCATTACGGCGTGCCCTTCTCGCGCACCGAGGATGGCCGCATCTATCAGCGCGCCTTCGGCGGCATGACAACCAATTACGGCGAGGGCATTGCGCTCCGCACCTGCGCCGCCGCCGACCGCACCGGCCACGCGATCCTGCATACGCTCTATCAGCAAAGCTTGCGCCATCAGGCGGAATTCTTCATCGAATATTTCGCCCTCGATTTGATCATGAGCGAGGACGGCACCTGCCAGGGCATGCTGGCGTGGAACCTCGATGACGGCTCGCTCCATCTCTTCCGCGCGCAGATGGTGATCCTGGCGACCGGCGGCTATGGCAGAAGCTATTTCTCCTGCACCTCGGCCCATACCTGCACCGGCGACGGCAACGCCATGG
>CAZUVO010000303.1:0-2971 GCA_964623955.1 uncultured Rhizobiaceae bacterium
CTACATCATCCCGCGCGAGCGCTCTCTATGGGCCAAATATATCCAGAACGACCCACGCGTCTTTATCTGCATCGACCAGGCGGACGGTCTGCGCAAGGTCATGGTCCGGGGCAAGGGCGAAATCGTCGAGGAGGCCAATATCGGCGGCAAATGGGTCGACATCGCAACCCGCATGTCGGTGCGCTATCTCGGCCCGAACGGCCCCAACTATCTGGCGCCGACCTTGCCCGAGCCGAGATGGCTGATTTTCGTGCGTCCGGAAAACTGGACCACCTGGCAGGGTGTGGATTGGGCGAAGCGCTACAAGACCACGGATTGGGGCTAGCGTTTCCCAGTCCTAGCGGAGAACCATGACTGCAAGTTCTGAATTTACCCTGATGCGGCGCGGCATGGAGTCGCTGGGCGTGGCGGTCCTTTGGTCGAGGCCGGCGGATGGCCGTATCGTTTTCGCCAATCGCGCGGCGCAGAATCTGCTTGATTGCTCCGAGCGGAAATTGCTCGACCTCCATATTCCCGAGATCGACGCAGCGTATCAGGACGGCGGTTGGGATGAGTTTGTCGACGGGCTGCGCGAAGCGGGCGCGCTCGAACGCCAGACAATTTTGCTGAACAAATCCGATCGGTCGCTGGCGTTCGATTTGGATTGCTCCATGGCGAATTTGGACGGCGAGGATTTGCTACTCTTTTTTGTCCGCCCCATCAGCGACAGTCTGGAGGTCGCGCGCACTCTTGATGCTCAGTTGACGATGATCACGGATTCCCTGCCCATCCTGATCGCCCGTGTCGACCGCAACCTGCGTTACACCTACGTCAACAAGGGTTACGAACGGCTGTTTGGGCGCGAGCAAAAGGAACTGGTGGGACAAAATCTGGAAGATGTGCTCGGCGCCAACAACGTCACCGACTTGCGGCCGATCATTAAACGGGTATTCCTCGGCGAGACCGTGACCTTCGAGCGTGCGCTCTACCGGACCGCCCTCGGCAAGCGGGTGCTGCGCGGCACCTTTGCGCCCGACACCTCGGAGGAGGGATTGGTCGTCGGCTATTTCGTCCTCGGCCAGGACATTACAGCGGAAGTCGAAGTCCGCGAAGCGCGCGAGTTGAGCGAGGCGCGCGAGGCAAAAGCCAAAAGGCAATTGCTCGACGCCATCGAAAGCATATCGGCCGGCTTCGCACTGTACGATTCCGATGATCGGCTAATCGTCTGCAACAAAGAGTTCAGTTCTGCATTTCCCACTGTGGAAAAACAGATCAAACCGGGTGTGAAATTTCAGGAAATGCTCCGGCGCTATGCCGATACGATCGAGAAATTTCAATTCAATGAAGATGCAAGAGAGGCCTTCATCCAATCCCGGTTAGGCCGCTTTCAACGTTCCTCCGGCAGTTTCGAATATTCGACGCCGAGCGGAAATTGGTATCGCGTCACCGACAGCCGCACTCGCGACGGCGGCGCGGTGATCACCCATGCCGATATCACAGACTCAAAGATCCGCGAGATGCAATTGCTCGCCGCCAAGGACGAGGCGGATTCGATCAATCGTATGAAGAATGAATTTCTCGCCAATATGAGTCACGAGTTGCGCACGCCGCTGAACGCCATCATCGGATTTTCCGACATGATCGAGAGCGAAATGTTCGGCCCCATCAGAGAGCCGAAATATCTCGAATATGTAATCGACATCAAGCAAAGCGGCATGCATCTCCTCGAGGTCATCAGCGATATTCTCGATTTCTCGAAAGTCGAATCAGGCACATTCGTGCTGGACCGCAATCCGGTCGATTTGAACGAAGTGGTGGAAGCGAGCCTCCGCCTCGTGACGCCCCGGGCCGAGGAGAAAAACTTACGGCTCAGCGTCAATATCGCACCGGATACGCCGATCATTTTGGGAGATCGCCGGCGTATCGTTCAGCTTGTGCTCAATCTGCTGTCCAACGCGATCAAGTTCACCCTCGACGGCGGGCAGATCGAGACACGCGCCGAACGCAACCGGGTGGGCGATGTCGAATTGTCGGTCAGGGATAGCGGCATCGGTATCTCAGCGGCGCATCTGGAAAAAATTGTCGATCCGTTTTTCCAGGTCGACGGCACGCTGGCGCGGCGCCATGAGGGCACCGGCCTGGGCCTGACCCTGTGCAGGATGTTCGCCGAGTTGCATGGCGGCACCCTGAAAATAAGCAGCGAGGTTGGTACGGGTACGGTCGTGACCGTCCGATTCCCTGCGGAATTGGTGCAAGAAGGCGGCGGCGAGGAGACATTGTCCGCCACCGCGGATGCCTAACCCGTCCGTTTTTTGGCCTTCCGTTTCGCCTTGTTGAAGCGCTCGAAGCCCTTTTTCAGGTCGGCGATCAAGTCGTCGGTGTCTTCAAGCCCGGCATGAAACCGGAGACACGGATAGGCCGGGTCCCAGTCGCGGGTCTCGCGGATCTTGTGCGGATAGGTCGGGATCGCCAGGCTTTCATAACCGCCCCAGGAATAGCCCATGCCGAACAGCTCGAGGCCGTCGAGCATGGCGGCGACGGCTTTCTCCGGCGCGCGCTTTAGCACGACGCCGAACAGGCCCGAGGTGCCGGTAAAATCGCGCCGCCAGATCTTGTATCCGGGATCGCTCTTCAGTGCCGGATGGAGGACCTTCTCGACCTCCCGCCGGCCGGCAAGCCATTGCGCCAGGCGAAGGCCCGTCGCCCCGTGGCGTTCGAGGCGCACAGAGAGGGTGCGCATGCCGCGAAGGGCGAGATAACAATCGTCCGGGCAGGCGCTGGCGCCGAGGTCGTCGAATGCTCTCTCCACCGCCGGGAAGCTCTCTTCGTTGACCGTCACCATGCCGAGCATGGCGTCGGAATGGCCGACGATATATTTGGTGCCCGCCTGCACCGAAACATCGGCGCCGAGCGCGAACGGATTGCACAGAAGCGGCGAGGCCCAGGTATTGTCCATGATCACTTTGGCGCCGGCGGCATGGGCCACCATGGC
>CAZUVO010000304.1:0-2942 GCA_964623955.1 uncultured Rhizobiaceae bacterium
GCCTCAGCGCCTTCGCCAGCCCGCTCGGCATGATCGAGGCCGGCGCCGACAGCTTCGCCGGCGCGATCCCGACCATCCTCAAGGTCAACAGCTCGAATTCCCATGCCACCACCAAGGATCAGGCGGTCACCGCCTCGGTCGAGGATGCGCTCCGTCTCGGCTGTGCCGCCATCGGCTTCACCATCTATCCCGGCTCCGACCATCAGTTCGAAATGATCGAGGAGTTGCGCGAATTGTCGCTCGAAGCCAAGGCGCACGGTCTCGCGGTGGTCGTATGGTCCTATCCGCGCGGCGGCGACCTCACCAAGGAAGGCGAAACGGCGCTCGATGTCACCGCATACGCGGCGCACAAGGCGGCGCTTTTGGGCGCCCATATCATCAAGGTCAAACCGCCGACCGAGCATCTTGAGCAAGTGGAAGCGGCGAAGGTCTACGGATCAGAAAATATCGCTTCCGCCACCCTCTCGGCGCGGATCGCGCATATCATCGAGTGCGCCTTCGCCGGCAAGCGCATTGTCGTTTTCTCCGGCGGCGCGGCCAAGGGGCTGGAGGGGCTCTATGACGAAGTCCGCGCCATCCGCGACGGCGGCGGCTTCGGCTCGATCATCGGCCGCAACACCTTCCAGCGCCCACGCGAAGACGCCCTCGCGATGCTCGACACCATCATCAAGATCTACCAGAACAAAGCCTGAGCTAAATTTTCGCCGGCGGCACCACCAACCGGAATGCCCTTGCATTCCGGCAAGCGTGACCACGCGCCCGAGCTTATGCGAGGTAAGCCAAGGGAGCGGACGCGACCGCCCGGCGCTTGAGGGACCGAACAAAGAATCCCTCCTGAGTCTTATTCGGGTACGCTCTCCACGGTGAAGAGGCGAACGGGCTCTCGTACGCTTCTGAGGCCGTGGCGGCCAAGCGGCAGCAACTCGGGCCCGTCCTTGGGCATGGCATTGGCGAAGGCCTCGGAAAGCAGCAGGCGGCGCTCCAGCGGATCGCACATGCTCTCAAGGCGGGAGACTTCGTTTACCGCCGGGCCGATCACGGTGAAATCGAGCCGTGTGGGAGAGCCGACATTGCCATAGGCGACCTCGCCGAGATGCAGCGCCACATTGAGCGCCATGGTCGGTCGGCCGGCGACGTCCCGCTCGCGGTTCACCTCGGCGATGCGCGCGAGCGCGTCGAGCGCCGCCTCCAGCGCGGCCACCGCCGTTTCGCCGCGCGCGGCCGCTCGGCCATCGCCCTTGAGCTCGAAGGTGCCCAACATGCCGTCGCCCATGAATTTCAGCACCTGCCCGCCGCGCGCCTCGACCGGCTCGGCCATGCAGGCGAGATATTCGTTGAGCAGCTCCACCAGATCGTGACGGTCCAGCTTGTCGCTGAGCGCCGTGAAACCGCAGAGGTCGCAATAGATCAGCACGGCGGAAACCGTCTCGACATGGCCGCGCTGGATTTCTCCGTTCAACACCCGGCGCGCCGCGTCATGTCCGAGATAAGCGTCCGCCACCGCCTGGGTGAAGCGCCGGTTGGCGGCGGCGCGGAGCGTCAAAGCCAGGGTGGGAAGTGTCTTGCGCAAGAAACCGAGCTCGCCGTCGCTGAAACCGCCCGCACGGTCGGTGGTCCAGGTCAAAACGACCCCGAAGCGCTGCATATTGGCGGCGTGACCCGCTAGGCCATAAACCGCGCCAAAATAGTCGGTCGCACCCTCCTGGCGAAAGACCTCAAGAATTGGAAATTCTTGGCCCGCCTCGGGGCCGAGAATGCGCCGGCGCAGTTCAGGCTCACCACCCTCGGCCAGCACCTTCAGCGGACTTTTTTCCCAAAGGATGGGATCCGCGTTCGCGGTGGAGTAATTGTCTTCCTCAATGCCGTCGGCGCCACGCCGCCAAATCACGGCGAAACCCTGATAGAGCGGATGGAGAATTTGCATGGCGCAGAAGCCACGCTGAATCTGCACGCCGCCCGCCGACAATTGCGCGCAGAAGCCTTCGAACACCGCCCCGGCGCTGTTGCCTTGCAAACCCTGCTCGACGACCCATCGGGTGAGTGCTTCCGCATCGGGCAGGCCGCCTGCGTTATCTTTCACGAGTGTTGCCATGATCCTCAAAAACGATATGTTGTCGCGCCCGGCCATTGTAAACCTCACGGAACCGAAACTTGCTAGCCAAAACGCGCCCCGACGGCGGCCAAGCCGTCGCGGAAAAATGTCGCCTCTATCTCATCACCCCGCCGCAAGTGGCGCTGGATGCCTTCGCCGACACCCTCGCGGCGGCGCTCGACGGCGGCGATGTGGCCTGTCTGCAGCTCCGCCTCAAGGGTGCGGATGACGATTCGCTGCGCGCCGCCAGCGAGCGGCTGATGCCGATCTGCCATGCGCGCGATGTCGCGTTCATCGTCAATGACCGGCCGGATATCGCCAAGGCCGTGGGCGCCGACGGCGCGCATATCGGCGCCGAGGACGGCGACGTGGCGGAAACCCGCGCGCTCCTCGGCGAAGACGCCATCCTCGGCGTGAGTTGCTATGATTCGCGCCATCTCGCCATGCAGGCCGGCGAGGCGGGCGCCGATTATGTCGCGTTCGGGGCGTTTTTCCCGACCCAAACCAAGACCCCGCGGGCCCGCGCCGAGCCCTATCTGTTGAAGTGGTGGCGCCAGATGACCATCATGCAAAGCGTCGCCATCGGCGGCATCACGGCGGAGAATTGCGCGCCCCTGGTCCAGGCGGGCGCGGATTTCCTGGCCGTCATCGCCGCCGTGTGGGATCATCCCGAAGGGCCGGCAGCCGGCGTCAAGGCGATCAACGACGCCATTGCCGAAGCCGACGCCGCTTGATATAGCAGCGCCGCCGACTGGCAATATTTCCGAAAGTCGAGGCGATCCTCGCGTCGGCTTTCGGCAAGCGCGACCGCGCGCCCGAGCTTATGCGAGGTAGCCAAGGGAGCGGAGGC
>CAZUVO010000305.1:0-2939 GCA_964623955.1 uncultured Rhizobiaceae bacterium
AGGCATCCATCTGCACATCGTCGAGCAATTCCATGCGCGCCACCGGAATGCCGGACTGGATGGTCAGCATCACCGTGTTGACTGCGCCTTCGAGGGTCGGGAAGGAACACATCGCCGCCGAGATCGCCTCGGGGATGCCGTAGAGCCGAAGCGTCACTTCGGTGATCACGCCGAGCGTGCCTTCCGAGCCGACGAAGAGGCGGGTGAGATCGTAGCCGGCGGCGGATTTGCGCGCCCGCCCGCCGGTCTTGATGATTTTGCCATCGGGCAGAACCACCGTCAGGCCGAGCACATTTTCGCGCAAGGTGCCGTAGCGCACCGCATTTGTGCCCGAAGCGCGCGTCGCCGCCATGCCGCCGAGGGTGGCGTCGGCGCCGGGATCGATGGGGAAAAACAGGCCAGTGTCTTTCAGGTGCTGATTGAGCTGCTTGCGCGTTACCCCGGCCTGGACGGTAACGTCCAAATCCGCCTCGCCGACGCGGGTGATTTCGTTCATCTCGCTCAAATCGATACAGATGCCGCCCTGCGGCGCCGTGACATTGCCCTCAACCGAGGTGCCGACACCGTAAGGGATCATCGGCACGCCATGCTGGGCGCAGGTACGCACAATCTCGGCAACCTCTTCAGTGATGCGCGGAAAGGCAACCGCATCGGGCGGCTGCGGTGTGTAGACGCCGCATTCGCCGTTGGCGTGCTGGTCGCGCACTGCGTCGGAGGTAGTGAGGCGTTCGCCCAAGAGCTGGGATATCTCGCTGATGGCGTTTTCACGCGGGAGGGATTGGGTTGCCATGGCCGGGTTCCGTCGCTTTTTCCTGCTGAGGGGGGGATCATACACCATGCGCGCCGCTTGCCTAATCGCGGCTTCAGTCCTTGCCGATCATCAGCCCGGCAGCGAGAAAACCGCCATCGACCGACATGATATGGCCGGTGATATAGCGCGCTTCCTCGCTCGCCAGATAGAGCGCCGCCGAGGCCACCTCTTGCGGCGTGCCGTAGCGATCCTTGGGGATCGCAGCCGTGTATACCTCGCGGGTTTTGGCGGAGTGCATCTTGGCCACCAGCTCGGTGTCGATGGCGCCGGGCGCCAAGGCATTGACCGTCACACCCAAGGGCGCCAGCTCGACCGCCATCACCCGTGTCAGCGTCACCACGCCGCCCTTGGCCGCACCATAAGCGGCGCGCCCGGTACCGCCCCTGATCGCGGCGGTCGAAGACAGATTGACGATGCGGCCATAACCGCCCTTGACCATCTCGCGCGCCGCCGCCTGGCAGGTAAGAAAGGTGCCGGTCAGATCGACATTGATGATGCGTTGCCATTCCTCAAGACTGGTCTCGAGAAAATCGCGCTCGACGCCGATGCCGGCGCTATGCACCAGGATGTGCAGGCCGCCGAGCTCGCGGCATGTTTGCGCCACGCCATCATTGACCTGATCTTCATTCGCGACATCGACCTCGACAGCGATGGCTTTATCCAGCCCGACGGCAACAGCCTCGGCGCCTTGCAAATTGATATCAGCCACCGCCACAGCCGCACCCTTTGCGGAGAGCTGCTGCACCACCTCTCGCCCGATGCCGCTGGCACCACCGGTCACCAGGGCCGTTCTTCCGGTAAAATCCATGATTGCCATCCTGTCCGTTCATTCACTTGGAATGCTAAGCTTGGGCGGGCCAGAGAAAAAGAGGGAATCAGGGCGTGAGTGAAGTCACCAAAGAACTGCGCGGTTTGATCGAGCGTGACGGGTTGGTGCCGATTGTCGGCGCCTATGACGCGCTTTCGGCGCGGCTGGTCGAGCGCGCCGGCTTCGAAGTGGTGCATGTCGGCGGCTACAATCTATCGGCCGCCCATCTCGGTCTTCCCGATGTCGGTTATCTGACCCTCAGCGAAACGGTCGATCTGGCCGGGCGCATCGCCGCCAATACGAATCTCCCGGTAATCGCCGATGGCGATGACGGCTATGGCAATCACCTCAATATCGGCCGCCTGATGCGGGAATTGGAGCGCGCCGGTCTGGCCGGGGTGCATATCGAGGATCAGGTCTTTCCCAAGCGCTGCGGCCATATGGCGGGCAAGCGCCTGGTGACGGCGGACGCCTTCGTGCAAAAAATCAAGGCGGCGGTGGATGCGCGCCAGGATGGCGGCTTCACCATAATCGCCCGCACCGACGCGATCGCGGTCGAGGGCTTCGAACGAGCACTGGAACGCGCCAATCTCTACGCTGAAGCGGGCGCCGACGTGGTTTTCGTCGAAGCGCCCGAAGACGAAAACCAGGCGGCGGCGGTGCCAAATGCGGTGGCCGTGCCGGCGCTTTACAATTGGTGCTATGGCGGCAAATCACCGCTGCTGCCGGCTGAGCGGGTCGCCGCCATGGGCTACAAATTCATTCTCTTCACCGATGCCCTCTACGCCGTCTCAAAAACCCTGATCGAGCTTTATGACGAGATCAAACAGAACGGCACCTATCTTGGCTACGCCGAGCGCATGCTGCCATTCGATGCGTTCAACGAATTGCTCGATTTGGATGGGGTTGCCGCACTCGACGAGAAATATGGCGGCTAAAACAGCCATCCATACGCCGCTTCGTGGCGCTTCTCGAATTCGCTGATCTCGCCCTCGTGGGTGAGCGTAAGATCAATATCGTCGAGCCCCTCAAGCAGGCGGTGGCGATGGGCCGGCGCGATGTCGAATTGGTAATTTGCGCCATCCGGCCCGGACACTTCCTGACGCTTAAGATCGATGGCGATTTCGCTGCCAGGCGTGGCATTTAGCTGGCCGCGCAGGCGGGCCGCGATATCGCCGCCGATGACCAGCGGCAGCAATCCGTTCTTCAGGCTGTTGGCGAAGAAGATGGGGCCGAACGAAGGCGCGATAACGGCGCGGATGCCGTATTCCATCAACACCCAAACCGCATGCTCGCGCGACGAGCCGGAGCCGAAATTGG
>CAZUVO010000306.1:0-2920 GCA_964623955.1 uncultured Rhizobiaceae bacterium
GTGCTCGATTTCGCCTGCGGCATTCTCGACACCAAGGCGCAACTGATCGTCCAGACCAACGGCATCACCCTCTTCACCGGCACCTTCTCGTTCCAGCTTCGGGCGATCATGCAGAAGTTCGGCGACGAGATGCGCCCGGGCGACGTCTATATGATCAACGATCCCTATGAAGGCGGCACCCATACCTGCGACATGGCGCTGATCCGCCCGATGTTCGTCGGTGGCGAGCTTCGCGCATTTGCGATTGCCGTTGCCCATTGGAGCGAAGTGGGCGGCTCGGTCGCCGGCAGCATCGCGCCCAACGCGACGGAGATCTATCAGGAAGGCATTCGCTTTCCCGGCGTGCGCGCCTGCCGCGACGACGAGCTGCTGCCGGATATCGTCGAGCTGATCAGAGAAAATGTCCGCCTGCCGACCATGTGCCTGGGCGATCTCAATGCCGAGCTCGCCGCCGTGCGCATCGCCGAAGTGCGCTTCCGCGAGGTCGAGGAGAAATATGGCTCCGACACCGTCGATGCCGCCTTCGAATATATCCTCGAGACCAGCGAGAAGCTCAGCCGCGACGCGGTCGCCGCCATGCCGGACGGGCGCTACCACGCCAAGGATTTGATCGACGGAGACGGCATCAGCGACGAGCAGATTCCGGTTTGCGTCGAGGTGGTCATTGCGGGCGACAAGATGACCTTCGATTTTACCGGCGCCAGCGGCCAGCGCCCGGGGCCGATCAACTGCGCCTATGGTGCGCTCCATTCGGCGGTGAAGACCGTGTTCAAATCTCTCGTCGATCCGCAAGGGGCGTCGAACGAGGGCTGGTTCCGCCCGGTCGAAATCATTTGCCCGGAGGGCACCGTCTTTACCGCCACCAAGCCGGCGCCGACCGGCTGGTATTACGAGGGCTCGGCCCATGCCTCCGAGCTGGTGTGGATGGCGCTCGCCGAGATCGCGCCGGACCGCTTCAGCGCCGGCAGCTATATGTCGCTCTGCGGCACCTATATTTATGGCAAGGATCCGGACACCGGCGAGATCTTCGTCCATATCGAGCCGGCGGTCGGCGGCTGGGGCGCGACCTCGACGCGCGACGGCACCGCCGCCCTGATCGCCACCACCGACGGCGACACCTATAATTATTCCGTCGAGCTGTTCGAGGCCAAGTTTCCCCTCTATATCCGGCAATACGCGCTGAATACCGAAGGCGGTGTCGGCGCGGGGCGCTATCGCGGCGGCTTCGGCGCGGTGCGCGAATTCGAGATCCGCGCCGACGAGGCATCGACCTATGCGAGCTACGGCCGCACCATCGAGCCGCCTTGGGGCCTCAAGGGCGGCGGCGAAGGGAGCCGCAACTTTCTCGAAATCACCAGCGGCGAGGCACGCGACCGCATCTTCCGCATTCCCTTCCGCACCCTGCAGCCCGGCGACCGGGTGAAAGTCGTCACCGGCGGCGGCGGCGGATATGGCGACGCTTATGAGCGCCCGCCCGAAGAAGTGCGCGACGATGTGCTGAACGACTACATCACGCCGGATATCGCGCGCGAGCGCTATGGCGTGGCGCTCAACGCCGATCTCAGCCTCGACGCGGCGGCAACCCAGTCTCTCCGGGCGGCACGCTGATGGGACGCCTGGCAAGCGATATCGGCGGCACCTTTACCGACCTGGTCTATTTCGACGAGGCGACCGGCGACCTCAAGGTCGAGAAGTCTTTGACCACGCCGAAGGACCTGACGGAAGGCGTGGAGAATTCCATTCGTCTCGCTCAGGTCGATCCCAACGCCATCGATTTCTTCGTCCATGGCGGCACCACGGTGATCAACGCCATTACCGAGCGTAAGGGCGCCAAGACGGCGCTGGTGACGACTGCGGGCTTCCGCGATGTGCTGGAGATCGCCCGCGGCAACCGCCCGGACCTCTACAATCTGAGCTTCGAGAAGCCGACCCCCTTCGTGCCACGGCGTCTGCGCTTCGAAGTGCGCGAGCGGCTCGACGCCGCCGGCCGCGAAATCGAGCCGCTTCAACTCGCCGATCTCGACGCCGTCGTCGAGCGCTGCCAGGCGGAAGGGGTCGAGGCCGTCGCCGTGCAGCTTTTGCACAGCTACGCCGCGCCCGCGCATGAGGCCGCCTGCGCCGAATATTTGCGCGAAAAACTGCCCGGCGTGGCAGTTACCGCGAGCCATGAAATCACCCGCGAATGGCGCGAATATGAGCGCGCCAACACCGCCGTCCTCAACGCCTATGTCCAGCCCATCGTGCAGCGTTATTTCGACAGCCTCGAAAGCAGTCTGCGCGGCCAGGGCCTCGATTGCCCCTTCGCGGCGATGCAGTCGAACGGCGGCTCCACCAGCTTCGCCTGGGCCAAGGAGCATCCCATCACCCTGGTGGAATCCGGCCCTTCGGCGGGCGTCAACGGCGCCGCTCTCGTCGGCTCCCTCTGCGGCGAAGCGGATGTGATCTATCTCGATATCGGCGGCACCACGGCGAAATGCTCGGTGATCGAGGGCGCGCAAGTAAAGGTCACCACCGAATACAAGCTCGAATGGACGCGCATCAATCCGGGCTATCCGGTCAAGGTGCCGGTGCTCGATATCGTCGAGATCGGCATGGGCGGCGGCTCGATCGCCTGGTTCGACAAGATCGGCACCCTCAAGGTCGGCCCGGTGAGCGCCGGCTCCGATCCCGGGCCGGCCTGCTACGGCCAGGGCGGCACCGAGCCCACCGTAACCGACGCCAAGCTCCTCACCGGCGTGCTCGAGCCGAGCTATTTCGCCGGCGGGCGCATCACCCTCGATACCGCCGCCGCCGAGAAGGCCATGCGGAAGGTCGCCGACGGCCTTGACTGCTCAGTGGAAGAAGCGGCGGTTGCGGTTATCCGCCTCGCCGATGCCGATGCGATCAACGCGCTCAAGCTGGTCTCGATCCAGCGCGGCCA
>CAZUVO010000307.1:0-2898 GCA_964623955.1 uncultured Rhizobiaceae bacterium
GGCTGATATGGCTGTCGAGATTGACCCGGATGCACGGCCAGTTGAGGCGCGCGGCGACCTGCTCGACATGGGTCGATTTGCCGGTGCCGTGATAACCCTGAATCATGACGCGGCGGTTATGGGCGAAGCCGGCGAGCAGGGTGAGAGTGGTGTCATGATCGAAACGATAGGCCGGATCGATGACGGGCACATGCTCTTCCGGTTCGGAAAAGGCCGGGACTTCCATATCGCTGTCGATGCCGAACGTCTGGCGCACCGATACCGTGATGTCGGGAAGGCGATCGCTAAGGGTCGGCGAATCGCCTACTTGCGCTTGTGAGGCCATTTCTTGTCCCTTTCAAGGGGGCTTTGCCGCGGCCGCGGCATTTCGATGGATTCAGGAGACCTGATTTAAAAGATAGGTATAGGCCTGATTAATTGATTTCAACAACTCTTCCGACTTTTTGCAGCCGCCATTCATATCGGGATGATGTTTTTTGGCCAATTCCATGTATCGGCTGCGTAATTTCGCCTTGTCGAAGCCCGGTGTGAGGTCGAGGGTGGCGCAGGCGCGCTCGATGTCCATGGCGGCCTTCGAGCGCTTCTTGCCGTTGCCGTTGCGCCCGCCATTGCCGCCATCCTCGCCGAACCAATCGCGCGAGAAATTGTGGAACATGTTTTCGAGGTCGTCCATTTCCTCATGCAGAGGGCGTTGGCCGTCGACCCGCCAGGTGGGGCGGTGGCCGGTGACGTCGTCGCGCTGAAAATCCTCGATGTCGCGGCGCGTCCAACCGGCGAAGAAATTCCAGGCACGGTTATATTCGCGCACATGATCGAGGCAGAACCAGCGATAGGAGCGGAGATCGTCCGGCGCGCGCGGCGCGCGGTGCGGCGCGTTTTCGTCGCACTCCGGGTGCTCACAAACATGCTCCGCCGGCGCCTCGGGTTTTTCCGGACGCGTGCGGTGATTGCCTTCGAATACCTTCATCGAATAAGTATGCCGATTGCCCGCTGGTGAGTAAAGGCGAGGCGCCGTCGGCGCATGCGCCTGGCGAAATCCTGTCGTGAAGAGGTAAATAATGCGTGTTGCCAAGGCGATCGAGGCCAAAATCACTGCCGAACTAAACCCGACCAGACTCGAAATCGAAGACGAATCGGCGCGCCATCACGGCCATGCCGGCGCGCGCCCCGAGGGCGAAAGCCATTTCCGCGTCACTGTGGTCAGCGCCAAATTCGAAGGCATGAACCGGCTCGAACGCCAGCGCCTCGTCTACCGTCTGCTCTCCGAAGAAATGCAAAGCGACATCCACGCACTCGCGATGACCTGCAAAACGCCGGAGGAGGCGGGGTAGGGGGCGCTCTGAAATGTGTCCGCTTTGCGCCATTTCGGCGGCAAATTCATAAATATTTAGCACTATTTCCAATACAACGTTTGGCCAGGGAGCCGCATAAATTTCAGTTTGGTTTTCCTAATTGCACTGCCGAGATAGTTCGATCGACTTATCGTTCGCGAATTTGGCAGGCCAGGATCGCCAGTCAGAAAACTGATTCGGCGTTTGAATTTGCGAAAGGTAAATCGTGGCCGAGGCGGGTTTTGATCACGAAGAAGCGCTTGGACGCCTGATTAATGTCGCCGGCCGCCTGCGTATGCTGTCTCACCGGACCATGCTATTTGCATTGCTAACGGCTCGCGAGCTTGAGCCAGAAGGGCGGCAGCGGTTTTTTGAAACCGCCTTGCAATCGTTGGACGATTTTCGTCAGACTCATGACCAGCTCATCCACGGGGACAAGGGTGCCGGTCTTCCGCCGTTGTTTGCTCCAACCGTCATCCAATTGTTCAAGGATGCCAACCTGGCCGGCAAGAATCCCATCGATCAATTCATAATATCTATTCAGAAAATCCTGGAAGATGTCGAAACAGCCGAAGAATCCCAGGAGAAGATTAAAGAACTGTCGGTTTTCGTTTCCACTGACCTGTTGGATTTTCTGAACCAAATAACAAACGGCTTCAAGGAGGACTTCGACAGCCTCAATTTGGAAAACCGAAACGAAGCCGCGGATCGTCAAAAGGTTATCGGTAAAGCTCTGGAGAGCATCGACGAAATCAGTTCAAAGATTCAGTTCATCGCGTTGAACGCATCTATTGAAGCTGCTCGCGCGGGTGAGGCTGGGCATACTTTCGCTGTTATTGCCAAGGAGGTCCGAACCTTGAGCTATAATTCACGATCCGTGTCCGCCGACCTCAAGCAACAGTTCGCCATTGTCCTCCAAGATGTCGCCAGCAAATAAACAATATCCAACATTCACTGGTTTTGTTCGTGAAGGCCTCCCTGACCCTCTTGAACGGGTATTTTTTCTTTCAGCCGTGGCGAGCGGGGTTAGCTGCGCAACAGTTGCAGTAGTTCGTCCGTCGTGACGACGGAGCCGAATTCGCCTTCCATGTTACAGAGCGTCATCGATAGCACCTCGTCGGGGCTGTGGCTGCGGCCGTCCGGGCCGGTGGCGCCATAGGCCCAGACCGCGTCGCCGGCATAGAGCATGGTGAAGCCGAGATTGCCGGCCATGCGCGCGGTGGTCTCGACGCATCTGTTGGCCTCGGCGCCGCATACCACGACATGGTCGATGCCGGCCCGGCGCAAATCGCTTTCGAGATTGGTGCCGATAAAGCCGCTGCTGACATGTTTGATATAGACCGCTTCGCCGGCGCGTGGCGTGGCGAACTCCTGCACCGCGTTGCCCGGCAGGCCGGCGGTGAAGGGCGAGCCCGGCTCGTGCGAATGGTGATGAATATGGCATATCGTTCCGCCACGCGCGCGGAAGGCGTCGAGCAGGCGGCGGATATTCTCCTCCGCCTCGGGCGTACTGCGCGCCCGGCCCTCGGCGTCGAACTGGGCGAAGGCCATCTGCACATCGATGACA
>CAZUVO010000308.1:0-2885 GCA_964623955.1 uncultured Rhizobiaceae bacterium
AGCGTCAGTTCGACTTCGTTGATGGCGGCATCCTCGACCAGGCCAATGACACCACAATCCTTGCCGGCATCAAGACCAAAGCGGGGATAAGTGAGCCGTACAGTGTCCGCTAGCTCTAGCGCGAATGGCTGAGTCTTGACCCTCACTCGGAAGAGATCCCGGTCTGCCTTGTAGAGATTGAGAAGACGGGAGGCCTCCGTGCCGGCATCGGCACTCCCATCCAGCAACGTCTTGACCTCGAGATCTCCGGCCAGTGGATGCTTGGTGAGCACGGATCCGTCCAGGGCGGTGACATGGCGAAAATCCCGCGCGGTGAAGGCGCGCCGACCGGTGGTGGCGCCGCCCTGCAGCTGAAACTCTACCTGGACCGTCCAGTTCGGCTGGTAGCCGAGGCGTATCCGGTGCACGGGCAGTGCCGTCGCCTGGCGGTCAATCTCCAGGATCTCGACTTCTGAGAATGTCGCCGCCGGTGTGCCCCCAGGCACCTCGAGGCGTCCTACTTCGAATTTTCCTGAACGATCAAAGCCGTAGTAACCGCCGATGCTGGCGATCAAATCATCGAGCACCTCGAGCACGGTCCTGTTGGAGGTGTCATCGATATAGATGCCCACGGTAGCACTATTGGCCGTATTGAGCGCCGTGAAACTGGCGGCATCGAGGTCGCCGGCACCGAGTCCGCCCTGGCTGGTGACGATCTCCTCGAAGATGTCAGCGACCGTTGTCAGGTAAATACCGCTCGGCTTCGCCCCTTTGACATCGCACGTTACCTGTTCAGTCAGTGGCGTCCCACCCACGGTCACGAACCCGGTGGCCCCATCGACCGCGTACTGGTTGGCCGCCGGTGTGCCAACAATCTTGGTATAGGCAATGCCGCCCACATAGAGGATATCCACATCGTCGATGGCGCCGTCGTGCACCTGGTAGCGCCCGGCACCTGGGTCCACCATGACCGGACGAACATTGAGTACCCGGCCAAAGGCCAGTGGCTTGCGTACACCGGTGAGGTCGGTTCCGCCCTCATCGCCGCCGGTGCCGGCATAAAGCGAGCCCTGGACCGGTTTGTCGAGCTTGTGCTGCCAGTCGCGAAGGCGGACCGTGATGACATCGTCCGTGATCTCGATCTGCTCGGCGGTGCCATCGAACACGAGGCCGAAATCACTATAGGAAAACCCCTCACCACCCAGCAGGACCTGCACCCGGCGGTCGTCCCAGCCGTATTCCAAAATTCCGTCCAAGCCGCCATCGGCGTTGGCGAGGATGATCTCCCCGAAATTGGGTATTGAGCGGCCGCCGATCAGACCACGCTGGAACAGGTGGCGCTCGAAGTTCAGCGCCGAGACCACCCGTGGCTCAAAATACTGGTTGGCAGGACTGTCTCCAGGCTTCGTCACGAAGCCATGGTCCGAGTAATAGAGCGTGACAACGGCGCTCGCGCCCGGATCGTAGGGCGCCAGGATCACGAGATAGCGCCGGGCCGCATAAGGATCGGCCAGGAAATCCGTAAATGTACTCATGCCGCCCGGACCCCAGCGGCGGCCTGACCCGCGAGGACCCGGCGCAGATCGCGTTTCACGTCGGCGAGCTCGGAACGGGTGGCGATCAGTTCCCGCTCGAGCCGTTCACCGCGGAGATCGGCGATCCGGGATCCATGTTCAATGGCACTTACGACGTCCCGGTTATCATTGCTGACCGTCACCTGGACCGGAATACGCCCCCGGTTCATGGCCTCGAGTGCCGGTTGCCCAAAAACGGTGACGGCATTGCGGCGCATGACGAACTCGCCGGGACTGAGAAGGGCGGGCACCGTATCGGGACCCCGCACCAGCCCGCCTTGCGCAAAACCCGGCAGGGAGGCGACGGAGTCCCTGACGCCGGATGCTGTTTTCTTCACCTGTCCATAGGCAGTCGTGATGCCATCCAAAAGACCACCAAAGGCCGGACCCACCACGGCGCCAAGATCGAAGGTGCGGCTTGAGGCCACACCGGGAAGGACATCCTGGATCTGGCTGCCCAGCAGACCCTCTCCACCGCCGCCGATCCCGATGGCGCCGAGAATACCCCGTTTGGCCACGGCCTCACCAGCGAGCTGGAGAACGGCGGAGGTGCTCAGATTTCCGCCGAATATCCCCGAGGCAAAGGACGAGGCAACGCCGCCCGCCAATCGAGAGATCAAGCTCGAGGACACGGCGCTGATGCCGGGAATGACACTGGAGCCAAAACCAAGTGCGGCAGCTTGGGCCGCGCCCGCCGCCGGCAGGAAGGCACCGGCAAGAGCACTGCCGAGGCCAGGCAACGCCAGGGAAGCCGCCAGGGTGAGAAGACCCTGGGGCGTGGCGAGGCTTTTTACTGCATTCGCCGCGCCCTTGACCACGCTTTTGAACGCACCGGTGATTTTCTTGACGAAACCGCCAAAACCATAGTGCGGTATGCCGTCGGGTCCGATCGAGGGCGACAAGGCGCCATCGTTGGCGGCGGCTAGGGCGGGAAGGCCCAGGCGCCGCACGGCCTTGGCCGAGAGCACGAATTCACCCGGGCTCAGCAAAGCCGGTATGTTGTCCGAGCGGTCATGGCCCGGGCCCGTGACCAGGCCGCCCTCGGCGAACTTGAAGAAGTCGATGACCTTGTCGACCACGCCGCCGCCGATCTTGGAACCGATGGTCTGCACCGCCCCCGAGGCGGCGCTGCCTGCGAAACTGACCGTCGCCTTGGCGGCCAGATCGGCAAGGCCTTTTACGACCGCGTCCTTGAAGGCGCCGAAGTCGGCCTTGCCGGTGGCGTAGAACCCCGCCAGGGTCTGTTCCAGGGGCCGGAACACGGAGTTCGTCAGGAAATCGCCTGCAAGCCGTCCATGTTCCTTCAGGCTGTCGAAATAGTTCCGCGCGGCC
>CAZUVO010000309.1:0-2833 GCA_964623955.1 uncultured Rhizobiaceae bacterium
ATCGTCGCCGCGTTCCGCCGCGATTCGCTGCGTTCGAGCGAGGCGGGGCTTAAATATTTCGTCCTCGGCGCGCTCTCCTCGGGCATGCTGCTCTATGGCTGCTCAATGGTTTACGGCTTCACCGGCTTTACCGGCTTCCATGATATCGCCAATGCTATCCACCATAGCAGTGGCGATGCCCACAGCACGACCTCCATCGGTATTCTTATCGGGCTGGTGTTTATTGCCGCGGCGCTTGCCTTTAAGGTCTCCGCCGTTCCCTTCCATATGTGGACGCCGGATGTTTACGAAGGCGCACCGACACCGGTAACGGCCTTCTTCGCCGCCGCACCCAAGGTCGCCGCGATGGCGCTCTTCCTGCGCGTGCTGCTGGGGCCGTTCCATGAAATGCTGGCGCAATGGGATCAGATCATCGTCTTCATCTCCATCGCCTCCATGGTGCTCGGCGCCTTCGCCGCCATCGGCCAGAAGAACATCAAGCGCCTGATCGCCTACAGCTCGATTGGCCATATCGGCTATGCGCTGGTCGGCCTCGCCGCCGGCACGCCCGAGGGCATCCGTGGCGTGTTAATCTATCTCGCGATTTACATGGTGATGTCGCTCGGCACCTTCGCCTGCATCCTTGCCATGCGCCGGCGCGGCCAGATGGTGGAGAAGATCGAGGATCTTGCGGGCCTTTCCAAGACCAACCCGGCGGTTGCGCTGGCGCTAGCGATCTTCATGTTCTCTATGGCGGGCATCCCGCCCTTGGCCGGATTCTTCGGCAAGCTTTATGTCTTCCTCGCGGCGATAGAGGAGGGAATGTACGCGCTCGCGGTCATCGGCGTGCTGACCAGCGCGGTGGGTGCCTATTACTACATCCGAATCGTCAAATTGATGTATTTCGACAAGCCGGCCGAAAGTTTCGACAAGCCGATCGGAGCGGAGCTTTCCACGGTTTTGCTCGGTACGGGCGTGATCACCTTGTTCTTCTTTGCTTACCCGACGCCCGTCCTGGAGGGCGCCCAGGCCGCCGCGGCGCTTCTCTTTCCCTGATTGAGAGGCCGGCATGACGGCGCCACGGCTGGCGGAGAATTTTCGGCTGGTCGAGTTTGATGAAATCGCCAGCACCAATGAGGAAGCCAAGCGCGTGGCAATGTCCGGCGCAGAGGACGGCACGTTAATATGGGCGCACCGCCAGACGGCGGGACGCGGCCGGCGGGGGCGGGAATGGACGTCAGAGCGCGGAAATTTATTCCTGTCCCTGGTTCTACGGCCAGCCTGCGCCCCCTTGCAGGCGGCACAGCTCACCTTTGTTGCCGCGCTGGCGGTTCGAGATATGTTGTCCTTATATTTAGGCAACCATGAGTCCATCGCTTGCAAATGGCCCAATGACGTATTGGTAGGAGGGCGAAAAATTTCGGGCATACTGCTTGAGTCGTCAACAGCGGGATCTGGCGTCATCGAATGGCTCGTCCTCGGCGTCGGCATCAATTTGCGCCACCATCCGGACATCGGCGGCCGCCATCCCGCGACCAGCCTCTATGCCGAGGGTGCGGGCGAGGTGGATACGGCGGTGGCATTGGAACGATTCGTCGAGGCGTTTTCCCGGCGGCGCGGCGAATGGCTGAGCGGCGGGTTCGAAGCGGTTCGCGAGTCCTGGCTGGCCCATGCTTTCGGAATTGGCCGAACGGCGCATATCGCGTTGGAGAGCGGCGGCCAATCGGGGGTCTTCACCGGTATCGATGAAAGTGGCGCTCTGCGCCTTCGCGGCGAAGACGGCGTGGAAAGCCTCTTCGCCGCCGGCGATGTGACTTTCGACGGGGGCGGTTGAGCATGCTTCTCGCCATCGATGTGGGCAATACCAATACCGTCTTCGCCGTCTTCGACGGCAGCGAATTGCGCGGCCAATGGCGCGCGGCGACCGATGCGCAGCGCACCGCCGACGAACATGCCGTCTGGTTCAGCCAGCTCATGTCGCGCGAAGCGTTGAAGCTCGACGATATCGGAGATGTTGTTCTCTCGACCGTGGTGCCGCAATGTTTGAGCGCGCTGAAATTGCTGTGCGAGCAATATTGCGGCTGTACGCCATTGGTCGTCGGCGAAACCGATGTCGAGCTTGGCATCGCAGTCAATGTCGCGCAGCCCGGCGAGGTCGGCGCCGATAGGCTCGTTAACGCTGTTGGTGCGCACGGTCAGTATGATGACCCGCTGATCATCGTCGATTTCGGCACCGCAACGACCTTCGATGCGATCAACGCGGACGGCTCCTATGAGGGAGGGATCATCGCGCCCGGCATCAATCTGTCGCTCGAATCTCTGCACCAAGCGGCGGCGCAACTGCCCAGGATCGCTGTGAGTCGCCCCGAAAAGGTCATCGCCAAGTCCACCGTACCGGCCATGCAGTCAGGTATCTATTGGGGGTATATCGGCCTCATTGAGGGCATCGTCCAACGTATGAAGGACGAGTATGGCGGACACATGAAGGTCATTGCCACCGGAGGCCTCGCGCCCTTGTTTTCGGACGGCACGCCGGTCATCGACGCGATCGATCCGGACCTCACCATTCGCGGGCTGCTGGAGATTTTTAGCCGCAACCGCCGGGATGGTTCATGAACGTTCCCGCAGTTCCCGTACCCTCCATCGACCCCGACGCGCTCCACTTCTTGCCGCTCGGTGGTACCGGTGAGATCGGCATGAATCTCAGCCTCTATGCTTGCCGCGGCAAATGGCTGATGGTCGATCTCGGCATTTCATTCGCCGGAGACACATTGCCGGGCGTCGATATCATGGTCCCGGATATCTCCTTCATCGAGGATCGGCGCGACGACCTTCTCGCCATCGTGCTGACCCA
>CAZUVO010000310.1:0-2828 GCA_964623955.1 uncultured Rhizobiaceae bacterium
ACCTCCACATATTCTTAGAATATCGAAAAATCCGTGGACCAGTTATAGGGGGGCTAGACATATGCGCCACCGCCGAATTTGGACTTAGCTCGACGGCGTGCTTCGCCTCAACGATCGACCGATTGTGGTCTCTCACAAACAGAGAAGCGATCGCTAGACTTGTCCGAGCCAGTTCGTTATTCGGGTCTAGCTGCACGGCCCGTCGTGCAAATATCATCATTTGCTCATTTGCAGCGGCAGGATCATCGCTCCAACTGTAAAAGAGTTCTAAGCTTAGAATTAGTGCTAGTCCCGCATATGCACTTGCGTAACCGGGATCGATTTCGATTGCTTTTGTGAATTCACTGCGTCCCAAAACAAGGCTTTCGCGCACGCCATCGGTCAGGCACCAACGTCCTCGCAGGAAATGTTCGTAGGCATCTAGATTTTCGCCCTTCTTCTGTCTTGCTTTTACCTCTTCAGCCGATACCACTCCGGGAAGGATCGCGGCAACTACTCGCGAGGTAACATCATCCTGCAGATCGAAAATATCCTCAGGCTTGCCGTCGTATCGCTCTCCCCAAAGGTGATGCTCGGTCGTCGCGTCGATAAGCTTAGCGGCTATCCGTATTTTTTCTGAAGTGCGGCGCACACTTCCTTCGAGAATGTACATAACGCCAAGCTCGATGCCGATTCGCTTGATGCTGGTTTGTTGTCCCCGGTAGCTGAAGCTCGAATTGCGGGCGACAACGAACAACTCGCCGTTACGCGCCAGTTCCGTGATGATGTCGTCCGAAATTCCGTCAGCGAAATACTCTTGCGCGGGATCGTCGCTAATATTGTCGAACGGCAGCACTGCGATGGAGGGTTTCGACGGCAGCGCGGGAGCTTCGTCATAGGCGACCTGTTGGAGGCTTGGCTCGGTCGCGGGCGCTGCCGGTGCATCCGACTTGATCTTCTCATACAGCGCTTGTGTCGTACCGTCCGGCTCGATACCCAACTCGTCGGCCAAAATCTCGCGGCATTTGTCATATTGTTTGAGCGCCAGATCGCGCCGTCCCGCGCGGCTGTGCAGTTGCATCAGCGCACGGTGCGCCGCTTCGCTGGCGGGATCGAGCGCCAGCAGGCGGTTGACGCTTTCCGGCGCATCGTCGTGATCGGCGCGGACCCGTTCGTGCAGGGCGGCTATGGCGCGCTCGCGCAGACGCTCACGCTCGTTCCTCAGCCAATCGTCGAAACCCTCCTGATTGGCTTCCAAACCGGCCAGCAATTCGCCCGAAAAAAGCGCGGCGGCCTCCTCATCGCCCGACTCCAGGCCGCGCTCGAAATTGACGACATCGACCCCGAACAGGCCCGCATCCAGCCCCACGCTCTCCGCTTCCAGAACAAAACCGTCCTGCATATCCTCCGGAAACAGTCCGCGCAGGCGGTAGAGCTCCTGGCTGAGGCTGCGCCTGGCCTGGGAATCGCCGCGATCGCCCCATAAGAGCGTAGCCAACTCATCGCGCGATTTCTGATGACCCCGGGCAAGCGCCAAATAGGCCAGCAGGAACCGGCCTTTTTTTGAGCGGATCGTAATCGCAGCGCCTTGATCGTCCCTCAGATCAAAGCCCCCAAACAGGTTGAGGCTGTAAGAAGACACCCGGCGCTCCTCCCCAGTAGGTCGAAGACCAATACACCGTGTTTCGAATTCCGATAGCTTAATTCAACTGGGGATCGGTTGAAACTTCTTCGAGCGGCAAGCCTATGAATGTCTCCTTAGGGTCAAACTGAGACGAAAACGCTAGCCCTCAATTGGGTCCGCTATGGGGCGCTAAACGGACCTTCCCAATCCAACATCTGCCATTGAGCAGAATCTGTTGAATTAATGGGGTCAGGCCCAATTGATCCTTCATCCTCGTCGCTCTCGGCAATGATCCCAGCATTGTCGATGCGGTGAATTTGGTGTTGTGCGGAGTGATTTTCCCCTTGCCCCCCAACACCTAACCCTGTCATGTGAAACCCGCACCATCACCCACCGGCAGGGAGGCCCCAGTGGCGGATACAAAATTCTACGAACCCGTGGACGGCATGGCGATGCCGCGGTTCGGCGCGATGCCGACTTTCATGCGGCTGCCGCACATCGCCGATTTTTCCGCCACCGATATCGCGCTCGTCGGCGTGCCGTGGGATGGCGGGACGACGAACCGGGCCGGGGCCAGGCATGGGCCTCGCGAGATTCGCAATATGTCGTCCTTTATGCGGCGCACGCACCATGCCTCGGGCATCTGCCCTTATGAGCTGTGCAATGTCGCCGATCTCGGCGATGTCAGCGTCAATCCGATCGATGTCGAGGATACCATCGGGCGCGTCGAGGGGTTTTTTGCCGAGCTGCACGCGGCCGGGGCGGCGCCGATTTCGGCGGGGGGCGATCATCTCTGTACGCTCCCCATCATGCGCGGCATCGCGCGCGACGAGCCGGTGGGGATGATCCATTTCGACGCCCATTCGGATACCTGGGACAGCTATTTCGGCGGCTCGAAGCTGACCCACGGCACGCCGTTCCGCCGCGCGGTGGAGGAGGGGCTGTTGGACCCCAAGCGCACGGTGCAGATCGGCATTCGCGGCTCGGTCTATAATCTGCACGATACGGATTTCGCCCATGAGACGGGGATGCGGGTGATCGCCATCGAGGAATATTTCGAGCTCGGGTGGGAGCGGGTGATGCGCGAGGCGCGCGAGATCGTCGGCGACGGGCCGACCTATATCAGCTTCGATGTCGACGGGCTCGACCCGGTCTATGCGCCGGGCACCGGCACGCCGGAGATCGGCGGCTTCTCGACCCATGAGGCGCAGCAGATGCTGCGCGC
>CAZUVO010000311.1:0-2776 GCA_964623955.1 uncultured Rhizobiaceae bacterium
CAAATGCGTCGTCGCAGGTGATTCCACCTGCTCGGGATTTGCTCTAACGATTGTAGCGGTGGCCGAACAGCATGGTGACGTTGGTGCGGCGGTTGATGTAGCCGCTGCGGAAGTGGCAATCGTCGGTCTTGTGGAAGAGATTCGAATTGAAAATGATCGCCCGGTTGCAGCGGTGCGGGACATTGACGCTGGCGCGCCCCGTTTCGTCGAGAAAAGTGTCGATCGCCGCCTGGTCGTTATTGTAGCGGCGGAAATCCCAGGAGAGCGGCGCTTCCGCCTTGTACAGTTCGAGGCCGCCGGTGTCGGGCTCGCAATTGGCTTCGTCCGGCGAAATCCAGAAATTGACGTTCACGGCGGCGCAATCGGCATGCTTGTCGAGCCCGCTAAGCTGCTGATCGCATTTGTAGGACCACATCTCGATCAGCGGATGGTCGCGGAAGATTTTCGGCAGGGATTGGCGCAGCTCATAGGCGATTTGCAGCATCAGCGGCTGACAAAAACCGTCGCGCAAATAGGTGCCGAGATAGCCGGGTTTGACGTCCTTCCAAATCGTCGCCTCGCGGCAGAAGGCGCGGAGTTTGGTGAGCGCGTCGCGGCTGAGGAAATCGTCCACCACCACGAGGTTGGGTTCGGTTCCGATATAGCTGTCTTCCACCTCTTTGCGATTCACGCCCGCGCCGAGCGACGAAGATTTCAGCGCCGGGCAATCGGGCACATAGTAGGCGCCGTCATAGCTCGGATTGAGCCGCTCGCGCTGCGCCTCGTTGAGGGTGAAAATCTGATCGCGCGGGGTATGGCGCGGCATGGCGTCGCGCACATATTCAAAATCGCCGATGATTTTTTGAATATCGTCTCCGGCGAGGCCGCGCGCATAGAGATGTCGCATCTGGTCGATATCGTGGCACAGCTTGAACGGCGCGGAGAGGCGTTGCGGGCGAATGGCAAGCTGCGCCGCGCGCTTGAAATGCGCGTGAGCATCCTCAAGGGCGCCGCTCGCGAGATAGCACAGCGCAAGCTTCGAATGGGCTTCGCCCATGTCCGGTGCGAGCTTGACCGCGGTTTCGAAATGGCGCCGCGCCTCGTCATTATCGGCCGAGCCGAACAGCGCCCAGCCCAAATTGAGATGGGCCGCCGGCGCGTCGGGCTGCAATTCCACCGCACGGCGGTCATGCTCGATGGCGCCGGACAAATCGCCGAGGTCATAGAGGGCAAGGCCGAGATTGGTGTGCGATGCGGCATGGCCGGGCTCGGCCTCGACCGCGGTACGGTAGCAGGCGACGGCATCTTCCAGCCGGTTCCCGGCGTGATAGGCGCTGCCGAGGGTGCACTGAATATCGGCCGAGCCCGGCCGCACGTCGCGCGCCCGCTCAAGGCTTTCGATCGCCTCGTCATGGCGTTCCAACTTGCGCAAGAGTTGCCCCATGCTCGCCAGGCTCTCGGCGGAGGCGGGGTCGATCTCGGTTGCGCGGCGGAAAGCCTGAAGGGCCTTTTCGTGATCGTCAAGCGCCACATAGGCGCGCCCGAGATTGCCGTGATAGGCGGCATTGGTGGAATTGCCGGCGATGGCGCGCTCGATCAATTCGATCGCTTCGCCGGGCTCATTGCGTGCCAGCCGAACGAGGCCGGAGAGATGCAGGGCATCGGGAAAATCGGGTTCGACTTCGAGCAGCAGGCGGTAGAGTCCATCCGCCTCGTCCAGGCGCCCGGCCTGATGGTGTTGCACGGCCATATTGAGAATTTCGCCGCGGTCTTGCGCCGCGGATTCCGGCTTTTGCGCCGTGCCGTGATCCCTCGGATTTTTCTGCTCTATGTTAACCATTTCATGAGGTTAACTGGTTGGTACTTAAAGAATGATTAAACGGATCGTCAGCAAATATACGTTGCTAACATGTCCCTGAATTGCAGTTCAATGCTCGGCTGATCGCGAAGCTTCGGGCGACGAAACGACGGTGAATTACGCCGCCGAGCGCTTCGCCGGCGCGCGTTTACGTTTAGGCTTGGCGCGGCGCGGGCTGAGGGATTTGGCGAGATATTGGCCGGTATAGCTGGCCGGGATCGCCGCCAGGTCTTCCGGGCGGCCCTCGGCGACCAGGCGGCCGCCGCCGTCGCCGCCGTCCGGGCCGAGATCGATGATCCAGTCGGCGGTCTTGATGATCTCGAGATTATGCTCGATGACGAGCACCGTGTTGCCGGTATCGACCAGGCTGTGCAGCACTTCCAAGAGCTTTCGCACATCGTGGAAATGCAGGCCGGTGGTCGGCTCGTCGAGGATATAGAGGGTGCGCCCGGTGGCGCGGCGCGACAGCTCCTTGGCGAGCTTCACCCGCTGCGCTTCGCCGCCCGAAAGGGTGGTCGCCTGCTGGCCGACCTTGATATAGCCGAGGCCGACGCGCTCCAGAGTTTCGAGCTTGTTGCGGATCGCCGGCACCGCCTTGAAGAACTCAGTCGCCGCCTCCACCGTAAGGTCGAGCACATCGGCGATCGAATTTCCCTTGTAGAGGATTTCCAGGGTTTCCCGGTTGTAGCGGTGGCCCTTGCATTCCTCGCATTGAACGTAGATGTCCGGCAGGAAGTGCATCTCGATCTTGATCAGCCCGTCGCCCTGGCACGCCTCGCAGCGCCCGCCCTTGACGTTGAACGAGAAGCGGCCCGGCTTGTAGCCCCGCGCCTTGGCCTCCGGCAGGCCGGCGAACCAATCGCGGATCGGGCCGAAGGCGCCGGTATACGTCGCCGGGTTGGAGCGCGGCGTGCGGCCGATCGGCGATTGATCGATATC
>CAZUVO010000312.1:0-2766 GCA_964623955.1 uncultured Rhizobiaceae bacterium
ACCGTGTTCGACTGGGACGAGGTGCGTGTCTGGAGCCGCGGCCAGGAGACCCTCGATCACTTCATGGAAAGCGAAGAAAGCCGCCATCCCGACTTCACCCTCAAACCCTCGACCAATATCGAAGATGTCGTGCCGGGCGCCGATGTGGTGGTCACCATGACCACCGGCGGCGATATCGTCGTGCGCGACGAGCATGTCGCGCCGGGCACCCATATCGCCGCCCTCGGCTCGGACCTCGCCGGCAATCAGGAGCTCGAAGGCGCCATCTCGAAACGCGCGCGCATCTTCGTCGACGATATCCGCCAATGCCGCACGGACGGCGAAATCAACATGCCGCTGACGAATGGCGATATCACCGAAGCGGATGTCGATGGCGAGATCGGTGAAGTGATCGGCGGCCAAAAGGAAGGCCGCACCTCGGACGACGAGATCACCCTCTTTGATTCGACCGGCATCGCGATCCAGGATTCCGCCACCGTGCCGCTCGAATATGAACGCGCCGTCGCCGCCGGGGTGGGAGTCGAAAAGAAGATGATCAGCACCTAGCGGCGGGGCGCGGAACCAAACATGTCGGAATTTACGGGCCAATGCGCTTGCGGCGCGATCCGCTACGAAATCGACCGGACGCCGCTGATCGTCCATGCCTGCCATTGCCGCGATTGCCAGCGTCTGACGGGAAGCGCCTTCGCGGTCAATCTGGTGTTCGAGAGAAACGCCCTCACGATCCCAAGCGGCACGCCGGTCTCGGTCAAGCTCGACACCTCGAGCGGCGAGCCGCAGGAAGTATTCTACTGCGACGCCTGCAGCACCAAT
This sequence comes from uncultured Rhizobiaceae bacterium, assembly GCA_964623955.1. GTDB lineage: Bacteria > Pseudomonadota > Alphaproteobacteria > UBA828 > UBA828 > PTKB01. The sequence continues at coordinate 814 of CAZUVO010000312.1, forward strand.
CTGTGGAGCAAATATCACTCCATGCCCTATGACGTGCTCTATGTGCGCGGCGGCGCGCTCAATGAGGCGGACAAGATCCCGACGCCGGTTCATGTCTATACCCGCTCGAAACGGTCCTGGGCCACGATTCCCGAGGACGCGCCGGCCTTCGCGGAAACATCGGACATGAATACGGTGTGGCCGGCGGAGAGCCTGGCGCGGCTTGAAAAGGTCGCGCTCTAGGCGGCGGAGCAGGTGATGGTGAATATCGTAAATCGCCAAACCCGGCTGGCCGCCCGCCCGGTCGGCGCGCCCAAATCGAGCGACTGGGAATTTGCCGAATCACCCGTGCCGGAGCTCGAAGACGGGCAGATATTGGTCAAGACCCGCTACATTTCGGTCGATCCGGCGATGCGCGCCTGGATGAACGATATGGACGGCTATCTGCCGGCACTGAAGCTCGGCGAGCCGATGCGCGCCTATATCGCCGGCGAAGTGATCGACAGCCGTAATCCGAAGTTTGCCGCCGGCGACTTCGTTTTCGGTATGGACAAATTGCAAACCTATTCAGTCTCCGACGGCGGGCTGATGGACACGGTCGATACCGGCCTCGCGCCGCTTTCCGCCTATGTGAACAGCTTGGGACTCGCCGGCCTCACCGCCTATTGCGGCCTGATCGAAGTGGCTCGGCTCAAAGCCGGGGAAACGGTGGTCGTCTCCGGCGCCGCCGGCTCGGTCGGCGCCCATGCCGGGCAGATCGCCAAGATCAAAGGCTGCCGCGCTGTCGGCATCGCCGGCGGGCCTGAGAAATGCGCCTATCTGACGGATGAACTCGGCTTCGATGCCGCCATCGATTACAAGAACGAACCGCTTGGTGTCGGCCTGAAGCGCACCTGCCCGGACGGCATCGATATTTTTTTCGACAATGTCAGCGGCGAGATTCTCGACGCGGCGCTGGCGCGCATCAATTTCCATGCCCGGGTGGTGATCTGCGGCGCGATTTCGCAATACAACAACACCGCGCCGATCGAGGGCCCGGGCAATTATCTCAACCTGCTCATCCGCAGCGCCCGCATGGAGGGCTTCATCTACAACGAATGGCGCGACCAATGGCCGGCGATGATCGCCGAAATGGCCAAATGGCGCGCCGAAGGCCGCATCTCTTACCCCGACGATATCGTCGCAGGCGGCCTGGAAGCCTTCCCCGATGCCCTGCTGAGCCTGTTCTCGGGCGACAATCGGGGCAAGCTGATGATCGAAATCGCCGACTGAGGTTATTCCGCCATCAGAAGATCGTGGGCGAGGCGCGCCACCACCTCGTCGAGCCCGTTGCCGGCGCGGCAATCTGTGAGGATCACCGGCTTGCCGCCGCGCACCGCCTCCGCATCGGCGCGCATGGCCTCGACATCGACGCCGACATCGGTCTTGTTGATGATCAGGAGATCGGCCTGGACGATGCCGGGGCCCTTCTTGCGCGGGATATCGTCGCCACCGGCGACGTCGATGACGAAGATCCAATAATCGACGAGATCGAGCGAGAAGGTCGAAGCGAGATTGTCGCCGCCGCTTTCGATGACGATGAGATCGAGCGGCGCGAATTTCGCTTCCAAGAGATCCGCCGCCTCGATATTAAGCGTCGGGTCCTCGCGGATGACCGTATGCGGACACGCCCCGGCCTCGACGCCGACGACGCGCTCCGGCGCGATCAGACCGCCCTTTTGCAGTCGCTCGGCATCTTCCTTGGTCACCAGATCATTGGTCACCACGGCGACGGAAAAGCCGCGCTCGGCGAGGAGCGGCAGCAAGCGCTCGATCAAGGCCGTCTTGCCCGAGCCCACCGGCCCACCAATGCCCAGCCGGGCCGAGGATGGCGCGCTCGATTCAACTGCACTGGCCATAATACTTCCTCTCTCTTTTGCTGTCCCTCAAGCGCCGGGCGGTCGCCTCCGCTCCCTTGGCTTACCTCGTATTAAC
>CAZUVO010000313.1:0-2761 GCA_964623955.1 uncultured Rhizobiaceae bacterium
GGGGCGGACGCCCCCGCCCGGCGTTTGAGGGGCAGAAATAAAAGGGGATGGAACATGAAACTAGATGGAAAAATCGCATTAATCACCGGCGGCACCTCCGGTATCGGCGAGTCTTGTGCGGAGCTGTTCGCAGAGGAAGGCGCCCAGATAGCGGTGGTGGGTAGCTCGGACATCGCCAAGGCGGAGGCTGTGGTCGCGCGCATTGCCGCGGCGGGGGGTAGCGCCAAGCCCTATGTCGGCGATCTCAGCAAGGTGGCTGAAATTTCCAAAGTGGTGGCGGCGGTGAAGGCGGATTTCGGGCGTATCGACATTCTCGTCAATTCGGCCGGGGTGTTCTACCCGACGCCGATGGGCGAGACGACGGAAGCGGATTACGACCGCATGATGGACATCAACGTGAAAGGCGTATTCTTCTGCGTTCAGGAAGTCGCGCCGATCATGAAGGCGCAGGGCGGCGGCGCGATCGTCAACTTCTCCTCGGTCTGCGGCGTCATGGCATTCGGTACTTATGCCGGCTATTGCGCCGCCAAGGCCGGCGTCAATTTCATGACCCGGGCGATGGCTCAGGAGCTCGCGCCGCACGGCATCCGGGTCAACGCCATCCTGCCCGGCAATACGGCGACACCGATGAACGAAGACATCCGCACCGAGCCCGAGTTAAAGCCCATGCTCGACGCCATGGCGGCGCGCACGCCGAGCGGGCGGACCTATTCGGAAGCGATCGACATGGCGCGCGCCGCGCTGTTCCTGGCAAGCGGCGACGGCCGCGCCATGCATGGCGGGCTGATGGTGCTGGACGAGGGCTTTTCGCTCGGCATGTAGGCGTACCGGCGCGGGGGAATGAAACGATGTTGAGCTGGCGCGTGACCTATATGGAGCGCACCGCGCCACCGGAGGGCGATCCGCCGCCGGCGCCGGCCGGCGTGACCTTCACGCGCGAGACCGGCATCAGTGTCGATGCCTACCGTGCGCTCTTACGCCGGATCGGCGAGGATTGGCTGTGGTGGGAGCGCCTTGCCTTCGACGACGCGCAACTGCGCGCCGCGATCGATCATCCCGGCACCGAAATCTATTTTCTCCGCCAGGCCGGTGAACTGGCCGGCTTCGCGGAGCTTAACGCGAGCGATGCGGCGGCGCCGGCGATCCGCTATCTCGGCCTGACGCCGGAACATATCGGCCGCGGGCTCGGCGGCTATTTGATCGAGGCCATCCTCCATATCGCCTGGCGGCCCGGCGTCGCGCGCATCACGCTCGATACCTGCGATCTCGACCATCCCGGCGCTATACCGTTCTATCGCCGCTACGGATTCAGCGAGACCCACAGCGAAGTGCGCGAGGCGGAAGACCCGCGCGAAGCCGGCATCCTGCCCCTGACCGCCGCGCCGCATATTCCGCTCAACCGGCAGCTATGACGGCGCGGGGCTGGCAAGCGCTTTGACGCGGGTTAGATAGAAGAAACATGTATCTCGACCGCCGGCTCTGGGTTTTTACCGAAGGCGTGCGCGCGCGCATCGCGGCGGCGATACTGCTCGGCCTGTTGGCGGCGGCGGCCGGTGTGGCGCGCCTCGCGCTCCTCGGCTGGCTGCTCGCCAAGATCTTCGCCGGCCAGCCGATCGAAGAGCTGGTGCTGCCCTTCGCGATCACCGCCGCAGTGATGGTGCTGCGCGGGGTGCTGGAATATGCCCGCAACATGACGGCGCACCGCACCGCGGCCGCGGTGCAGGTCAATCTGCGGCGCCGGCTCTACGACCATGTCATCGCCCACGCTCCTCACCCTGATCGACGGGGTCGAGCAGTTGGAAACCTATTTCGGCCAATATCTGCCGCAGCTCTGCGTCGCCGCCCTGGCGCCCATCGGCATCTTCATCTTCATGGCGTTTCTCGATCTGCCGCTCGCTGGCGCGATGTTCGGCTTCGCGATTTTTACCCTGATGGCGCCCGCCGCCTTTCACCGCTGGGACCGCGCCGCCGCCCAGGCGCGGCAACGTTCCTATTCCGACTATGGCGCCGAGTTCCTCGATTCGGTGCAGGGTCTCGGCACCCTCAAATCCTTCGGCCAAAGCGGCGCGCGGGCCGCCGAGCTCACCGTCAAGGCGCACGATCTCTTCCGCCGCACCATGTGGGTGCTGGCGACCAATTCGCTGTCGCGCGGCATCACCGATGGCGGCATCGCCCTCGGCGCGGCGCTGGCGCTCGGCATCGGCGCCTGGCGGGTGGTGGAGGGCGAGATCGGTATCGGCGTGCTGCTCATCGTCCTGATGATGGGTGTCGAGCTGTTCCGCCCGATGCGCGATCTCCGCATCCTTCTACATCAAGGCATGCTCGGCCAATCCGCCGCCGAGGGCCTGTTCGATCTTCTCGGCCAGAAGCCCCTGGTACGAGACGCCGAGCCGGAAGAGGGGACAGAAGTCGAACTCGAGCCGTCGCTCCGCTTCGAGGGTGTGAATTTCTCCTATCCCGGCGGGCGCAAGCCGGCGCACCGCGATCTCAGCATCGAGATCAAGGCCGGCGAGCGTATCGGCATCGTCGGCCCGAGCGGTTGCGGCAAATCCTCCATCGTCCGCCTCGCGCTCCGGCTCTACGACCCCGACAGCGGGCGGGTATCCCTCGGCGGCAAGGATCTGCGCTCCCTCAGCTTCGCGCAAATCCGTGGCCATTTCGCCGTGGTGCATCAGGACACTTATCTCTTTCACGGCACGGCGGAGGAGAATATCCGCTTCGGCAAGCCTGATGCGACGCCGGACGAGCTCGAAGCCGCGGC
>CAZUVO010000314.1:0-2725 GCA_964623955.1 uncultured Rhizobiaceae bacterium
GGCGGCGGACGGCCGCCTCGCTAACCCGGTCAGATCCGGAAGGAAGCAGCCGTAACGAGTGCCGGCCGGGTCGCATGTCCGGCCTCCCGCCTTTACCGCGCGATCGGCGGCAGCCGGCGCCTGAGCTTAACCATAACTATGGACCCCGGATGGGCGACGACGGCCCTTACCGCGTTCTGGCCCGCAAATATCGGCCCACCGATTTCTCCGATCTGATCGGCCAGGAAGCCCTGGTGCGCACCGTCACCAATGCGATCCGCACCGGCCGCCTGGCGCATGCCTTTTTGCTCACCGGCGTGCGCGGCGTCGGCAAGACCACGACCGCGCGCATCCTCGCCCGCGCCTTCAATTGCATCGGCGCCGATGGCAGCGGCGACGGCCCGACGGCCGATCCGTGCGGCCAGTGCGAACATTGCATCGCCATCGCCGAAGACCGCCATGTCGATGTCATGGAGATGGATGCCGCGTCGCGCACCGGCGTCGACGATATCCGAGAGCTGATCGACGGCGTGCGCTACCGGCCGACCAGCGCGCGCTACAAAGTCTATATCGTCGACGAGGTGCATATGCTCTCGAAGCAGGCCTTCAACGCCCTGTTGAAGACCCTGGAGGAGCCGCCGCCCCACGCCAAATTCATTTTCGCCACCACCGAGGTGCGCCGCCTGCCGGTCACCGTCTTGTCGCGTTGCCAGCGCTTCGATCTCCGCCGCGTCGGCGCCGCCGATCTGGCCGAGCACTTTCAGAATATCGCCAAGCAGGAGAATGCCGAGATCGCCGAAGGCGCGATCCGCCTCATCGCCCGTGCCGCCGACGGCTCGGTGCGCGACGGGCTCTCGCTCTTGGATCAGGCGATTGCCCATGGCGCGGGTGCCGTCGGCGAAGACGAAGTACGCACCATGCTCGGCCTCGCCGACCGCTCGCAGGTGTTCGAGCTGTTCGCCGCCGTGATGCGGGGCGAGATCGCCGCCGCCCTCGATCTTCTCGGCGAGCAATATCGCGCCGGCGCCGACCCGATCGCCGTGCTGGAAGATATGTTGGAGCTCACCCATTGGCTGACCCGGGTCAAGCTGGTGCCGGCGGTGGCGGAGGAACCGGGCACCGCCGAGATCGAACGCAAGCTGGGCCTGGAGATGGCGGAAAAGCTCGCCATGCCGGAGCTGAGCCGCGCCTGGCAGATGCTGCTCAAGGGCCTCGGCGAAGCGCGCGGCGCGCCCAATGCCATGATGGCGGTGGAAATGGCCCTGGTGCGCCTCGCCTATGCCGCCGATTTGCCGACCCCGGCGGAAGCGATCCGTGCTCTCGGCGACGCCCCGGCCAAGCCCGCCGCCGCACCCGCGCCTTCGCCACCGCCGCCCGCACCGGAGAAACCGGTCGCCTCGCCGCCCCCGCCCGCGCCGCCGGCGCCGGAGACAGGCGGCGGCCCCGCGCTTGCGGAAGAGCGGGCGCCCGAGCCCGAGCCGCAGCCGGAAGCTCAGCCGGAAGCCCATGCCGCGGAAGCGCCCGAGGCCCAAGCGTCCGGCGTCGAGATTACGAGCCTCGCGGATATCGTCGCCCTGGCGGAGCATCACCGCGAGGTGGATTTGCGCCACTGGCTGATGGCCGACGTCCATCTCGTGCGTTTTTCGCCGGGCCATATCGAGCTTCGCCAAAACGAGATCGTGCTGAAGCCCATGGCGAAGGAGCTTAGCGAGAAGCTACAGGCCTGGACGGGCCTGCGCTGGATGGTGGTACTTTCGGAGGAGCGCGGCGATCCGACCCTGGAAGAGCAGGCGGCGGAGAAGATCGCCGCCAAGCTGCGCGCGGCGGAGGACGATCCGCTGGTGCGCCAAGTTTTAAAAACGTTTCCCGACGCCGCAATCAGCGGCTTGCGCGAATCGGGCGATTCGGACGATAACTCGTGATCCCAAGACGGAAAGGTGGCCCATGAAAAATCTCGGCCAGATGATGAAGCAGGCGCAGCAAATGCAGGCCAAGATGGCCGAAATGCAGGAGGGCCTGGATGCGGTGGAGATCAGCGGCAGCGCCGGCGGCGGCCTTGTCAGCGTCACCCTCAACGGCAAGGGCGAGATGCGCGCCATCAAGATCGATCCGTCGCTGGTCAACCCAGACGAGGTCGAGGTGATGGAAGACCTTGTGATCGCCGCCACCAACGATGCCAAGGCCAAGGTCGAGGCGCATATGCAGGAAGAGATGTCGAAACTGACCGGCGGGCTGAAGCTGCCGCCGGGCATGAACCTGCCCTTCTAGGCGCGTTTCCGCGAGGCGGTATTCGGCCATGGCCGGAGACGATATCGAACGGCTCATCAATTATCTCAGCAAGCTGCCCGGCCTCGGGCCGCGCTCGGCGCGGCGCGCCGCGCTGCATCTATTGAAACGCCGCGAGGCCTTGCTGGTGCCGCTGCTGAAGGCGCTCGAAAGTGCCGCGGAATCGATCAAGCCCTGCGCTACTTGCGGCAATCTCGACAGCCAGGACCCGTGCGCGATCTGCGCCAATGGCGAGCGCGATGGCAGCACCATCTGCGTCGTCGAGGAGGTTGCCGATCTCTGGGCGCTGGAGCGCACCCTCAGCTTTAAGGGCCGGTATCATATTCTCGGCGGTCTGCTCTCCGCCCTCGACGGCATCGGCCCGGAGGATCTCAACATCGCCGCGCTGATCGCCCGCGCCGAGGCGCCGGAGGTGAAGGAAATCATCCTCGCCATGAGCGCCACCGTCGATGGCCAAACC
>CAZUVO010000315.1:0-2702 GCA_964623955.1 uncultured Rhizobiaceae bacterium
GGATCATGCGGCAATTGGGCGCCTCGGCGGCGAGGCGGCAGAGGAACGGGATCTGCTGCAGCATATGGAGGGGATGGGTGGCGTAATGCATGCCGGCGCAAATACCGGTGAAGCCAAGCTGATCGGCGAGGCGCGCCTCGGCGGCGAGGTCGTGGAAGCGCGCCGCCATGTCCTCGCCCTTGGGATATTGCCCGCGAATAAAGAAAGAATATTGCATGCGCCGTCACGCTCCCTGTTTTGCCGTCACCAGACCGGCTATTATTGCCGTCATCGCGGATGGGACAACAGGAGATGGAGGGCGCCATGAAGATCGACGGAGGCTGCCATTGCGGCCAAGTCACTTACGAGGCCGAAATCGACCCGAGCAAGGTGGTGATCTGCCACTGCAGCGACTGCCAGACCCTCTCCGGCGCCGCCTTCCGCGCGGTGGCCTTCACCGAATTGGACGGCTTCACCCTGCTTTCGGGCGAGCTCACCATTTACGTCAAGGTTTCGGAAAGCGGCAATCGGCGTCAGCAGGCGTTCTGTCCGGAATGCGGCACGCCGATCTATTCCGGGGCGGACGAAGACGGGCCGAAAAGCTACGGCATCCGCGTCGGCTCGGTCCGCCAACGCGCCGAGCTCACGCCGAAGCTGCAAGTCTGGACCCGCTCCGCGCAACATTGGGTGCCCGGCCTTGAAGACATCCGCAAGGAAGAAATGCAGGGGATCAAGGTTTAGCAAGCGCCGGTCGAGCGCGGTTGCTCAATTACGGATCTCCGGCAACACGGCGACGACGCGGATGCCGACGGTGGAGTGGCGCTTGTTGTGGCCGTTTCTCTTGCGCATGGCGGAGCGTATCTCCCGGCTATGATTGCCGGAAGAACCGCTGCGGATGGTTCGAACCCGGCAATAGTCCGGATGGCGCAGGCTCGCGTCGGACGCCCAGCCCTCATAGGTTCTGGCGTAACAATCCTCGGTCCATTCCCACACATTGCCATGCATGTCGTGGAGACCGAACGGGTTGGGCGGATAGCGGCCGACCGCGCCCGGCCCGCCGCCGCCGAATCTTGCTTGAGATTCCGTAATCGTGTTGCCGAGATAGTAGCGCGTGGTGGTGCCGGCCCGCGCGGCATATTCCCATTCGGCTTCGCTCGGCAGGCGGTATTCCCGCCCGGTCTTGCGCGTCAGCCAGTTGGTGTAGGATTTGGCATTGGTGTAGTTCACATAGATCACCGGCTGCCGGCCGCGGCCCCATCCGCGGTCGCTCGGCAAGTAGCCGTCGCAACCGCCGCCCGCTAGACAGGCTTCCCATTCGTCGAAAGTTACCTCGTAAATCCCCATGGCGAAGGGCCGCGGAACAATTACCCGGTGAACCGGCCCCTCGTCCTTGCCGCGCTGATGCTCATGCGCCGGCGAGCCCATCATGAACTCGCCCGCCGGGATCACCACCATCTCCGGGCATTCGGGGCAATCCTGGAAGGTATCGCCGGCGCGCGGGCCCTTCGGCAATTCTTCGAGATAGTCCTTGAGGATGTAGCCTTGCCGTCCGCCGGCGAGGGCGACGCGGTACCATTCGCCGTTTTCGCTCTGGCCGGTGACGTCGACCTCGTCGCCATCGTCCAGTAATTGAAGGCGCGTGCGCGAGCCGTGGATGCTCGATTGCACTTCCGTGTTTGCCAAGGCCAGCATCTTTTGCTCGAGCGGCAGAATGCGGCTGCCCGGCCGCGCGCCGACGATCAATGATTGGTCGTCCGGGTCGAGCGGCTCGCTGTTCATCGCCATCAGCATGGCCGCGATAATGGGTCTGCGCATCTTGTTTCCAGTTGGCGTCGCTTTCAGCCAGTCGCCATACACCTCGCGCGCTTTTTCATAGTCCCGCATCAAATGATAGGCGCGGGCCTTGATCGACAGGATCGCGGGCGTGTCGCCGCTCACCGGCGCCAATTTGTTCGCCACGGCCAGCGCCTCGCGGGCATTGCCGAGAGTGATCGGCTCAAGCTCCAAAAGAACGGTTTTGCCGGCTTCATCGACAAAGGCATCGAGAATGTCGAACGAACCGTGCTGGCGGCGGTAAGCGGCGGCATAGACGACGCGCTCCATGCCCGCCCGCTTTTCGAGATCGCCGATGATGGCGCGCTGCAGCACCCTCTCGACCGGAATAATCTCGCCGTGCATGTTGCGCAGTTCCGCCGCCTCGTCGATGAGCGCCACATATTCGCCCTGCTTCAGGCGGTCGGCGCTCAACAGCAGCCAGTCCGCCAGGGTGAGGCCGATCAGCGGGCCGCTGGCGATGACGATCTCTGAGGGGTTCGAGGTTTTCGGAGCCGGGGCAGGGGATGGTGCTTCCGCCGCCGGTGCGGGTTCCTCCTCCTCGCCGAGCAGCGGACGCCAGACATAGCCTTCGCCGCCATCGGCGAGCGCGACGCGGTACCAGTCGCTGCCCGCTACCTCGCCGGTTACGTTGACCTCGCTTCCGGCCGGAAGATTGCCGACCTTGGAATCCCGCGTCGACGGGCCGGAGCGGATATTGGCGTTCTTCAGGGCCACCATGGAGAGGTCCGCCTCGATGATGGTGATCTCTCTTGGCGGGGGCGCAACGCCCTCCGGCGGCAGCGAGGCCAAAATGAACGTGCCCTCGCCGATCGCCGTCGCGCGCTGCTCCCGCGCGGTGCCGAACAGGCGCTTCGACTGGTAGGTCATCTCCTCGTCGAGATAGCGCC
>CAZUVO010000316.1:0-2689 GCA_964623955.1 uncultured Rhizobiaceae bacterium
AACGTCAATGTTGCCGTCACGTCATCCGCCTTCATGTTGGTGCAGAGCTTCCAGTGTCAATCGGCGTTGAACTTTGACCCTCTATCGGCGTGGAATATTGACCCCCCTATTGGCACGGTGGAGGTTGTCCCGGTAGTCCATAGGGGGGACCCGCGCGGCTTCGTGTAGCGCTTTAGCGTTACGCGGAGCGAAGACGCGTGGGGGGCACCTGTTGACCCACCGGGGCAACCGGGCCGCCGGGGCGATGTGGTTGATTTACGATCGGTTCTTGAAGCGCCAGCTTTGGTTTCCGGTCTCCAGGATGTCGCAGTGATGGGTCAGGCGGTCGAGCAGGGCGGTGGTCATTTTCGGGTCGACGAAGATCGACGGCCATTCCTTGAAGGATAGATTGGTGGTGACGATCACCGAGGTTCGTTCGTAGAGCCGGCTGATCAGATGGAATAGGAGTTGCCCGCCGCTTTTGGCGAAGGGCAGGTAACCGAGTTCGTCGAGCACCAGCAGATCGGTCCGCGAGAGCTGGTCGGCGAGCCGACCGGCCTTGCCATCACGGGCATCGGCTTCAAGGCGGTTGACCAGATCGACGACGTTGAAGAACCGGGCCTTGGCGCCGCTCCTGATACAATTGGCGGTGATGGCGACGGCGAGGTGGGTTTTGCCGGTGCCGGTACCGCCGACCAGGACGGCGTTGCGCAGGCTGGCCACGAAGCCGCCGTCGTGCAGTTCGCGGACTAGGGCTTGGTTGACCGGCGAGGCCTTGAAGTCAAAATCGGACAGCTCCTTGGTCATGGGCAGCTTGGCCGAGGAGAGACGGTATCTGATTGATCGCGCCGTCTTGTCGGCGACCTCGGCGGCCAGCAAATCGCCGACGATCCGGCCCACGGAGTGTTTGCGTTTAACCCCGGCGCCGACGATCTCGTCATAGGCGGCACGCATGCCGGCGAGCTTGAGCTGGCCCATCAGATCCATCACGTCATGGCGTTGCATGGCTGACCTCCGCCCCTGTCGCCGTGCTCGTCGGCCCCAGTTGTGGCACTGGCCGCAGACGGTCGTAGCGTTCGCAATCGGCCACGGGCTCCAGGTTGAGGCTCAGGGCGGCGGGCACGTCGAGGGGTGGCGGCGGGGCCTCCTCGCGCCGGCGCGCCAGGATATTGAGCACTACGTCCCGGCTGCACGGCCCCCCTTCAAGGGCAGCTTGGCAGGCGGCCTCCACCGCCTCCAGGCCATCGTCCATGACGGCGGCGAGAATGCCGACGAACTGGCGGTCCGCCTCATCGCCTTTGCCCAATCGCCGCCGCACCCGGGCCAGGGCCGGCGGCAGCTCCCAGCCTTTGAACGGCGCGCCGTTGCGCAGGGCACCGGGTTTGCGGGCCAGTACCGGCAGATAATGCCAGGGATCATAGCCAACCTGGTCGCGGTTGAAGATACGGGCGTGATTGGCGACGATCTCGCCATCAAGGCGGATCTCCACCCGATCGGCATAGGCCCGCAGGCTGACCGGACGGCTCGCCGCCTTGGCCATCACGCTGTAACGATTGCGGTCAAAGCGCACCAGGCAGGTCTTGGACGCCGCCGCCGTGATCTCGGCAAAGCCATCGAACGGGCCAACCCAGGGAACCAGGGACGTCGTCTCATCCGTGAAAACATCCCATACCTTGCGGGCTTTGAACTCCGGATGGGCCATGGTCTTGGCGTAATCAACACAGCGCGCTTCCAACCATTGGTTCAGTTCCTCAAGCGTGGTAAAGCGGAGGCGGGGCGAAAAGAAGCGCTTGCGGACCGTGCCGACCTGGTTCTCCACTTGACCCTTTTCCCAACCCGCGCCCGGCGTGCAGGCCACCGGCTCGACCAGGTAATGGGAGCACATCTGTTCAAAGCGACGGTTGAAGCGGCGTTCCTTGCCGGTGAAGATGCCGTCAACGGCGGTTTTCATGTTGTCGTAGATGCCCCGCGTACAGGCTCCGCCAAAGAAACGGAACGCCCGCTCGTGGGCGTCAAACACCATCTCCTGGGTCTCGCGCGGATAGGCACAAACGAACATCAGACGGCTGTGGCAAAGCCGGACATGGGCCACCTTGACCGTGCTCGTCACGCCGCCAAGGACCACGATCTCGTGCGACCAATCAAACTGGTAGGCCTCGCCCGGTGCGAAGCTGAGCGGGATGAAGGCATCGCTCCCGCCCGAAGCCCGCGCCGCCCGCCACTGCCCGGCATAGCGCCGCACCGCATCATAGCCGCCGCTGTACCCCAAGCGCCCGAGATCCTCGAAAATGCGCAGCAACGTCACCCGCTCACGCTGGCCGCGTTTCTCATTCGCCGCCAGAAGACGCTCCAAATCCTCTAGATACGGCCCCAGCTTCGGATACGGCTGATCCCCGCGTTCGTAGGCAAAGCAGGTCTCGCCAGAACGCAAAACCTTGCGCACCGTGTTCCGCGATAGACCCCGCTCCCGCGCAATCGCCTTGATCGACTTCTTATCAACAATATGGTCCCGTCGAACCTTCGCGATCGTCTCCACTACCAACATCCCCCGGATACCCCGATGCTCAAAAACATCAGCATCAGGCAGAAAAGTAGGGGGTCAATATTCCACGCCGATTACCCCCGATAAGGGGTCAATATTCCACGCCGGTTCACAGCCGGCTTGCGAAGGCTTCGAAAGACGCGGATCAGAGCCGTCGCTTATTGGCTT
>CAZUVO010000317.1:0-983 GCA_964623955.1 uncultured Rhizobiaceae bacterium
CCCGAAAACCGTCAATGCAGGCTTCGATGATCTGGTCGATATCCGCAGCACCTCGGTCGTGGAAATGCGCCATCAGGCCAAGCTCCGCCACGGCCTCGGCGAAGAATCGCCGGGCGTCCTTGATCGCCTGTTCTTCCATGTCGGTCTTGTCAATCATCTGGAGAAGCCTGGTCAAAATTATCGGGAACGGAGAGACGGGGTGTCAGCCGAGCAGGAGGCGATGCAGGTCCCCGCTGTCCTCGGGCTGTTCCTGGATGCGGTGCGAGGCCAGCACGATGAAACGGCTGATGGCGTTCGACGCCATGGCTTCCAGTTCGGCCAGCTTGAGAACGCGGATCGGCTGGTGCAGCCGTCCTCGGCCCTCCAGCCATTCACCGATCGCCTTCGCCGCTTCCCGTGTCACGTACGCCTGCCACTCATCATTGGTCACGAGTTGAGCCATGCAGGGCCCTCGGCGGGCGCGGCGGCCTGGTTTTGTTGCGGCGCCGCCTCCGCGGCGGCCTGGTGTGATTGGGCCGGGGCGTTCGGCGCGGCCGCCGTATTGGCGCCCCATGCTGGAGCCGCCGCCGCCGGGGCCTGGGCCTTCTGAGCCGGACGTGACCGGGTGCTCGGTGCGGCCGGCACGGCCTCACCGTCCATGACCTTGCGCCATTCGGTCTCATTCGGCAGCACCACCCGCTCAAGGCGGTTACTATCGCCATAGCGAGGGTCGTTGCTCGGCTCGACCTTGATCTTGGCGACGAAGGTAATGCCGCCTAGATCAGCGAGGCCACGCAATACCCGTTTCGCCTTGGCGGCCTCGCTCATGTCTTCGGGGTTGAGCCCGAGGGCACTGTCGATCATGGCGCGGAAGGAGCTCTTGGAGATCTTCCAGCCGATGGAAACGCCGCTCTCGTCGAGCTTGCCGCCCGACACCGTGAACAGCTGCCAGAACTTGCGCTTGGCGTGGGGGCCCTCGACCACGGTGAACTCGGCGTCCAGCA
>CAZUVO010000317.1:1036-1361 GCA_964623955.1 uncultured Rhizobiaceae bacterium
GCCTTGAGGAGCCGCTGGTCGATCTCGCCCTCACCGTTCACGCCACCGGGACGGATGGTCATGGTGATCTTGGCGAAACTGCCATCAGGGATCAGATCGCTGGTTTTCTGCGGTTCGGCGTCATTCATATCGAAGGTCATGGTGTTATCCTTTCTGTGGCGTATTGATCTTTGCAAGAAGGGCGCCGAGGTCGGCCGGTTCGGTCTGATCGAGGCGGCCACTGCGGTCCTTGGCGGGCAATCCAAAGGGATTGCCGGATTGACAGACCAGGCGGCGGGTTTGAGCCGTCTCTGGGTCATGGCGCCACTCCACGGCCTCGGAGGCG
>CAZUVO010000317.1:1393-2668 GCA_964623955.1 uncultured Rhizobiaceae bacterium
CTGCGGCTGCCAGGTGGTGCGATTGAACTCGTCGACCACCTTTTCCAGGATGCCAACGAAGATCACGGTCTTGCCGGAGGCGTGTTGCAGGTGTTTGAGAAGCCCAATGACTTCCCTGGCCAGCAGGCCATAGGCGCCGCGGGAGTCTGGCTTGCCGGTCTTCTCGGAGAAGGCCTGCGGCTGGCTCTTGGCCCAGACCATGGCCTGTCGGGTCAGATCCGTGATGGAGTCCACGAAAATGATCTGCTTGCCGGCAATCATCCCCACCAGATCAGCGTAGGTCTGGCTCAGATGCTGGTAATGGCCCTCGGAGAAGAAGCTGTTGGGGTCGGCCGAGGGATCGACGCCGCCGACCAGACAGGCGATGTCGATGGCATCGGCGAAAGTCCGTACCGGTAAGCTGTCACCCGGCCAGTCCTGGACCGACTTCATGCCCGCCTCGAGATCGATGCATAACGTCTCCTCGGGCGGCAGGGTCTTGAGCAGGCTGGTTTTGCCGGCGCCGCTCGGCCCGAAGATGGCCATGGTGGTCTTGCCCTGGGATTCCGTCAGGCGTTGCTCGGCGGTGATGATGCGTAAGCTCATCAGGCGGCCTCCTCGGTCATGAGTGTGGAAAAATCCAGGGCCTTGCCCTGGGGCAGGGGCCGGGCAATGGCGAGATAGCTGAAGTGGTCGGGGCCAAGGCGGCGCTGAACCAGATGCACAAAGCTCCGTTCCGCCAGGTCGTAGGCACGGGCGCTGGCCCGAGAAAGCTCCGCCCGGGCTTCGGAACTCATTGGCCCGCCGAATGGCGCCACATCAACGACCAGGAAACCACGGTGGTATTCGAGAACATCGCCAGGTGCGGCCTGACCGAGCCAAGCGCAGAACTCGATCTCAGTGATCCATGTGGAGCGCGGGGATGGCGTGGATATGGGGGAAATCGAAGCAGTCATCGGGGCCTCCGGAGGAACATTTGAGACAGTGCTATCATCCGAATAACGGCACACGAAGCGAATAACGCTCGCCATGGTAGCGTAGAGAAAACAAAGTAGGTGCCGCGAAATTCCCCGTGTGTATGGCCGTTCCCGAGAGGTTTGACGCACCGAATTGTAGGCCCGCGAAGCGGTGGCGGGGATAGCAAAGCCAATATCGGATAAAGTGATGGCACATGGGTCATCGCCGGCCTCGCCTGGCCCTGGCGGCGGCGGATTTGCTAGCACGGCGTTGTTCGGCCTCATAAGCCTCGATGTCCTCGAGACGATAGAAAACGCGATCACCGATCTTCAGATAAAC
>CAZUVO010000318.1:0-1519 GCA_964623955.1 uncultured Rhizobiaceae bacterium
CGGCAATACCTATCTCGACAGTGTCTCCGGGCTGTGGTGCGCCTCCCTCGGCCTCAGCGTCGAGCGCCTGGCCAAGGTCGCCTACGAGCAGATGACGACCCTCGGCTACTTCCACACCTATCGCCACAGCGCCAACGAGCCCAACATCGACCTGGCCGAGAAGCTGCTCTCGATGGCGCCGGCAGCCATGTCGAAGGCCCTCTTCCAGTGCTCGGGCTCGGAAGCCAACGACACCGCCATCAAGCTCGCCTGGTACTACCACAACGCCATCGGCAAGCCGGCGAAGCGGAAGATTATCGGCCGGCGCATGGCCTATCACGGCAGCACGGCGGCGGCCATCAGCCTGAGCGGCAAGCCCGACATGCACGCCGACTTCAACCTGCCGTTCGAGATGTTCCGGCACACCGAGTTCCCGCACTACTACCGCTTCCACGAGGCGGGCGAGAGCGAGGCGGATTTCGCAACCCGCATGGCGGAGAGCCTCGAGGTCCTCATCCTCGAGGAGGGGCCGGAGACGGTCGCAGCCTTCTTCGCCGAGCCGGTGATGGGCTCGGCCGGGGCCGTGCCGCCGCCCGCGACCTACTTCGAGAAGATCCAGGCCGTCTTGCGGAAATACGAAATCCTCTTCGTCGCCGACGAGGTCATCTGCGGCTTCGGGCGCACGGGCAACATGTGGGGCAGCGACACCTACGATATCGCGCCCGACATGATGACCAGCGCCAAGGCCCTCTCGGCCGGGATGCTGCCGATCTCGGCCGTGATGGTCAGCGAGAAAATCTACGAGGCCATGCTTGTGGAGAGCGAGAAGCTCGGCGGCTTCGCCCACGGCTTCACCTACGCCGGGCACCCGGTAACCACGGCCGTCGCCCACGAGACCCTCGTGATCTACGAGGAGATGGACGTGGTGGGCCGCGCCAGGCGGATCGCCCCCGTCTTGGCCGAAACCCTCGGCCGCTTCGCCGATCACCCCCTGGTGGGCGACGTGAGCTGCGTCGGCCTCGTCTGCGGCGTCGAGCTCGTGCGCGACAAGGCGAGCCGCCAGCCCTTCGACCCGGCCGTCAATATCTCGGCCCGGGTGGGCAAGGCATCGAAAGCCCACGGCCTCATCCATCGCGCCATGCCCGAGCGCGTGGCCTTCGCCCCGGCCATGATCGTGAGCGAGGAGGAGATCGCCGAGATCGGCGCCCGCTTCGGCCGCGCCCTCGACGACGTCTGGGCCGAGGTCGAGGACCTGTAGGCGCGAGGGCACAATTTCCGCTGCCCAGCAGCGTGAAATGTTAAGGTTCGTCAAGGTGCCGCAACTCGAAACCTTTAAAAATCAATAGGTTGACGATTCTAGTTTCGAACCTTGACGAACCTTAACACCGGCTCCCGGCGGGGTCGGCCGTCGGGTCCGGCACAGATAAATATAGGATTTTTTTACTAGTCCGTCAAGATGCCCGCTAATCGCCGTAGAGCCAGTCGCCGATGAAGCCGCCAGCAACGGCGGTCGAGACGATGGCGGCGGTGCGGCAGGCGA
>CAZUVO010000318.1:1529-2658 GCA_964623955.1 uncultured Rhizobiaceae bacterium
CCCGCCGCGCCGATGATGGGCACCATAACGGCACCGCCCGTGGCGATGTTGAGGAGCACGAGGCCGCCGACGGACCCAGCACCGATGGCGAGCCAGCGGTTGCTATTCTCCTCACCCGCCGGCGGGACGGGCGTCTGGGGTACGGTCTGCGCCAGGGCCGGCAGGGCCGCGAGCATGAGGATCGCGATCGCGAGGGCGAGCTTGCGCATGATGGTTCCTTTCGGCCCGGCCGCCGTGTTGGATCGGCCACTTCATTCATGATAACATTTCCGTGAGTTCGTTTGGAAACTCGACGTTTGCGCCGCGCGACCGGTGTGGACCATCCGGAGACACCTTCAATGCGAATCATCCCGACTCTGCTTCTCACGCTTTTCGTGGCGATCGCCCCGGTCGCGGCCGTCGCGCAAACCGGCGACGCCGGAAATGTCGTGGCGGTCGCGACCACACCCGCCGATGCGAGCCTCGACGGGCAGTTCGTCCCGGTGGCCATGGAGGACATGGACAAAGGCGATACGGCGATGCGTTGGATGTATATCGGCATGGGCGGCATGACGGCCTTCATGCTCGCCACCATGCCGATCACCGTGCCGGCCCTCGTCGCCACGGCGGCGGCCGGGGTGGCGACGAGCTGGGCCTACGACTACTACATGGCGCCGTAATGGATTCGGGTTAGAGCAAGAACCCGCCACCCAGCCCGGTTTCGTATACGAGCAGGGCGCCCAAGCCGAAAGTGACGGCGCCGATGGCGAGCTGTAGCCCGTTGTGGGCGCGGGCGAGGTGGCGCGCGGTAAAGCAAAGCGGGAGTGCGATCACCGCCGTGCAGGCCGCCATGCCGGCGATCGAGCCCAGGCCGAAGATGGCGATGTAGGCGAGCCCGATGACCGGGGCATCGATGGGCTGAACCGTCAGCAGCAGGAGGGCCGCCGAGCCCGCCATGCCGTGCACCATGCCGACGGCGAGGGCGCGGATACCCATGCCCCTGGGGTGCGGGTGCTCGTGGTGGGCGGGGTCGTGGCGCTCGTCCGGCCCATGGGCGTGGGCGTGGACATGGACCACCTCGC
Source organism: uncultured Rhizobiaceae bacterium (assembly GCA_964623955.1). Classification (GTDB taxonomy): domain Bacteria; phylum Pseudomonadota; class Alphaproteobacteria; order UBA828; family UBA828; genus PTKB01. The sequence continues at coordinate 2,591 of CAZUVO010000318.1, forward strand.
CGTGGCGATGGACGTGGAAGTGGACACGCCGCGCGACGAGGCGGCGCAGCACGTCCGCACCCATCGCC
>CAZUVO010000319.1:0-2651 GCA_964623955.1 uncultured Rhizobiaceae bacterium
CCGACACGCTGGTCGGCACCGACAGCCACACCACCATGGTCAACGGCCTGGCCGTGCTTGGCTGGGGGGTCGGCGGAATAGAAGCCGAGGCGGCGATGCTCGGCCAGCCCGTCTCCATGCTGGTGCCGGAAGTGATCGGCTTCCGCCTCACCGGCGGCCTCGCCGAAGGTGCGACGGCGACCGATCTGGTGCTCACCGTGGTGCAGATGCTGCGCGAGAAGGGCGTGGTCGGAAAATTCGTCGAATTTTACGGCCCCGGCCTCGATGTGCTCTCTCTCGCCGATCAGGCGACGATCGCCAATATGGCGCCGGAATATGGCGCCACCTGCGGCTTCTTCCCCGTAGACGCCGAGACGATCAACTATCTCCGCTTCACCGCGCGCGACGAAGAACGCATCGCCCTCGTCGAGGCCTATGCCAAGGCGCAGGGCATGTGGCGCGACAGCGACACGCCGGACCCGGTCTTTACCGATACGTTGGAGCTCGATCTCGGCGCGGTGACGCCCTCGATTGCCGGGCCAAAACGCCCGCAGGACAAAATCTTTCTCTCTGACGCGGCGCCCGCTTTCGCAAAATCGCTGACCGGCGATCTCGGCGTTTCCGATGGCGCGAGCGGTGCGACCGCGCCGGTCGCCGGCATGGATCACGCCCTCACCCATGGCGATGTGGTGATCGCCGCGATCACAAGCTGCACCAACACATCCAATCCGAGCGTCATGCTCGGCGCCGGGCTCCTTGCGCGCAATGCCGTCAAGCGCGGCCTCAAGGTCAAGCCCTGGGTCAAGACGTCGCTCGCGCCGGGCTCCAAGGTGGTGAGCGAATATCTCGCGAAGGCCGAGCTGCAGGACGATCTCGATGCGCTCGGCTTCAATCTGGTGGGCTATGGCTGCACCACCTGTATCGGCAATTCCGGACCTCTGGCCGATGAAATCGTCGGCGCGATCGACGAAGGCGATTTGGTGGTGACCTCGGTGCTTTCCGGCAACCGCAATTTCGAAGGCCGCATCAGCCCGCATATCCGCGCCAACTATCTCGCCTCGCCGCCGCTTGTCGTGGCCTACGCCATCGCCGGCAGCATGAATGTCGATATTACGTCCGAGCCGCTCGGCGAGGATCAGAACGGCGAGGCGGTTTATCTCAAGGATATTTGGCCGGGCAATGACGAGGTCCGCGCCGCCATCGAACAGGCGGTGACGCCCGACATGTTCCGCGAGCAATATGCCGATGCGTTTTCCGGCTCGGCCGAGTGGCAGGCGATCGATGCCCCGGCCGGCCTCACCTATGAATGGCAGGACGGCAGCACCTACGTCAAAAACCCGCCCTATTTCGACGGCATGGAAGCCGAGCCGGAAGCCCTCGCCGATGTCGCCGGCGCGCGTATCCTCGCGCTCCTCGGCGACAGCGTGACCACCGACCACATCTCGCCGGCGGGCGCGATCAAATATGATTCCCCCGGCGGCGCCTATCTCGTCGAGCGCCAGGTGCCGGAGAATGAGTTCAATTCCTATGGCTCGCGGCGCGGTAATCACGAGGTGATGATGCGCGGCACCTTCGCCAATGTGCGCATCCGCAACGAAGTGGCGCCCGGCACCGAGGGCGGCGTCACCTGCCACATGCCGGACGGGTGCCAGACCTCCATGTTCGAGGCGGCGATGATCTATGACGGCGAGGACACGCCGCTTATCGTCATCGCCGGCAAGGAATACGGCACCGGCTCGTCGCGCGACTGGGCCGCCAAGGGCACGCGGCTCCTCGGCGTCAAGGCGGTGATCGCTGAGAGCTTCGAGCGCATCCACCGCTCCAACCTGGTCGGCATGGGCGTGCTGCCGCTGGTCTTTCCCGACGGCGTCACGCGCAAGACATTGAATTTGGATGGTTCCGAGACGGTCGATCTCACCGGCGTCGCCGGCGGCATCACGCCGGGCATGGACGTCGCCTGCCGCATCACCCGCGGCGACGGCTCGGCGGAAAGCCTCGTCCTCAAATGCCGCATCGATACGGCGCAGGAAGCCGAATATTTTCGCCACGGCGGGATTTTGCATTATGTTTTAAGAGGACTCGCAGGACTAAATTGAAGGGGGGCGTTATGAGCAAATCGATCATGGATCTGGTGGCGGCGGCGAAACAGGCCGTACCCGATATCAGTCCGGAAGAGGTGAAAAAACTTCTCGGCCGGGACGATGTTCTCATCGTCGATGTGCGCGACGATGGCGAGGTTGCCGAATCCGGCAAGGTTCAAGGGGCGATTCACGTGTCGCGCTGCATGCTCGAATTCCGCGCCGACGAGACCACGCCATACCACAATGAGGCCTTCGCCAAGGACAAGACGGTCGTGCTTTATTGCGCTTCGGGCGGCCGGTCGGCATTGGGGGGCAAGGCGCTCCTCGATCTCGGCTATAGTGATGTGCGCAATCTCGGCGGCTTTCAGGCATGGGTGGAGGCCGGCGGCGCCGTGGAGTGACAAGCCCGCCGCGAGAGCGGGCGCAAGCGGAGAGACGGAAACATGCCGAGCGACAAGGCAGAAGGCGCCGGGCAGGTGCCGGACTATGATGCATTCACCGCCGCGTTCAGGCTCGAGGATATCACCAGCCATTTCGCCGGCGATCTCGAGACCGGGCTCAATGTTTGTTACGAGTGCTGCGACCGCTGGG
>CAZUVO010000320.1:0-2609 GCA_964623955.1 uncultured Rhizobiaceae bacterium
GCTCTATGTCGGCGACGCCGGCGTCGGCAAGACCGCCATAGCGGAAGGCTTGGCGCGGCGCATCCATGAGGGCCAGGTGCCGGAAGTGCTCCTCGGCGCCACCATTTTCGCCCTCGATATGGGCGCGCTCCTCGCCGGCACGCGCTATCGCGGCGATTTCGAGGAGCGGGTGAAGGCGGTGGTCGATGAGCTCGAAAATCACGAGAGCGCGATTCTCTTTATCGACGAGATTCACACCGTGATCGGCGCCGGCGCCACGTCGGGCGGCGCGATGGACGCGTCCAATTTGCTCAAGCCGGCGCTGCAAAGCGGCTCGTTAAGCTGCATCGGCTCGACCACCTACAAGGAATACCGCAATTTCTTCGAGAAGGACCGGGCGCTCGTCCGGCGCTTCCAGAAGATCGACATTACCGAGCCCTCGATCGAGGATACGGTCAAGATCCTGCGCGGCCTCAAAGGCTATTACGAGGATTATCACGCCGTGCGCTACACCAACGAGGCGCTGCGCGGCGCGGTCGAGCTGTCGAGCCGCTATATGAGCGACCGCAAGCTGCCCGACAAGGCGATCGACGTGATCGACGAGGTCGGCGCGGCGCAGCGCCTGAAGCCGGAATCGAAGCGCCGCAAGCGCAAGACCATCGGCCTCAAGGATATCGAGACGATCATCGCCAAGATGGCCCGCGTGCCTGCCAAGAATGTCAGCCATGGCGACAAGCAGTCGCTGAAGACGCTCGAGCGCGACCTCAACACGGTGGTGTTCGGCCAGGATGCGGCGCTGAAGCAGGTGGCGGCGGCGATCAAGCTCGCCCGCGCCGGCCTGCGCGACGCCGATAAGCCGATCGGCAGCTATCTCTTCTCCGGCCCGACCGGCGTCGGCAAGACCGAAGTGGCGCGGCAATTGTCGCACACCATGTCGATCGAGCTGATCCGCTTCGACATGAGCGAATATATGGAGCGCCATTCCGTCTCGCGCTTGATCGGCGCGCCGCCCGGCTATGTCGGCTTCGACCAGGGCGGGCTCCTCACTGACGCGGTGGATCAGCATCCCCATGCCGTGCTCCTGCTGGACGAGATCGAGAAAGCGCATCCGGATCTCTTCAACGTGCTGCTGCAGGTGATGGATTACGGCAAGCTCACTGACCACAACGGCAAATCGGTCGATTTCCGCAATGTGATCCTCATCATGACCACCAATGCGGGCGCGGCGGAGCTTGCCAAGCCGGCCATCGGCTTCGAGAGCGGCGAGCGCATGGGCGATGACGAGGAAGCCATCAAGCGCATGTTCACGCCGGAATTCCGCAACCGGCTCGACGCCGTAATCGGCTTCAAGAGCCTGCCGCCGGAAGTGATGGCCAAGGTGGTCGACAAGTTCATCATGCAGTTGGAAGACCAGCTCGCCGACCGCGGCGTCGAGATCGAACTGAGCGACGCGGCAAAGGCCTGGCTCGCCAAGAAGGGCCATGATCCCGCCTTCGGCGCGCGGCCGCTCGCGCGGGTCATCCAGGAAGAGATCAAAAAGCCGCTCGCCGATGAATTGCTGTTCGGCAAGATATCCGGCGGCGGGCGCGTCGTGGTCGACGTAAAGGGCGGCAAGCTCGATTTCACCTTCCCGGACCCGGAGTCCGAGCCGCGCAAAAAGCCGCCCGGCAAGAAAAAGGGCGGCGGCAAGAAAGTCGGCGAACTGGTCCGCTGATCCTTCCGCATCGTTATTGACGCCGCCTGTAGGGCGGGGTTTCCTGTGGCAGTTTGATTTGCAGCCACGGGGGACGTTCGTGTCTTTCTCATTTCTCGACGGCGTGAGGGTCATCGACCTCAGCCAATATGTTCCCGGCCCTTATGCCACGCTTCTGCTCGCCGATCTGGGCGCGGAGGTGGTGAGTGTCGAGCCGCCGGGGGGCGAGCCCATGCGGCGCTTCGGCCCGCCCGATGCGGACGGCATCTCCGCCTGGTACAAGCTGGTCAACGCGTCGAAAACCGTTGTCGAGATCGACCTCAAAAGCGAAGACGGCAAGGCCGAGCTTGAGCAGCTCATCCGGGGCGCCGACGCCATGCTCGAATCCTACCGCCCCGGCGTGATGGACCGCCTCGGTTTCGGCGAGGCGCGCATCCGCGAGCTCAATCCCCGCCTGGTCTATTGCGCGCTTTCGGGCTGGGGCCAGACCGGCCCCTACCGGACCCGCGCCGGCCACGATCTCAACTATATGGCGCTGATGGGCGGGCTGGCGGCCTCCGGCACGGCGGAAACGCCGGTGATCGGCTTTCCCCAGGTGGCCGATTATGCCAGCGGCGTGCAGGCGGCGATGGCCATGCTCGGCGGCCTGATGGGGCGCGACCGGCCGGGCGGCACGGCCAAGGGCTGCTTCATCGACACCAGCATCGCCGAATCGGTGATTCCCTGGCAGATGTGGACGCTGACCGGCATGGTGCGGCCCGGCTTCACCGTCGACCGCGCCGCGATCTATCTCAATGGCGGCGCGGCCTTTTACAATATCTATCCCACCAAGGACGGCCGCTTCATGACGCTGGGCGCCGTCGAGGAGAAGTTCTGGCAGGCCTTTTGCGACACCGTCGGGCGGCCGGAATGGGCCGCGCGGCAATGGGAGGAGATG
>CAZUVO010000321.1:0-2606 GCA_964623955.1 uncultured Rhizobiaceae bacterium
GAGCTTGCCGGTGCTCTTGGCGGCCGCCCGCGCGGCGCGCTCGGCCGTCCGCCGTTTGGGCTTGCGCGGTTCAGTGGCAGCCGCCGGCGCTGCGCTGCGCTGGTGCATCATGTCGGAATAGCCGCCGGCATATTCGATCCACTTGCCGCCGCCTTCCCAGGCGATCACCGAAGTCGCCACCCGGTCGAGAAAGTCGCGGTCATGGCTCACCAGCAGCACCGTCCCGCTATAATCGGCGAGGGTTTCCTGCAGGAGATCGAGGGTCTCGAGATCGAGATCGTTGGTCGGCTCGTCGAGCACCAGCAGGTTGGACGGGCGCGCCAGAGCGCGGGCCAGCATCAGCCGCCCGCGCTCGCCGCCGGAGAGCACGCTAACGGGCGTGCGCGCCTGTTCCGGCAAAAACAGAAAATCCTTCATATAGCCGACCACATGGCGTTTCTGACCATTGACCATGATCGTCTCGCCGCCGCCGGTAAGCGCGTCCTGGAGGGTGGCGTGGCCGTCGAGCTGCTCGCGCTTCTGGTCGAGACTGACCATGCGGAGATTGTGGCCGAGGCGGAGGGTACCGGAATCCGGCTCTAATGCGCCGGTCATGAGGTTGAGCAGCGTGGTCTTGCCGGCGCCGTTCGGCCCGACGATGCCGATCCGCGCGCCGCGCGGCACACGGAGCGAGAGATCGTCGATCAACGCCGGCCCGGCGAAGGATTTGCCGATATGTTTGGCTTCGAGCACGAGCTTGCCGGAATTCTCCGCCGCGCTCGCCGTCAGATTTCCGTCGCCCGGCGCGGCGCGCTGTTCGCTCTGCTTTTGCCTGAGCGCGATCAGCGCCCGGAGCCGCCCCATATTGCGCTTGCGGCGCGCGGTGACGCCCTTGTGCAGCCAGGAGGTCTCCGCCGCGATCTTGCGCTTGAGCTTGTGCCGCTCCACTTCCTGGCGCTCGACGAATTCGTCGCGCCATGGCTCGAAATCCGCGAACCCCTTGTCGAGGCGGTGCGTGACGCCATCGGCAAGCCACACGGTCGCGCGCGCGAGATTTTCCAAAAAACGCCGGTCATGGCTGACCAACACCAATGCGGAGCGCATCGCGGCGAGCTCGGCCTCCAGCCAATCGATCGCCGGCAGGTCGAGATGGTTGGTCGGCTCGTCGAGCAGCAGAATATCCGGCGCCGGCGCCAGCGCCCGGGCCAGCGCGACGCGACGCGCCTCGCCGCCGGAAAGATGCGCCGGTTCCTCCTCGCCGCTGAGCCCGAGATGGTTAAGCAAAGTCTTCGCCCGGTGCGGATCGTCGCCCGGCCCGAGCCCGTCCTCCGCCGCGGCAAGGGTCGTGGCGAAGCCGCGCAAGTCAGGCTCCTGGGGCAGATAGCGCAGCGTCGCGCCGGGCTGCAGGCTGCGCTCGCCCCCATCCGGCTCGACCGCCCCGGCGGCGATCTTCAAGAGAGTCGATTTGCCGCAGCCATTCCGCCCCACCAGACAGAGCCGCTCCCCCGCCGAGACGAACAGCTCGGCGCCGTCCAAGAGCGGCTCGGCGCCGAAGCGGATGTGTATGTCGCGGAGGATGAGGAGGGGAGGCGGCATTTGCGTTGAACCTAGTTTCAAAAGCCTCTCTTCCCCGGGGGGAAGAGAGGTTGGAGAGTTGGGGCGAACTTAGCGCGCGGCGCGCGCTTTGGCTCCCCCATCTTCCCAACCCTTCTTCCCCCCAAGGGGAAGAAGGGCTTATCAAGTTATTTCCGCCATACGCTAGCCAACCAAGGCTGGCGCTCCCGCGGCTGCCCCTCCGGGCGGTAATAATGATCGACCTCGACAAACCCGGCGCCGCCGACAAAGGCGCGCCAGCTCTCCAGATCGTGAAAGCAGCTATAGCGCCCATGGCTCATGCCTTCCTCATTCTGTCCGCGCGGGTTCGAGGAAAACAGCACACCGCCGGGCTTCAAGGTGGCGTGCAGCTCGCCGAGCACGCGCGGCAGCGCGGCGCTCGGCACGTGAAAGAGCGAGGCGTTGGCGAACACGCCGTCGAAGCGCCCGGCCGGCAGGTCGAGAGACAGGAAATTCTGCTGCCACACTTCGCAACCGGCATATTCGCGCGCCATGGCGGCGAATTCGCCCGCGCCTTCGAGCCCGACCGGTTCATGGCCGAGCTCGCCAAAGCGCTTCAAATCGCGCCCCGGCCCGCAGCCGAAATCGAGGATGGCATAAGGCGCCGCGCCCTCGATGGCGCCGAGCAGGGCGGCGACGTTCTGGCTCACATCATGGTCGCGCGTACCCTGCCAAAACCGCTCCGGCGCGCTGTCATAATGCGCCAGAGTCTCGGCCATGGCGCTACCCTGCTCCGCCGCGTCCTGAGCGGGACCCTTTTGGGAAGAAGTGGCGTTCATGAATGGGGAACCTAACGGGAGACGCGGCACTCCGAAAGCCTCTTCCCCCAAAGGAGGTGAAGGACTTTAGCCCTGTCCAAATGCGCCCCGCCGCGCCATCACCGGCAACGCGATGGCCGCCAGGACGAGGGCGAGGGCGACGAATTCTGCTAGGCCGAGGGGCTCGCCGAGGGTGAGGGCGGCGGAGAAGACGCCGACCACCGGGGCGATCATCACGCCGATGGTGGTGATGCC
>CAZUVO010000322.1:0-2599 GCA_964623955.1 uncultured Rhizobiaceae bacterium
GCACGTCGACGCCGTCGCGCACCGCATCGGTGCCGAGCAGGCAGCCATCTTCGTCGGCACGAAAGATATCGACCAGAGTGGTCGTATCGAGCGCATCGACATGTTGCGCCCAAAGGTGAAGCCCGGCGGCATCGAGCGGGCCGTCGAGGCGCGAATGCGCCGCGCGCAGGCGTGAAATCGCCGTAAAAAGGCCAAGCGCGCCGCCGCCAGAGGCCAAAAACAATTCGCGGTAAGCCGCTCCGACCTGATCGGCATCATTCCGCCTGACATCGGTGACAATATAGATACGCGTCTGTTCGCCGTAATCAAACGGCGACGGCACTTCGGCCCTGAGCGCCTTGCTGCCCGCCACATGGCGCACACCGGTCCGCGCCTCGGCACTGGCCCAGTCGATTTCGCCGTCGCCGGTACTGTCGCGTAGTGTGGCGGAGGTTAAAATGGTGCCATGCGATGCACTCAGGACGGCATCGGCGAACGGCGCGGCCGGATCGATATGATGGCGGTGCATGCCGACATCGGTTTCCCGCCCGTCACTGCGCTGAATGCTGAACCAATCGACATAGCTATCGTCGATGGCCTCTTGCGCGCTGTCTTCATTGGCGCTGGCCTCATTTGCGCTGGCTGGTGAGAGCGCCAGGGTTTGCAACATGCCGCACCAGGCCGCGAGCTGTTCCTGGCCGCGCCGCTGAATGCCACGCACCACGCCTTCGATGCGGTTGCGCTGGGCGCTTTCCAGCACATCGGCCTTCTCGTCCAAGAGAGCCGCGAGATGGCGTGACAACACCAATAAAGGGCGCAAAACGGCAACCAACGAGGCTTCAAGCGCCTCGGCCGCATCGGCCAAGCCCTCTATTTGAGGCGCGGTCGGCGCTTCCAAACTATAGGGGCCGCCAGCCTCGCCACTGCGCGCCATTACTTGGCCACGGACATAAGCAAGAAATTGCTCGGTTGGTCCATGCGGATTGCCGCCCGCCAGGCGCGCCGCCCATTCATCGCCCGGCAGCGCGCGCGCCGCCTGGAGGATCTCGTCGAGCGCCTGCATGGCGTTCTCATCCTCGCCAATCAAATCCTCGACCCGGCTCTGAAGGCCGCGCCGCCGGCTGCTGCCACCACCTGCGCCACCACGACGCTCCGCGCCCATCAGCCAGCGCCGGAGCTCGCGCGCCTCAGCTCCGGTCAAATGGGCCGAAAACGCCGAATCCGCCGCATTAAACACATGATGGCCCTCGTCGAAAACAAAGCGCGTCGGTGCACCGCGCTCTCCCGTGGCGAAGGCGCCGCGCACCGCCTGCACCATGACCAGGGCGTGATTGGCGATGACGATCTCGGCGGCGCGCGCCTTGCGCTGATTTTTCTCGATGAAACATTTGCGGTAGTGGGAACAGGCGGAAAAGATGCATTCGCCGCGCCGGTCGGTGAGCGCCAAGGTGCGCCCATAGCCGAGTAAATCGGCGAGCCAGGCAGGAAAATCGCCGCCGACCATATCGCCGTCGCGCGTCGCCCCGGCCCAGCGCGCCATCAGGCCGAGGGCAATATGCTCATTCGGCGCCAACACCGAGCGGTTAACCGCTTCCTCCAAATTGAGCAGGCAGAGATAGTTTTCCCGCCCCTTGCGCAGCACAACCTTGTCGGCCTTGACGCGCGGATCGGCAAACAGTCGGTCGAGCTCGCCGTCTATCTGGCGCTGCAAATTACGCGTGAATGTCGATAGCCAGACCGTGCCCTCATTCTTTTCGGCCCAGAGGCTGGCCGGAGAAATATAACCCAGCGTCTTGCCGACCCCCGTGCCGGCCTCGGCCAAGACCAAATTCGGCGATTCCGGTGCCTCGGCCGGCTCAAAGGCGCGGCTTACCGCCGAAGCGTAGTCGGCCTGTTGCGGCCGCGCCTCGGCGCCCTCGCCGAGCAGTTCGGCAAGGCGCGCACGCGCTTCGGGGCTGCTCACACCGAAATGGCCCGGCGGCGGCGGCGGGGCCGATTCCTGCCATTCTTTCAAGCGTGTCCAAACGGCCAGCGCACTGCTTTTGTCTCCCGCCTTGGGTTTTGATGGCGGCAACGCCGCCGCGACCGCATCACCCCAAATCCAGCCGGCCTTGGCCATGATCGCGGCAATTCTCGGCGCCGTATCGCCATTCTCCTCCACATCCGAAGTTGGGCCGCGCTCATGCAGCGTCATCAGCAATGCCGCCGCCGCATCAAGCAACAGAATCGCCTCCTCCTCATGATCGCTTGGCCGCGTCAGCCCGAGCGCATCGGCCAGGCCAAGGGTGGTTGGCAGGCAAAACGCCGCCGGATGGGTAAAGGCGAACAGCTCGAGCACATCGAAGGCGTGGAAACTGTTGATACTCAGGCGGCGTGCCAGCGAGCGGGCATGGCACACGAAGGGCGGCGGGCCAGCGGCGAGACGGCGCGCCGCCTCCGGCAAAGCAAGATGCTCAACCTCGCCAGCACTGCTCAGCCACAGCGCGCGCCCCGGCGAGAGCACAAGGGCCGGCGCCTCGGGCAGATTCACGGCGTGTTTTTCTTTCGGCGGGGGTGCGGCGCGCTGCATGACGACAGTATAGCGGTTGACGGCCTTGGGGGGCTTAGCGCATTTTGCGCG
>CAZUVO010000323.1:0-2582 GCA_964623955.1 uncultured Rhizobiaceae bacterium
CGCCGACGTCGGCGCCGATCTGGTTGGCAAGGTGGAGGCCGGCATTCCCGAGGACGATCCACGCAATCCCGCGACCATTGCCGACAATGTCGGCGACAATGTCGGCGACTGCGCCGGCATGGCGGCGGATTTGTTCGAGACCTTCGCGGTGACCATCGTCGCGACGATGTTGCTGAGCGCGGTTTATTTCGGCGACGACATGCTCGACAAAATGATGCTTTATCCGCTGGCGCTTGGCGGCGCCGGTGTTCTCGCCTCGGTGCTCGGCACATTTTTCGTCCGCCTCGGCAAGAGCGAAAAAATCATGGCGGCCTTGTACAAAGGCTTCCTGGCGTCGGCGGTCATCGCCGCCGTGGCGTTTTATTTCGTCACCGACTGGGTGGTCGGCTGGGGTACGGAATTCATGATCGGCGGCACGATGGCGAGCGGCGGCGATCTCTTTTGGTGCGGCCTGATCGGCCTCGTCGTGACCGGGCTGATGATCTGGGTGACGGAATATTACACCTCGACCGAATACAAGCCGGTCAAATCCATCGCCGGCGCCTCGACCACGGGGCACGCGACCAATGTCATTCAGGGGCTTGCGGTCTCCATGCAAGCAACGGCGGTTCCGGCGATTATTATCTCCGCTGGAATTATATTGGCCTACCTCTTCGCCGGATTGTTCGGTGTGGCGATTGCCGTGACCGCGATGTTGGCGTTGGCCGGCATGGTCGTGGCGCTCGATGCCTACGGCCCGGTAACCGACAACGCGGGCGGCATCGCGGAGATGTCCGAACTGCCGGAAGACGTGCGCAAGACCACGGACGCGCTCGATGCGGTGGGCAACACCACCAAGGCGGTCACCAAGGGCTACGCCATTGCTTCCGCCGGTCTGGCGGCGCTGGTGCTGTTTGCCGCCTTCACTCAGGATATAGGGCGATATTTCCCCGATCTGGAGAAGGTGTCATTCTCGCTGAGCAATCCTTATGTCGTGGTCGGGCTCTTCATTGGCGGCGTGCTGCCGTTTCTGTTCGGCTCGATGGCAATGCTTTCCGTTGGCCGCGCGGCGGCTGCGGTGGTGATTGAGGTACGCCGGCAATTCAAGGAAATCCCCGGAATCATGGAAGGCACGGGCAAGCCGGAATATGGCCGTGCCGTCGATTTGCTGACGAAATCGGCAATCCGCGAAATGATCCTGCCTTCGCTGTTGCCGATTGTGGCGCCGATCCTGCTCTACCTCGTCATTTGGGCGATCGCCGGCCAGGTTGCGGCGTTATCCTCTCTTGGCGCGATGCTGATGGGCACCATCGTCACCGGCCTGTTCCTCGCCATTTCGATGACGGCGGGCGGCGGCGCCTGGGACAATGCCAAGAAATATGTCGAGGACGGCAATCTCGGCGGCAAGGGCTCGGAAGCGCACAAGGCGGCGGTGACCGGCGATACGGTCGGCGATCCCTACAAGGACACCGCGGGCCCGGCGATCAATCCGATGATCAAGATCACCAATATTGTCGCGATCCTGATGTTGGCGATTATCGCGATGATTGTTGGCGCCTAGAGCAAATCCCGAGCAGGTGGGATCACCTGCGACGACGCATTTGCTTGAACATAAGTGAGCTCAAGCCGAGCGCGGCCGCGCGGGTTGGCACGACGGGCGTTCTCAGGTGAGGCTATACCAATCCCGGGCGGGTGATATCACCCGCTCGGGAATTATCTTTCGTCTGATTCGCTCGCCGCGCGCAGGCCGATATTGCCGAGAATCTGCTGCAGGAAGCCGAGCTCGCGGCCCTTGGTCGGCGTCTCCCGCTCCACCAGTTCGATCTCGCGGATGTCCTCGTCCGGCAGATGGGCGACCTGTTTGACGAACCCTGCCGTGTCGAACTCCACCATCACCACCTGGGCTTCCATGACTTCCGGCTCGTAGAAGGCGAGGTGCTCGGTGCGCCGCGAGATGTAGTACCAGCGCGTATCCTCGAATGTGCCCACCGAGCTCGGCGAGCCGAGCAGATCGAGCACCTGGTCGCGGGTTTGCTGGCCCGGCTTGATTTGCGCCAGCGAATCCGGGTTCGGCACATGGCCGCGCACATTGATCTCCGGCGCGCAGCCGGCGACGGCGAGCGCTGCGGCCATCGCACCTGCGAGGAGCGGCCCGGTGCGCCGTCTATATGTCGCGAATCCGATCATTGCCGGGATATTATAGCGCCGTTCGGCGCCCTGTGCCGTATAAGGACATAGCGGCGCGAAGATGCGCGCCGCGCAGCGGACTGTCAATGCGGGCGAGACGAACGAAACGATGAAACTGCTGAGCGGATTGCTGCGCCATGCCAAGCGGCGCGCCGATGAGCGCGAGCGGGCGCGCGACCTCTATATCGCCGCCGTGGCCCAGGCGCGCCGGCCGGGCTTTTACACCGAGTGCGGCGTGGCCGACAGCCTGGATGGCCGCTTCGATCTGATCGTCCTCCACGTCTTTCTCACCATCCGCGCGCTGGGCCCGACGGGGCAGGCGGGCAAGCGTCTCGCCGATTACATGTTCCGCATCATGATGGACGATATGGACTTGAATCTGCGCGAGATGGGAGTCAGCGATCTCCGGGTGGGCA
>CAZUVO010000324.1:0-2535 GCA_964623955.1 uncultured Rhizobiaceae bacterium
CGTCACCGGCGGGGGGCGCGGCATTGGCCGCGGTATCGCCCATGTCTTCGCCGAGGAAGGCGCCAAGGTGCTGGTGGTCAACCGCAGCGTCGAAGCCGGACAGGCGGTGGTGGACGAAATCACCGCCAAGGGCGGCACGGCGGTGTTGTGCCAGGGCGACGTGAAGAGCAAGGCGGATATGGACAAGATGGCCGCCGCCTGCATCGATAATTTCGGCGCCATCGACGTCTTGTGCCTCAATGCCGGCATCTATCCGCAAGCATTGCTCGGCGATATGACCGAGGAGCTGTGGGACGATGTGATCGACACCAACCTCAAAGGCATCCTGTTCGGCACGCAAGCCTGCATCCCGCGGATGAAGGAGCAGAAATCCGGGCGCATCATCGTTGTGTCGTCGATTACCGGCCCGCAGGTCGGCTGGCCCGGCCTCTGCCATTACATGGCCTCCAAGGGCGGCGCCAACGCCTTTATCCGCGGCGCCTCGCTGGAATTGGCGAAATACAATGTCACCGTCAACGGCGTCAGCCCCGGCTCGATCATGACCGAAGGCCTGGCCGAGCTCGGCGGCGAAGCGCTGAAGGAGATCAGCGACATCATTCCGGCGGGCTATATCGGCGATCCGGAAGATATCGCCTATGCGCTCTTGTATTTCGCCTCCGACCAGTCGCGCTACGTCACCGGGCAGATCCTCGTCGTCGATGGCGGCCAGATCCTGCCCGAAAGCCCCGCCGCCATGGCCGACGCTTAATGGTCTATTTTATAGACCATTGACACAAGACGTGCTAAGAAAACCGCCAAAGGGCGCCTGAGGCCCGGCAATAGGGAGATACATCATGGATATCAGCAATATCGATCCGGTCACGCGCGAAGCGCTCGATCATTTCGTCTTTCCGCTCGTGTCGAAGAGCGATGTGATGGGCGGCGATCCGGTCATATTCAAGTCCGGCAAGGGCATGCATATCACCGATATCATGGGCAAATCCTATCTCGACATGCTGAGCACCAACACCCGCGCGAGCTCCCTCGGCTTCGCCAATGAGAGTATCGCCAGGGCGGTCTACGACCAAATGATGGAGCTGCATTATGCCGGCACCTTCGCCCATGTGGCGGATGTGACGGTGCGCCTCGCGGCCAAGATCGCCGAGCTCGCGCCGGGCGATTTGACGGCGACCACCTTCGGCGGCTCGGGCTCGGAGGCGAACGAGAACTCGTTCAAATTTGCCCGCGAGTATCATGTCCACAAGGGCGACAAGCCGCGCGCGCGCAAGATCATCTCGCGCTGGGACGCCTATCACGGCGCCACCATGGGCTCAATCGGGGCGACCGACATCCTCGGCACCCGGCCGATCTCCGAGCCCGGCGTGCCGGGCCACCGGCGCATACCCGCGCCCTTCCTCTACCGCACGCCGTTCGGCATGGACGCTTCGGAAGTGTGCGATTTCTGCGTCGACTATCTCGAGCAGGAAATCCTGCATGAGGATCCGTCGCTGGTCGCCGCCTTCATCGCCGAGCCGGTGATGCAGGGCGATGGTGCGCAAGTGCCGCCGGACGATTATTTCAAGAAGGTGCGTGCGATCTGCGACAAATATGACGTGCTCTTGATCGCCGACGAGGTGATCACCGGCTTCGGGCGCACCGGCAAATGGTTCGCCATGGAGCATTGGGGCGTGCAGGCCGACATTATGTCGACCGCCAAGGCGATCTCCGGCGGCTATGTGCCGCTCGGCGCCTCGACCGTGACCCAGCATATCGCCGATGTGCTGCCGATATTCTCGCATCTGCAGACCTATCAGGGCCATCCGGCGGCCTGTGCCGCGAGCCTGGCGACGATCGGCTATATCGAGCAGCACGATTTGATCACCAAGGGCAGCGAAAACGGCGCCTATCTCCTAGAACAGATGCAGCGCCTGCGCGAGTTGCCCATCGTCGGCGACGTGCGCGGCCTCGGCATGTGGACCTGCATCGATTTCACCAAGGACAAGAAGACCAAAGCGCCGCTCGATGACGGCACCAAGCGCATGGTGCACCGCTGCCTCGATATGGGCGTGCTGGTCGGCGAGGAAGGCACGGCGATCGAACTGTCGCCGCCCTATATCGCCAGCCGCGACGAGCTCGACACCTGCGTCGATACGCTGGAAAAGGCGATTATCGCGGAGGCCAAGGAACTCGGCATCAGCTGACCCGGCGTGGCTTCAAGGGAGAGCGTAATCGTGGACAAAAACTCGCTGCTGGCGCGCGACGCCGCGACGATCGCGCAAATCCAGACGCTCCGTTTCAACCCGCTGGCGGCGACCGGCGGCGCCGGCTCCTATCTGCATGACGAGGACGGCCGGCGGATCCTCGATCTCTCCGCCTCCGCCACCGCCGCGCCGCTCGGCTATAGCCATCCGGCGGTGATCGAGGCGATGGTGGGCGCGGCCGGGAACATGGCGGGCGCCAGCCTCTTGATGATCCCCAACGAGCCGGCCGCGGCGCTCGGCGAAAAACTGCTGGCGGCGACGCCGGGCACAGGCGACCGCCGGGTGTGGTTCGGCC
>CAZUVO010000325.1:0-2529 GCA_964623955.1 uncultured Rhizobiaceae bacterium
CAGCCTTCGCCGTAGGGATCGTCATTGGCGATGGTCGGCGTCGCCGCCAGCGCCTCATTGACCTCGACCACTTCGCCGCCCGAGGCGAGGCGCGCCGGGCCGACCCATTTGCCGGATTCCACCGTGGCGCAGCTTTTGCCGGGCTTCACGGTGCGCCCGACCCTTTTCGGCGTGAAGGCGACGAGCTGGCCCGCCATGGCGGCGGCGACGGCGCTCATGCCGACGGTAACGCTGCCATCGTCATTCTCGCGGTACCAGATATTGTTCTCGATATCGTAGCGCAAATCCTCCGGTACTTCGCAGCCAAGAACGAGCATCGTTGCCCCCTCTCTCCGTCCCTATTCCGCCGCCCTGTGGGCGTCGCGCGACGAGCAGCAGAACTCGCCGATTTCAGCCTCGGCCATCTTACCGCCGACGAACAAGCATAGATGCTTGGCCACCAGGGAGGCCAGCATGATTCGCCGCGCCGTCTCGCCGTGATCGGGGTCGAGGGCGATCAGATTATAATGATAGACCAGCTCGCGGCAGGTCTCGCGGCAGGCATTGAAGGAAGGATCGCCCTGCGCCCCTTGGCGGTGCAGCGCCAGCAGGCGAAAGCCTTCGCGCGTATCTTGTCCCGGCGCCTTGCCCTGTGCGTTCAGCCAATGTTCGAGAATTTCCTCGCCCAGTTCGAGCAGCTCCGCCGCCGCCGCGCGCCCGTCGCCAGACGCCTGGCCTAATTCGTCGATGCGGGCTTCTATCTCGGCAAAGCTTCTCATGCCAGGCCGCGCGTCTTCAGGAGCGGCAGGGAGTCGGAAATGTTCTCATGGATGCCGAGTTTTTTCGGCGCGACGCCGAGGGCGAGGCCGAGAAGCTGGGTGAAATAGAGAATGACCGGCGTGGTCTTTTGCTGAAAAACCGTCTCTGCGCGGATCTGGTGCATCTCCAACCCGGAATGGCAGGTCGGGCATTCGGTGGCGATCACGTCCGCGCCGCAGGCCTCGGCGGTGCGCAGGAGATTGAGCACCAGCTTGGTCGAGATATCGGAATCCGCCAATGTGTGAGCGCCGCCGCAGCACGCGGTCTTGAGCGGATAATCGACGATCTCGGCGCCGGCGGCGGCGAGGAGGTCGTCCATGTAATGGGGCTCGAGCGTCGACTCGCTGTCGCCGCCGCGGTCCTTCTCCGGAAAGATGTGGCGCGGGCGGGTATACATGCAGCCGTAATAATTGGCGATCTTGAGCCCCGAGAGAGAGTTCTTCACCCGCTCGCGGATGCCGTCCTCGCCGATCGCCTGCTTGATCCAATCGAGCGCGTGGATGGTCTCGATCTGCTCGGGCTTGTAAGCCTCGTGGCCCGCCTTGGCGGAGAGCTTCTCGACCGTCTCGACCGTGGCGGGATCGTTGGCGACGTCATATTCGGCTTTCTTGAGATTGTGGTAGCAGCCGTTGCACGGCGCCATCACCGTCTCCAGCCCCATATCGTTGGCGGCGATCGACATGACGCGGGACGAGAGATAGGTCTGCAGCTTGGGGTCTATATTCTTGACCTCCATGGCGCCGCAGCAATTCCAATTCTTGACCTCGACGAGATCGAGCCCGAGCTTTTTGCCGAGCGCCTTCGTGGAGCGGTTATAGGCGTGGCCCGTCCCTTCCAGGGCGCAGCCCGGATAATAGCCGACCTTGTGATATTTCTTCGCGCTCACATTCGCTCCTAATCCGCTAACCTGAGCGCCTTACGCTCGCGTGCTTTTTGTTCCGCCACATGCTGGGCAATGGCCGCCCGCGCCCGGCCCCAGCCGCGCGTTCTCGGCCGGATGAAGGTGCCGAGGCCCATGGCGATCATCATCTTGAGCGGCAGATGACGCATCAGCCGGCGCACCATCTCCATCATCCATTCCTGGCGCAGCGCCTGGCCGGTGCGGGCGAAGAAGGCGCGGATGATGCGTCCCTCCTCGATCTTGCCGGTCTCGAACACCTGGCCGGCGAACACCTCGTCGAAATGCGCCGCCGGCGATTTCTCGGTGTGGCCCTTCAGTTCGAGCCAATGGGCGAGGGATTTCATCACCCCTTCCGGGTTGACGTCGCGCGGGCAGGCATAGGTGCATTTATTGCAGCTCACGCATTGCCAGATGATGTCCTTGTCGCGCAGCAGTTCGCTCTCCAGCCCCAAGCGCACGAGATAGATCCAGTGGCGCGGATTGAACTCGGCATTAATCGCGTTCACCGTGCAGGAATTGGTGCACGAGCCGCATTGCCAGCAGCGGTGAATGAATTCGCCGCCGGGTAGGGCCGCGACCTCATCCTCGATCGCCTCGTTGTAATCGGTGACGGCGCGGTTCTCGATGAAGGTGCTCCAATGGCCAGAGACATCGACACCATCGATTTCGAGATTCTCCTGAACGTGGAGATTCTCCGGCCGGATGAGCGATTTTTCATGAATCGGCATGGCGTTCAGACGCTTTCCATCGGCACCGCCATCTCATGGCGCGTGCCGTCGGCGCGGATCAGGCGCGTGCGGCTTTGGCCGAGGCCGGCGCCGTCGAGGCCG
>CAZUVO010000326.1:0-2214 GCA_964623955.1 uncultured Rhizobiaceae bacterium
TCGCCGATGAGGAAACAGCGGGCGCCGACCAATGCCATGCGTTCGAGATCAGTGCGCGTAAACAGGCCGCTTTCGCAGACCAGAACCCGGTCGCCCGGAACCTCGGGAGCAAGCTGCTCAGTGGTCGCCAGATCAACTTCAAGGGTTTTGAGATTGCGGTTGTTGATGCCGATGAGATCGGCGTCGAGGCGCAGGGCACGCTCCAACTCGGCGCCGTCATGGACTTCGGCCAGCACGTCCATGCCCCAATCGTGGGCGGCGGCGGCCAGTTCGTTGGCCTGAGTGTCTTCCAGCGCCGCCATGATCAGCAAAATACAATCCGCACCCTGTGCGCGCGCTTCGGGTACCTGATAGGGGTCGATCATGAAATCCTTGCGCAGGGCGGGCAGGGACACCGCGCCACGCGCGGCCACAAGATCTTCGTCGCGGCCCTGGAAATAGGGCTCATCGGTCAACACCGACAGACACGCCGCACCGCCGGCCTCGTAGGCGCGGGCAATGGATGGCGGATCGAAGTCGGCGCGGATGAGGCCCTTGCTGGGGCTGGCCTTCTTGATTTCGGCGATAAGGCCAAAGTCACCGTCTTGGGCACGCGCGGTGAGTTGCCTGGCGAAGCCCCGCGGCGCTTCAGCGCTCTTCGCAGCGGTCTCCACATCAGCAAGCGTCCGGCGCACCTTCTGGGCGGCAACATGCTCACGTTTGTCGTTGCAAATTCTGGTGAGAACGTCGCTCATGCGCTGGCGTCCGCGGCCTCGGGCATCGGCCGGTTGGTGATCGCGATCAATCGGTTGAGAATATCCATAGCAGCGCCACTGTCGATTGCCTGCGCCGCCATTTCGGCGCCCGCCGCCAGGTCTTCGACCTTGCCGGCGACAATTAACGACGCCGCGGCGTTCAAAACGACAATGTCGCGAAACGCGCCGGGTTCACCGGCGAGCATGGCGCGCATCGCCGCCGCGTTGTGTTCGGAATCGCCGCCGCGGATATCGTCGAGGCTGGCCCGTGCCAACCCGGCGTCTTCCGGCGTCACCTCAAATGTGCGCACCGCACCGTCTTTCAATTCGGCAACATGGGTCGGGCCGGTGGTCGACATTTCATCGAGGCCGTCGGCGCCATGGACTATCCAGGCGCGTTCCAGTCCCAGATTGGCGAACACATGGGCCAGCGGCTCGACCCATTGCTGGGCAAACACGCCGACCATTTGCCGGCTGACTTGGGCCGGGTTAGACAGGGGGCCGAGGATATTGAAGATCGTGCGGGTGGCGAGTTCGACGCGCACACCGCCGACATTGCGCATGGCGCTGTGGTGACGCGGCGCCATCAGGAAGCCGAGATTATTTTCCCAGATCGCCTCGCGCACGAGATCGAAATCGGCGTCGATATTGACCCCCAGAGCTGTCAGCACGTCAGCTGCGCCGGTCTTGGAACTGAGCGCCCGGTTGCCGTGCTTGGCCACCGGTACGCCGCACGCTGCAACTACAAAGCTGGCGCCGGTCGACACATTGAGGGTGCCCTTGGCATCGCCGCCGGTGCCGACGATATCTATCGCATCGGCGGGGGCGTCGACCGCATGGGCCTTGGCCCGCATGATCCGCGCCGCGCCGGTGATCTCGTCGACGGTCTCGCCACGCACCCGGAGCGCCATCAAAAACGCGCCAACTTGCGCCGGCGTTGCGTCGCCCGACATGATGATTTCAAAAGCTGCCTCAGCCTGGCCTTGGTCGAGGGTCTGGCCGTCAGCGACGAGGCCGATCAAATCTTTCAGGTCGCCAACGTCACTGGTCATAGCGCCACCATTTCGCCGGCCCGGTTTTCGGTGCCGTAGCCTTCGACAGGTTTGCCTGTCGCCAACTCGATGAAATTGGCCAGCAGGTCGTGGCCGGCAGCAGTGGCGATGCTTTCGGGATGAAACTGGACGCCGTGGATAGGCAATTCCTTATGGACCAGGCCCATAATTAGTCCGTCGGCGGTTTGCGCGGTGACTGCCAGCGTGTCGGGCAAAGTTCCGGCATCGACAACCAGCGAATGATAGCGGGTAGCGATGAGGGGGTTGGACAGGCCCTGAAACACATCCGTACCCTTATGGCGGATTTCGTCGACTTTGCCGTGCATGGGTACCGGCGCGCGGACGATCTTTCCGCCGAATACCTGGCCGATCACCTGATGCCCCAGGCATACGCCGAGAATCGGTAGTTTGCCTGTGAAATACCGTAC
>CAZUVO010000326.1:2261-2482 GCA_964623955.1 uncultured Rhizobiaceae bacterium
GGAACGCCCGGTCCCGGCGAGATAACGATAGCCTCAGGCGCCATGGCCACGGCGTCGTCGACGCTAATGGCGTCGTTGCGCCTCACCTCAACGTCGATCCCCAGTTCGCCGATATAGTGAACCAGATTGTAAGTGAAGCTATCGTAATTATCGATTAGCAGAAACATTTCAAATAGTTACGTATTGTTTCTAATAAAACAACGCAAGACCAGATGCGCCGC
>CAZUVO010000327.1:0-2476 GCA_964623955.1 uncultured Rhizobiaceae bacterium
AATACCGCTGGTTTTTCGTCACCGCGCGCAACTCCACCTTCACCTATAAGGGGAGCGCGGTGGATATCAAACAGGTGGGGCGCGAGCTCGGCGTGCAATATGTCCTCGAAGGCAGCGTGCGCAAGGCGGGCGGGCGCGTGCGCATCACCGCCCAGTTGATCGAGGCGGAGAGCGGCAACCATATCTGGGCCGAGCGCTACGACCGCGACCTGAGCGACATCTTCGAGCTCCAGGACGAAATAACCCGCACCATCGCCGCCGCCGTCGAGCCGGAATTGTCGAACACCGAGCGCGAGCGCGCGCTTACCAAGCCGACCGACAATCTCGGCGCCTGGGACCTTTTTCACCGCGCGCAGGCGAAACTCTACCTGCTCGACCGGGCCAGCAACCAGGAAGGCCAGGAGCTGTTCCGCCGCGCCATCGCGTTGGATGGCACTTTCGGCCCCGCCTATTCCTGGCTCGCCTTCAGCGCTTTCGGCATGTTGGCGTTCGGCTGGGCGGAAAACCCGGAGGAGACCCTGCGGCAGGCCATGGCGGACGCCAACAAGGCGGTTGCCCTCGACGGACGCGATCATTTCGCCCATTTCGTACTCGGCCGGCTGCTTGCCATCGGCGGCGATCACGCGGCGGCCATTCAGGAGCTGAACATCTCGATCGAGATCAACCCGAATTTCGCGCAAGGCTATTACGGCCTTGCCCATGCGCAACTGCTCGTCGGCGACGCCGCCGCGGCGATCCTGAACGCCGACCTGTCCATACGCCTCAGCCCCAACGACCCACTGATGTGGGCCATGATGATGTACAAGGCGACGGCGCATTTTTCGCTCGGCGAGACGGAAGCGGCCGCCGACCTCGCCGATCAGGCGTGCCGTTTCCCCACGGTCCAACATTTGGCGCACCTGGTACGGGCGAGCTTTCTGGCGCATTGCGGCCGAATCGAGGACGCCCGGGGCGCGCTGGCGGGGGCCGAGCAACTGCAGCCTGGCCTGACCATCGAGTCCACCAGTGGAACCTTGCACACGGCGCGAACCGACGTCATGGAACGCATCAAGGAGGGCCTGCGCCTCGCCGGCCTGGCCGAGAGCTAGCGCCGCGCGATTCAAAGCACCGGGAGACCGAACATGACCGATAAACCCTCGCGCCTCTCCACGCGCATCGATTTCGAGAAGGACGGCAAGCAGTGCGACTATCTGCAACTGCCGCATTCGGTGCACCGCTCGGCCTATGGCTGGCTGCCGGTGCCGCTGGTGTGCATCAAGAATGGCGCGGGGCCGACGGTGTTGCTGACCTCCGGCGTGCATGGCGACGAATATGAAGGCCAAGTGACGCTATCGCGGCTGATTCGCGAGATTGATCCGGCCGAGGTGACCGGGCGTATCATCATCCTGCCGATGGCCAACTATCCGGCGGCCAAGGCGGGGCTTCGCACCTCGCCGATCGACGAGCTCAATCTCAACCGCGTCTTTCCCGGCGATGCGGAAGGCAGCCCGACCCTGATGCTGGCGCATTACATGGAATCGGTGCTGATGCCGCTCGCCGGCTATGCCCTCGATCTTCATTCCGGCGGCTCGTCGCTGATGTATCTGCCGACCGTCATCCTGCGCGCGGCCCCCATGTCCGACGCGGTGCAGCGCGAGGTGGTCGAATTGGGCCGCGTGTTCGGCGCGCCCTATGGCTTCTTCTTTCCGCCCGGCCAGGGCGGCGGGGCGACCAACATGGCCGCCGCCGCGCGCCACGGCATCGTCGGCATCGGCACCGAAATGGGCGGCTCGGGCGCGGTGACGCCGGAATGTCTGCGCATCTGCGAGGCCGGGGTGCGCCGCGTGCTGCGCCAAATCGGCGTGTGGCACGGCGCGGTTGGTGAGGGGGAAGAGCCGGCGGTGGAGACCCGCATGCTCTCCGCCGAGACTTGGGAATCCTTCTCCTATGCCGGCGAGGATGGCCTGTTCGAGCCTTTGGTCGAGCTTGGCGACGAGGTCGAGAAAGGCCAATTGGCGGCGCTCATTCACACCCCGGAGACGCCGTGGCGCGAGCCGGCGGAAGTGCGCTTCGATGCCTCGGGCCTGGTGGTGTGCAAGCGCCTGCCCGGGCGCACCGAGCGCGGCGATTGCCTGTTTCATCTTGGCGCCGATTTCGATATTTAAGAGGGCAGCGCAAGGGTACTTAAGGAGACAAAAATAATGTTCAAAATCGAATGTATCGTCGAATGCAAGAACTGGCTCGGCGAGGGCCCGGTGTGGGACGTCAAGGAAGGCGCGCTCTATTGGGTCGATATGCTGGAGCAGGAAATCTGGCGCTATGAGCCGACCAGCGGCAAAACCAAACATTGGAAACTGCCGAAAGTTGTCGGCGCCTTCTCGATGCGCGAGCAGGGCGGCGCGGTGATCACCATGCGCGACGGGTTTTATTTCTTCGATCCCGAGACCGGCGAGACCGAGCTCATTCAAGAGGTCGATGCCGACGAGCCGCGCAGCAT
>CAZUVO010000328.1:0-2469 GCA_964623955.1 uncultured Rhizobiaceae bacterium
GCGACGTGATCGAACCCTCGACCGGCCAGCCCTATGGCCGCTGCCCGCGCGGCGTGGCCGAGCGCGCCGAGGCCTATCTCTCCTATTCGGGGATTGGCGACACAGCCTATTTCGGGCCCGAGGCCGAGTTCTTTGTGTTCGACGATGTGCGCTTCGACTGCTCCATGCATCAGATGTATTATCTGCTCGATCAGGAAGAAGGGCCCTACAATTCCGGGCGCGAGTATGAGGGCGGCAATATCGGCCACCGGCCCGGCCCCAAGGGCGGCTACTTCCCGGTCCCGCCCGTCGATTCCATGACCGACATGCGCGCCGAAATGCTCACCCATATGAGCAGCATGGGAATCAAGGTGGAGAAGCACCATCACGAGGTCGCGCCGAGCCAGAACGAGCTCGGCTTCGAATTCGACACCATGCTCAAGACCGCCGATTGCATGCAGATCTATAAATATGTCGTGCACCAGACGGCGCATTCCTACGGCAAGACCGCGACCTTCATGCCGAAGCCCGTGGTCGACGACAATGGCTCGGGCATGCATGTCCATCAGTCGATTTGGAAGGACGGCAAGCCGCTCTTCGCCGGCACCGGTTACGCCGACCTCTCCGAAAGCGCGCTTTACTATATCGGCGGCATCATCAAGCACGCCCGCGCCCTCAATGCCTTCACCAACGCTTCGACCAACAGCTACAAGCGACTGGTGCCGGGTTTCGAGGCGCCGGTACTGCTTGCCTATTCCTCGCGCAATCGCTCGGCCTCTTGCCGCATTCCTTACGCCGCGTCACCCAATGGCAAGCGCGTCGAAGTGCGCTTTCCGGATCCTACCGCCAATCCCTATCTCGCCTTCGCGGCAATGCTGATGGCGGGGATCGATGGCATCGAAAACAAGATCCATCCGGGCGATGCGATGGACAAAAATTTGTACGATTTGCCGCCGGAGGAACTGAAAGATGTGGCGACCGTATGCCGCAGCCTGCATCAGGCGCTGGAAGCGCTCGACGACGACCGGACGTTTCTCAAGAAAGGTGAAGTGTTCTCCGACGATCTGATCGACGGCTATATCGAGCTTAAATCTGAGGAAGTGCAGGCTTTCGAAATGACCCCGCACCCAATCGAATATCAGATGTATTACAGCGTCTGAACTGGATTGCCGAGCGGCTGATTCCGGCGCGTCTTCGGCGTCCCGCGAATCAGGCGGCGCGCCGAAGAGGCTGCCTCCATGATGGTCACCCAGGAAAGGCCGATCATCACGGCGCCATAGGCCGCGACGGTCAACGGCACCAAGACGGCGCTCCGGGCGATTCTTTGCAAGACGGTAATCATGGTTTGATTATCGCCCATTGCACTTAACGGAGGCTTAAATTCGCCGCGTGAAATTTTTGCGGCGTGACGCCGAAACTTGGTTAGCGCTTGTTAACCTTAACTAGCCAACAGTGAAGCTCTCGCCGCAGCCGCAGGTCGAGGTGGCGTTGGGATTGTTGAAGACGAAGCCGGCGGAGAGCTTCTCTTCCTTATAGTCGAGCTCCGTGCCGATCAAAAACATCACCGCGGCCGGGTCGACCAGCACAGTTACATCACCCGCGTCGATCACTTCGTCATGAGCGCCGACCTCGGTCGCGTAATCCATGCTGTAGGTCATGCCCGAACAGCCGGCATTGCGCACGCCGATGCGCACACCGATCGCCGGCGGCTCTTCGTCACGCAAACGCATGATCTCGCGAACGCGCGATTTCGCGGCTTCGGTCAAATTTAGGATCGCGTTCGTCACAGGTTGATTTCTCCTGACCAGCTCATTGTTTCATATGAAACCAAGTTCGAGTTGCGCCGCCTCTGACATCAGGTCGGGCGTCCAGGGCGGATCCCAGACGATTTCCACATCGACGTCGCGCACGCCCTGAACGAAAGTGCGCACCGCATGCTGCACCATCCCTGGCATCTGCTCCGCGACCGGGCAGCCCGGCGAGGTCAGCGTCATGCGAATGGTCACGTCTTTTTCTTCGGATATATCGACCCCGTAGACCAAACCCATTTCGTAAATATCGACGGGTATCTCAGGGTCATAGACTTTCTTGAGAGCCGCCGTGACCTGATCCTCCATGGTCCCGGCGTTGGCGATGGATTCCAGCTCTTCCTCGTTCGCTTGCGGCGTCTCCATGACCAGCGGCGGCGGCGCGTAATTGCCCGGCCGCACCCCGGCTTCGACAACGCTATCCGCGGCAGGGGCCGCGCCCGCATCGCCATCGGGAGACCATGCTTCGTAGGAACTCACTTCCGCCTCGGCGACGACCGGTTGCGCCTCTGCGCCGGTCGATTTCTTACGTTTGAAAAAACCCATCATTCCGTCGTGACCTCTTCATCGCCGCCGTGCATCGCGGCATTCATCGTGTGCCAAGCGAGGATGGTTTCGATGACGAGGATTTCGAAAAGCTGATGGTTCAAGCGTTCGAACGTTGCCTTGACCTCTTTGAGCC
>CAZUVO010000329.1:0-2453 GCA_964623955.1 uncultured Rhizobiaceae bacterium
ATGGCCGGCAGTTCCAGCCAATCGCCGTCGAGGGTGAGCATTTGCAGGCCGGGCACGTCGTTCTGCCAGACGGTGGTGAAACACTCATAATCGGTATGCGCGCCGAGGCCGATATGGGCGATATCGAAATCCTCATCCTGCGGCGGGTAGTAGCAGACGCGCGTGCGCGACAGCGGTTTGGTGTATTTCGAGGTGAAATAGCCCGGCTCAAGATCGAGCGCCAGTTCGAAGGCGCGGTAGATTGATCGTCCGAGTTCGATCTGGCAGTCGTAATAGGTGCCGAGCGCCCAGCGGAATTCCGCCGGCTCGGCCGGCCAATTGTTGGGGCCGTAGAAGCGGAGACCCCGGAGATAATCCGGGTCGTCCTCCGACAGATCGTCGGCCATCTCGATCGCCTCGGAAATATCGTCGCCTTTCAGGCTGTGATCGGCCTGGATGCCATGGAGCGGCACATAGCCCCGGTGATTGGGCCATTCGAGATAATGCGTTTTCATTTTTTCGTCGAGCGGCAAGGCGAAGAAGCGCTTCATCGCCGCATGGGCGCGGTCGATCACCGATTGCGGGAACTGGTGATTGGAAATGTAGAAATAGCCCGGCCCGGTGCAGGCGTCGCGCAGCTCGCGCGCCAATTCGCGGTGATCCGCCGCATTGGTGCAATAGATGCGGCCGAAATCGATCACCGGCACATCGGCCGGATCAAGCCGGGTGATCTCGCGCTTGTGCAGGCCCTTGCGAAGCTGAAACGGTGTATCCGGGGTGACGGTTTCCATGCGTCTTCTCCCAATCAGGGCAGGACTTTCCGGCGGCGGAACTCGGCGAACAGGTCGAGGAACATTTTCTCCGTATCGACCATTTCGGTAAAGCCCCTGTCGATGCGCTTGGCATCCGACATCAGCACGTCCCACGAGGTATCCATGTTGAAATCGAAATAGGGCCAGCCCGCCGTTTGCTCATAGGAGAGCTTCATCAGGCCGTGCTTCTCGACGATGCGGTCCCAGACCGGACCTTTGTCCGGCATGACCTCGGCCGAGATGATGCGCTGCGGCATGCCGATCTCCATGCCGAATGCGGCGGCCCAATCGGGCCACACATTGACGTAGCGGAAGCCGTCGCCATTGGTGATGTTGAAAATCTCGTTGGCTGCGTTGGGCGACGTCGCGCTCCACACGGTCATGCGCGCGAGAAGCCCGGAATCAGTCACCTGGTTGAGCGCTTCGAAGCCACGCAAATCGCCAGGATATTTGAGCGGCATGCCGAGCTCTTGCGAGATCGCCGCATAGGTGCCGAAGCACATGATCAAATTCATCGGATTGCCGACGGCGAAGCCGCACACCGCCTCGGGCCGGAGCACCGCCCAGCTCCAATCCTTGCCCTTCTGATAGTCGATCAGGAAATCCTCCTGCTCGTAATAAAAATTGGGCGGCATGTGGCGCGAATCGGATTCCTTGGCCGGCGTCTTGAACGGCCCCAATTGGCGGCCATAGGCCTTGCTGCCTTCCTGCAGCACGACGCGCTCCAGGCTGTTGGAAACCGACGACATGATGGTGACCGGATTGGCCACGAGGGCGCGATTCTGCTCGGTCGTGGTGGCGTCGATGCCGCCATAAAGGGCGCAGCAGAACATGTGGGTGACGTCGTCGAGCGGCGCGAGCTTTTCCTCCGCGGACGCCATATCAAGCAGGTCGCAGGAGATGAACTCCGCCTTCGCCGCCATTTCCTTGTCCGGCGCGCGGCGGCTGACGGCGACGATATCCCAATCGTCGAGCGCCGCCATATGATCGATAAGATTGCGGCCGATGACCCCGAGGCCGCCGATCACCAGCGCCTTTTTGCGCGCCATAAATCCTCCGTAAGAATTAGCGGCCGAGGCCGAGGCCGGCGCGGAATTCCTCCGCTTCGCCCTTCGCCGCCGCGCCGTCCGCTCCGGGGAGCGCGGCGCAATAGGCATCGATGGCGGCGTCGCCCAGGGGCGCCCATTTCGCCACCCAGCCCGCAAGCGCGTCCTTGTTGCCGTCTTGCTGCAGCATGAATTCGATCAGCGCCGCGCTCCAGCGCCGCGCGCGCACATTGTCGGTCTGATGGGCGTCCGCCAGCAGTTTCAGGAGGCTGTCACCGGATTGTTCGGCGGCGGCGCCGAGCTGGCGTACGAAGGCGGCATCGATCGCCGGCTTGGCAACCAGATTGAGCGCGGTGAAATGCTCGCCCCAATCATAGGCGGCGAGGGTGCGCTCGATCAGCTCGCGGAAACCCTGCCAGGCCGCCGCGCCCTCCCACTGGCTGCGTTCCTGATCGCCGAAGCCGGTGTCCGGCGCGGCGTTGGCCAATTCCTTGGTGCGGTAGGCGATGCGCGAGACCCAGCGCAGTTGGTCCGCCGCCTGGAGCATGGCGCAATTGACGATGGTGCTCGCCGGCGCCATCTGCACGAGATAGGCCGAGCCCATCTGCACGCCGTG
>CAZUVO010000330.1:0-2452 GCA_964623955.1 uncultured Rhizobiaceae bacterium
ACATATTCTTAGAATATCGAAAAATCCGTGGACCAGTTATAGGGGGGCTGGACACTGCCACGATTCCGACAACCCGCCGAAATATCCGCCGGTTACCACATCGAAAAACCTGCTCGATAAATTCCTGAAAATGACCGCCATCGGCGCGTCGGGAAAAATGGCATCCGAAGGCTAAAGAGACGCGCACTGAATGGCCGTGGTGCCGGACTTTGACGTGTGGCACTTGCCGGTGAATGTCCGCTTTGGGTCAAAAGCGGACGTGCAGAGCCCGCTTCCCCGATATCCGATTTCTGGTGTAAAGCGGTCGTAGACACTGCTCGACCTATCCGTAATTCCGCCGCCTATGTGCGGATCTTGACGTAGCTCCCCGGCGCGTCCTCGATGATGGCGAGCTTGCCGTCGCCGGGTTGGCGGGCATCGGTCTTTTGCCCGGCGCGGCGGGCCTGCCAGCGTTTCCAGTCGGGCCACCAGGAGCCGTCATGTTGTTTGGCGCCCGTCAGCCAGTCTTCGGCGCTCATGCCCGATCTTAGATCGCCGGTCCAATAGCCGTATTTGCCGCCGGCCGGCGGGTGGACGATGCCGGCGATATGGCCCGATTGGCCGAGTACGAAGCGGGTCTTGCCGGCATAAAGCCCGGTTGCCTTGAAGCAGGATTGCCAGGGCGCGATGTGATCCTCGTGTGCGGCCAGCACGTAGATCGGGATGTCGATCTTGCCGAGGTCGATCGCCACGCCGTCCAGCTCGATGCCGCCCGGCTTTGCCAGCGCATTCTCCTGATACATTTGGCGCAGGTAAAAACTATGCATCTCCGCCGGCATGCGGGTGGAATCGGAATTCCAATACAAGAGGTCGAAGGGGAAGGGTTCCTTGCCCATCAGGTAATTGTTGATCACGAAGGACCAGATCAGGTCGTTGGCGCGCAGCAAATTGAAGGTGGTCGCCATCTCGCGGCCGTCGAGATAGCCCTTCTCGTTCATCATCTGCTCCAGGCTGGCGAGCTGCTCCTCGTCGATGAAGACGCCGAGCTCGCCGGGCTCGGTGAAATCGACCTGGGTGGCGAAGAAGGTCGCGCTGGTGATGCGCGCATCTCCTTGCGCCGCCATATAGGCGAGCGTCGCCGACAGCAGGGTGCCGCCGAGACAATAGCCGACCGCCGCCACCTCTTTCTCGCCCGTGGCCTCGGCGATGGCGTCGAGCGCGGCGAGCGGTCCTTCCCGCATGTAATCCGTGAAGCTCTTGTGGGAGAGCTCTTCGTCCGGAGTGACCCAGGAGATGGCGAACACGGTGAAGCCCTGTTCCACCGCCCATTTGATGAAGGAATTCTTCGGCTTGAGATCGAGGATGTAAAACTTGTTGATCCAGGGCGCGATGACGAGGAGCGGGCGGCGATAGACCGTCTCGCCCGCCGGCGCATATTGGATGAGCTGCATCAGATCGTTCTGGAAGACCACCTTGCCCGGAGTCAGGGCGAGGTTGCCGCCGACCTCGAAGGCGTTCTCGTCGGTCATGCGGATATCGAGATTGCCGCCGCCGCGCTCGAGATCGTCGAGCATGTTGGAGAGGCCGCGCACCAGGTTTTCGCCGCCGCTCTCCACCGTCTCGCGCAGCACGGTGGGATTGCTCAGGACGAAATTGGTCGGCGATACGGCATCGACGAATTGGCGGGTATAGAAGGCGAGCTTCTGGGCGCTCTTTTCGTCCAGCGCGCTCGAATGCCGCTGCACCTGGGAATGAAACCAGTTCGCGCTCAGCAGATAGGATTGCTTGATGAAATCGTAGAAATGATTGTCGCTCCATTCCGGCGCGTGGAAGCGGCGGTCGTCCGGCTTGGGCAGGACAACCGGCTCTTCCGGCTCGCCGCCCATCATGCGGGTGGCGGTATGCTGCCAGAGCTTCATATAGCCTTCCCAGAGGTCCATCTGCGCCTGCACGAGGCGCGCCGGGTCGGCCATCATTTGCTGGGTCATATCGAGGAAGGCCTGGCCGACATCGAACGGCCCCTTGGGCTCGAGAGCCCCCTCTTTCTGCTGGCGGGCGATGAAATCCGCCACGATCCGCTGGCTTTGCGCCGCCATGCGGGCGAATTCATTGGCCTGGTCCAGGCGTTCCCGGCCGCCGCTGGTATTTTCATTTTGTGCCGTCATGGCCCTCTCCGCGCCGTTCCGGGCGCCCGGGGGCACGCCGAAAAGCGTTGATATGTGGTTGAACTATGCTAGTAACAATGTTTGATCCGCTCCACAATCGGCGAATTCAGCGCGCCGAGCCAAGGCGAGTAAAAATGCCGAACAGCCGGAAAAAACTGCGTATTTCCGCCCGTCACCTGGCCCCAGCGCTGCTGGCCGTGGGATTGCTCGGCGTGGCGTCCTGCTCAGAGGTCCTCGACGATGTTACCGGCTATTTCGAGGACGATGAAGCCAATGACCGCGCCATCGAGCAGGCCGAGGGTGAGCAG
>CAZUVO010000331.1:0-2442 GCA_964623955.1 uncultured Rhizobiaceae bacterium
CGATATCGCAGCCGACATCGCATCCGCCGTGCAATCCGCAGCGCGCAATCCGGGCGCCCTGACAGTGGCCGATATAGAGAGTTACGAGGCACGCCAGCGCCAGCCGGTCTGTGCCGCCTACCGCCTCTATGCAGTGTGCGGCATGGGCCCACCAAGCTCGGGCGGGCTGACGACCCTGCAAATCCTCGGTTTGATCGAACGTTTCGATATCGCCGGCGCCGGCGCCAATTCGCTCGGCGCGGTCCATGTCATCGCCGAGGCCGGCCGCCTCGCCTTTGCCGACCGCGCCGTCTTCATGGCGGACAGCGATTTCGTGCAGGTGCCCATCGAAGGTCTGTTGGACCGTGCCTACCTCGCCGAACGTTCCGCCCTGATTCGCCTCGACAAATCGATGGGCAAGGCCGGCGCCGGCGCGCCGCCCGGCTCGAACCGGCGCGCCTATGCCATGCACAGCCGGGAGCATGGCGCATCGACAAGTCACCTATCGGTGATAGACGCGGCAGGAAACGCGGTTTCCTTCACCACCAGCATCGAGCGCGGCTTCGGCTCCCGCCTCATGGTGCGCGGCTTTCTCCTCAACAATCAATTGACCGATTTCTCATTCCGGGCCGAGCAAAACGGCCAACCGGTGGCCAACCGCGTCGAAGGCGGCAAGCGGCCGCGCTCCTCGATGGCGCCGGCCCTCGTGTTCGGCCCGGACGGCGAGTTGCTGCTCGCCATGGGCTCGCCCGGGGGCTCGCGCATCATCGGTTATGTCACCCTGGCGCTGATCGCCTCGCTCGACTGGCAGATGGACCCGCAGGCTGCCGTTTCTCTGGCGCACCATGTCAACCGCAACGGCGCGACGGAGCTCGAGGCGGGCAGCCCGCTCGAGGCGCTGGCGCCGCAATTGGAGGCACTCGGCCATGAAATCAAAATCCGCGCCTTAAACAGCGGGCTCCACGGGGTGCGCGTGGCGGCCGACGGGCTGGAGGGCGGCGCGGACCCCCGGCGCGAAGGTGTGGCCCTCGGTCATTAACGCAAAATCCTGCCGGCAAGCGAAAAGGAAACGCCATGAAACTCTATGACTGGAAAGGCGCGCCGAACCCGCGCCGGGTGCTGATCTTCCTAAAGGAGAAGGGCATCGACATGCCGATCATCGAAGCTGGCGCCGACAAGAGCGCCCTGCTGACCGATGAGTTCCTCGCCAGCGACGGCCAGCGCATGGTGCCGGCCCTGGAGCTCGACGACGGCACACGCATCGGCGAGGCGATGGCGATTTGCCGATATCTCGAGGTGCTCCATCCCGAGCCGCCGCTGATGGGCACCGACCCGCTCGATTGCGCCTTTGTCGATATGTGGGAGCGGCGCGCCGATATGGAGGGTATCGGCGCCGCCGGCGAATTGTTCCGCAATTTCCATCCCGCCTTCGACGGACGCGGCCTGCCGGGCCGGTCGGAGCGGGTCGAACAGATTCCCGAACTGATCGAGCGTGGCCGCGCCCGCATGAACTGGTTTTTCGAAAAGTTCGATGCCCAGATCGGCGGCAATCCCTTCGTCACCGGCGACAGGTTTACCGTCGCCGACATCACCGCGTTTTGCGCGACGAACTTCGCCGAAAAGGTCTGCAAGGTGGAGATCCCCGAGACCTACGAAAATTTCAGACGATGGTATGAAGCGGTCTCCGCCCGGCCGAGCACGACGCGGTAAAACGCCGAGCTGCTAGGGCGACAGGATCGAGCTGTAGACCAGCGCGGCAATCAACAATACCGAACAAATGACCACGGTGATGGCGCCCATGAAGAGGGTATTGCCCACCGTGCCCAGGGGGTGAAACACCCGCTCGGCCTTGCGCCGGGGCGCCGGACGCCGCTCGCGCCCCGCCACCACGGTACAAAAATAGCGCTCCGAGAAGAACGGCAGAGAGAGACGGATATCGACTGATTGGCGGCGCCAGGTCCGCGTGCTCATCGCTTCGCCGAGCGCTTCGCGCTGCGCTTCGGAAAAACTGTCGCGCATATCGCCAGGCAAATTGTCCAGCAAGCGCCCAACATGTTTGCTGGGGGCGGGACGGTCGAACGTCACCTCGGCCATCAATCCATCCTCGATTGGTGAAGTCGACAGTCTCGCCGAAGAAAGCTACCGGTTCGTTAACGGGAGCCCCTACTGATCGCGGGGAGACTCCGTCGAAGGCGGGAAAATTGCGCGAAAAACCGTGCCTGTCGGGTCGCTTTTCAGCAATTCCAGGCGGCCGCCATGATTGCGTGCCAGCTCATAGGCGATCGCCAAGCCAAGGCCGGTGCCGCCGACCGAGCCGGCGAAGGCTTCGAACAGATGCTCGCGCGCGCGCGCGGGCAATCCGGGCCCGGTATCGGCGATCTCCAAGATGGTGCCGTCGCCGTCGCGCCAGCCGGTGATGCGCACCGTGCCGCCGGGCCCCGCCTCGGTCACCGCCTCGACAGC
>CAZUVO010000332.1:0-2430 GCA_964623955.1 uncultured Rhizobiaceae bacterium
ACATATTCTTAGAATATCGAAAAATCCGTGGACCAGTTATAGGGGGGCTGGACACCGCGCGATGCCAACCGCACTTTGCTCCGATTGCCAGGATCGTGTGGTGTCGAGCGCAAGCTCCGCTTGAGTGATCATGGTCTCAATTCCCCTCGATGACCGCTAGCCGGCTGCCGCAATTAAGAAAATCGCAACTTTAAAATAGCCTAATGGAGATGACACGGATTTTTCGCGAACAGGTAGCTTTCCGCCGGAGTTTGGCGACCTCGGCTCGCTTTTGTTTAGGTTACAAAGAGTAGACGCACGTGCTGCATAGACCGGTGATCCGGCGATGAACAAGTCCAACGTCGCCACGCGCAAATTAAGCCATGAAGGCACCCTTCTGGACCTCGCCCGCCGTTTGGCGAAGTTCAGCGAAATGGGCGACCAGATTGTTGTCCATTTGCATCTCTCGAATCTCGATGCGCGGCGGCGGGGAGAGGCCTATTTGCGGGTGACCGCCAGCACTTTCGAGCCGCTGGTACAAAAGCGCGCGGCGCAAGTTTTCATTCTCGCCAATGGCGATATCGTATTTCTTGGCGGCCGCTCCACGGACGGCGAAGTCAAAGACCTTCTGTCGGAGCTTCAGCAGATGTACGCCGAAGACTCCTGGTTTCACGATGCGCTCGCGTCGACCACGGTGCCGTTTGCGGTTTGGTACATGTTGCCGCGCGACGCGGACTCTTTCGTCAAAACCTGCGAGCAATTGTATCAACAGAGTATAGCAGGACCATCCTCCGCGGCGGACGGCTCAGATGGCGATGACCACGCCTTCACCGCGAAGGAAGCCGGCGCGGCGGAACTCGACCTTGCCCAGAAGAATTTGGAGACGATCGATCTGAAGGGGTCGCTGCGGCGCCAGTCGGTGGGCATTTTCCTTCCCGGCCAGCCGGCGAATCGGCTTTTTTCCGAAATGTATGTTTCGGTGCTCGATCTGCACAAGCGGCTGACCATGAATGCCGATATCGCGCAGAACCGATGGCTCTTTCAGCATTTTACGACGGCGATGGACCGGGCGATTTTGTCCCGCTTCACCGTATCCGGCATTCCGAAAAAATCGGGTTCGATCAGCCTGAACATGAATGTGTCGTCCATTTTGTCGCTCGAGTTTCTCGCCTTCGACAATTCGCTGAGCGGCGATACGGATGAGAAAATCATTATCGAATTGCAGCAGATCGATGTGTTCGACGATATGGCGGCCTACAAGTTTGCCGCCAATTTTCTGCGCCAGAAAAAATATGCCATCTGCATCGACGGCGTGACGCATTTGACATTCCCGTTCATCGACCGCGAACGGCTCGGGGCCGATTTCGTCAAAATCATTTGGAGCGCCGATATGGCGGGGGACCGTCAGGACAATCTGGTGCAGCGCATGAAGAATTTTGTGAACGAGAGCGGCGCCAATTCTGTGATTCTCTGCCGCTGCGACACGCGCGAAAGCATTGAATGGGGGCAAGCCGCCGGCATTCGCCTGTTCCAGGGCCGCATCGTCGAGACCCTGCTCGAATCCATGGCAAATGCCAACCGACAGGCCGAGGCAGCTTCCTGACCGGATAGGCCGCCGGCGCTAATCTTCTTCTTGTTTTTGTTCCTGCGGCGAGTGCTTGGCGAGAATGCGCTGCAAGGTGCGCCGGTGCATGTTGAGGCGGCGCGCGGTTTCCGAAACATTGCGGTCGCATTGCTCGAACACCCGCTGAATATGCTCCCAACGCACCCGGTCGGCGGACATCGGATTGTCCGGCGGTGGCGGCAGGGGACGGTCCCCGGCATTGAGCGCGCGGTGAATCGCATCCGCGTCCGCCGGCTTGGCGAGATAGTCGACTGCGCCCACCTTTACCGCCGCCACGGCGGTCGCGATATTGCCGTAACCGGTGAGGATGACGATGCGCGTGCTCTTGCGCGCCTGACGCAGCGCCTGGACCACATCCAGCCCGCTGCCGTCCGGCATGCGCAGATCGACCACCGCGAATTCCGGCTGCAAGCCGGGCGCGACCTGCTGTGCTTCGCCGACCGAAGCAACGGCAGTCACGTCGTAGCCGCGTTTCTCCATGGCGCGAACCAGACGATTGCGGAAGGCATCGTCATCGTCGACGACGAGCAGCGTTTTCGCCTGGCTGTCGTCTTCTGAGTCTCTCATCCGCCTCCCCCGCGCTTACACATTTACTTTGACATCGGGCCGATCCGCGCCGAGCGCCTCCAGCACATGGCGCGGCCAGGATATGACGATGCGCGCGCCGTGCTGGCGGCCGTTGAAGAATGACATCGATGCGCCCGTCCGCTCCAGCAGAGTTTTGGCGATAAAGACGCCAAGCCCCATCCGCCCGCTTTTGCGCCGCGACGAGACATAGGGCTCGCCGAGGCGCACCAGGACCGAGGGTGTCACCCCAGGGCCGTCAT
>CAZUVO010000333.1:0-2005 GCA_964623955.1 uncultured Rhizobiaceae bacterium
CAGGTCGCTGGCCGTGGTGATCGCCGCGCTGCCGCCGAGCCTTGCTGCGATGTGGCGGGCCAACGCATTGGCGCCGTTGTGGCCGCCGAGCAGAGGCACGGCGACGGAGCCGTCAGCCGCCACGGCGACCACCGGCGGTTCGCTGCGTTTGTCGCCGAGGTAAGGCGCCAGGGTGCGGATCAGAATGCCGCTAGCGCAGATACCGGCAATCGCCGTACCCGCCGCGAACAAGCCGGCGAGGTGGCGGCTCACATCGTCGAAGGCGACATCTGCTTCCGTGACGCGACTGCTGAGGCCATGCACTTGCGCACCCGGTAGGTGCGCCGCCAGCCTTTGCGCCAGGGCGCTGCCATCGGCGGTCAAGGCCACAAGGGCGATGCTGGCTGGCAATGGCGAACCGCTCATGCCCATGCCGTCCCGCGCGTATGCACCAAAATCATGGAGAAATAGGGCGCGCTATTCGCGTCGACGTCATCAAGCGCAACGACGCGCTGCTCGGCCATGGTCGCCCGTTCGATATAGTGCGCCCGGCTGGCCATACCGAGCCGCTCCAACAGATCGCGGATGCGGGCGAAGTGACGTCCCACCTTGATGATTGCGGCGGCGTCGCAGCCCGATAGCCCCGCCGTCAACGCCGCATCGTCGAGCGGCGCGGGCAGCACCGTTAGCACGTCGTTGCGCGCGGCCAAGGGCGTGCCGAGGGTTGCCGCGCACGCCATCAGCGATGAAACGCCGGGCGCCACCTCGACCGGCCATTCCTCAGCCAGGCGCGCGAACAGATACATGAAGGAGCCGTAGAAAAACGGATCGCCCTCACACAGCACGGCGACATCGCGGCCGTCGGCGAGGTGTTCGCTAATATCCGCCGCGGCGCGGTCGTAGACTTCTTGGGCCGGGAACCGGTCGGCCACCATTGGCGTCCGGATAATAATTTCTTCAGCGCTATCGGGCATGTGCGGCGCGGCGATGCGCCGGGCCAGACTGTCGCCGGTCTCCGGCGCTGGATAGGCGACGACCGGACAAGCGGCGAGCAGGCGCGCGCCCTTCAGCGTTATTAGTTCTGGGTCGCCGGGCCCGACACCGATGCCATATACCGTCCCGCTCATGATTTGACGGCGCTCCATTGGGTGACCGGCCTCGCCGGCTTCCAGCTGGTGCGTTCGCCGACCGGCTCAGCGTGACCTACCGCTATGCGCGACAATTCACCGCCGAAGGTGGCGTGCGCGTTGGCCAAAACCTGCTCGCTTTCCAGCGTCACCGCGTTGGCCACTAAACGCCCGCCCGGATTGAGCACCTGCCACACGGTTTCGACCAATCAGACGGTCGACAATCCACCGCCGATGAACACGGCATCCGGCGGCGTTAAGTCCGGCAGCGCCGTGGCGATATCCGCAGTGACAATTTCCAGGAACGGCGTACCCAGGCGGCTGGCATTTTCGGCGATGCGCATCGCGCGTTCTGGATCGCGCTCTACCGCGACCGCAGACGCACCGCGTCCCTGGGCGTCCTGGGCGGCGCGCAGCCACTCGATGGCGATGGCACCGCTGCCTGCTCCAAGGTCCCACAGGTGCTGGCCCGGTAACGGCGCCAGCGCGGCCAGGGTGGCGGCGCGCACCACTCGCTTGGTCAATAGACCGTCATGCAGGAAGGCTGCGTCGGTTAGGCCGGGTGCGTGAGAATAGACTTGTGCGTTCGGACCGGCGATGCATTCGACGCCAATGGTGTTGAGTTTGGTGACTTCCGCCGCCGGCCAATCTGCGGCAGCACCGTCGTGGCGCGTTTCGTCATCGGCACCCATATTTTCCAGCACTGTCAAACGACTCGGCCCGTAGCCCAGTTCGGTCAGCCGCGCCGCGACCTTGGCCGGGGTCGAACCATTGTGACTGAGGATCAGCAACCGTGCCCCTGGTTGGGCGTGATAAGCCAGCAGGTCGAGAGGTCGGCCGTGCAGGGTGAGACACACGCAACGGTCGAGCGGCCATGCCAGCCGGGCGGCAGCGAGGCT
>CAZUVO010000333.1:2027-2371 GCA_964623955.1 uncultured Rhizobiaceae bacterium
CCGGTGCGGGCATGATCGCCATGTCCGCGGGCGTAAAATAGCGCGCCAGGGTGCTGCCAATTCCGTAGGCCATGGGGTCGCCGGTCGCCAGCACAACGACGCGCCGACCCCGATTTGCCGCGATCATCGCCATCGTGGGGTCGGGCGGGAACTCCCAGATGATTTTTTCGCAATCGTCGTTAGCAACGAGGCCGAGATGGCGGTCGCCGCCGACCAGGACTTCGGCGTTATCGATGAGCGCGCGCGAGGTTGACGTCAATCCCTTGGGGCCGTCGGCCCCTAACCCAACCACGGTGAGCCAGGCGCTCATATCGCTTTCTCCTGCTCGCTTGCCAACGCGTTCA
>CAZUVO010000334.1:0-2365 GCA_964623955.1 uncultured Rhizobiaceae bacterium
GCCGTAGTAACCGCCGATGCTGGCGATCAACTCATCGAGCACCTCGAGCACGGTCTTGTTGGAGGTGCCGTCGATATAGATGCCAGCGGTAGCGCTATTGGCCGTATTGAGCGCCGTGAAACTGGCGGCATTGAGGTCTCCGGCACTGAGCCCACCCTGGCTGGTGACGATCTCCTCGACGATGTCGGCGACCGTTGTCAGGTAAATACCGCTCGGCTTCGCCCCTTTGACATCGCACGTTACCTGTTCAGTCAGTGGCGTCCCACCCACGGTCACGAACCCGGTGGCCCCATCGACCGCGTACTGGTTGGCCGCCGGTGTGCCAACAATCTTGGTATAGGCAATGCCGCCCACATAGAGGATATCCACATCGTCGATGGCGCCGTCGTGCACCTGGTAGCGCCCGGCACCTGGGTCCACCATGACCGGACGCACATTGAGCACCCGGCCAAAGGCCAGCGGCTTGCGCACGCCGGTGAGGTCGGTTCCGCCCTCATCGCCACCCGTACCGGCGTAAAGTGTGCCCTGGACCGGTTTGTCGAGTTTGTGTTGCCAATCCCGGAGACGGACCGTGAGCACGTCGTTCGTGGCCTCGATCTGCTCGGCCGTGCCATCGAACACGAGGCCGAAATCACTATAAGCAAACCCCTCGCCACCCAGCAGGACCTGCACCCGGCGGTCGTCCCAGCCGTATTCCAAAAATCCGTCCAAGCCGCCATCGGCGTTGGCGAGGACGATCTCGCCGAAATTTGGTATGGAGCGGCCGCCGATCAGACCGCGCTGGAACAGATGGCGCTCGAAATTCAGCGCCGAGACCACCCGTGGCTCAAAATACTGGCTTGCGGGGCTGTCCGTCGGTTTGGTCACGAAGCCATGGTCCGAGTAATGGAGCGTGACCACGGCACTAGCGCCCGGATCATAGGGCTCGAGGATCACCAGATATCGCCGTGCCGCGTAAGGATCGGCCAGGAGGTCGGTGAAGGCACTCATGCCGCCCGGACCCCGGCGGCGGCCTGACCCGCGAGGACCCGACGCAGGTCGCGTTTCACGTCGGCGAGCTCGAAACGGGTGGCGATCAGTTCCCGCTCGAGCCGTTCGCCACGCAGATCGGCGATCCGAGAACCATGTTGAATAGCGCCAACTACATCTCGGTTGTCGTTGCTGACCGTCACCTGGAGGGGCATGCGGCCCCGGTTCATGGCCTCGAGCGCCGGTTGCCCCAATGCGGCGACGGCGTTGCGCCGCATAACGAACTCGCCGGGACTGAGAAGCGCAGGCACAGTATCGGGACCGCGCACCAACCCGCCTTGGGAAAATCCCGGCAGGGAGGCGACGGAGTCCCTGACGCCTGCCGCCGTCTGCTTTACGTCACCGTATGCAGCCGTGAGACCCTCCAGCATGCCGCCAAAGGCCGGACCAACCAGGGCGCCCAGGTCGAACGTCTTGCTTGAGGCTGCGGCAGGTATGGCACTCTGGATCTGGCTGCCCAGCAGTCCCTCTCCACCGCCGCCAATTCCAATGGCGCCGAGAATACCCCGCTTGGCCACGGCCTCGCCGGCAATCTGGAGGACGGCGGAAGTGCTCAAATTGCCGCCGAAGATCCCGGAGGAAAATGACGAGGCAACGCCGCCCGCCAATCGCGAGATCAGGCTCGACGACACGGCGCTGATGCCGGGAATGACAGAGGAGCCAAATCCGAGAGCGGCGGCCTGGGCTGCACCTGCCGCCGGCAGAAAAGCGCCGGCTAGGGCACTGCCGAGACCAGGTAACGCTAGGGACGCCGCCAGGGTGAGAAGGCCCTGGGGTGTGGCGAGGCTTTTGACTGCATTCACCGCACCCTTGACTACGCTCTTGAACGCACCGGTGATTTTCTTGACAAAACCGCCAAATCCGTAGTGCGGTATGCCGTCGGGTCCGATTGACGGCGACAACGTGCCGTCATTGGCAGCGGCTATGGCCGGGAGGCCAAGCCGGCGCACGGCCCTGGCAGAGAGAACGAATTCACCAGGGCTGAGCAGGGCCGGGATATTATCCGATCGGTCATGGCCCGGACCCGTGACCAGACCGCCCTCGGCGAACTTGAAGAAATCGATGACCTTGTCGACCACGCCACCACCGATCTTGGAACCGATGGTCTGCACCGCCCCCGAGGCGGCGCTGCCGGCAAAACTCACCGTCGCCTTGGCGGCCAGCTCGGCGAGACCTTTTACGACCGCATCCTTGAAGGCGCCAAAGTCCGCTTTTCCGGTGGCATAAAAGCCCGCCAGGGTCTGTTCAAGGGGCCGAAATACGGAGTTTGTGAGGAAGTCACCGGCAAGGCGTCCATGTTCCTTCAGGCTCTCGAAATAGTTCCTCGCGGCGGCGA
>CAZUVO010000335.1:0-2337 GCA_964623955.1 uncultured Rhizobiaceae bacterium
GACGGCCATCGGCCTCCATCCAAGCGTCAAACGCCGTATCAGCATCTTCGGGACCATCGAACTGTTTCTTCGCGTAGCAGGCGGCGAGTGCGTTGGCCGACAGACGGGCACGAGGGTCGTTTGGATCTAGGCGAGAGAGGATATCCTTGATCCGTCTCCAGATCAGGAACTTCGGACTACGGGCATGTAGCGTCTCGGAGAATTCCAGGGGAGTCGCGACGTCTGCGTAGATCTGTGCCGACTGTTCGGCCACCGCTGCATTCAGTCGCCCGACGGCACCTGTTTCGAACAGGTGGACGATTGCTGCTTCCCGGGCACCGGGCGGCAATAGCGAGATGGCGTCGGAAATAATCGACGAGAAATCTCCCTTGGAGAGCTTTGAAGCCGCCACCGCGAGACGCACCCTGTCGACAGGGTCGGCTGCTGTTAAGATGGCGCGAAGGGGATCCCCTGGTTTCACACCGGCCATTTTCCAAGCTTCACGGTGAGCGGCAAGAAGCTTGGTTTCAGGTATGGCGCACCCTTCGGCAATTTGGGGAAGACCGTTGCGGACGGCTAGGAGTGCCGAATTCGCGGGGCTAGCATCAGCATTTAGGGTGATGGCTGCTGCGTGTACCGCGAGGACGGAACGCCGGAGCATCCCTGCTCGGCGCGGACTAAGAGAGACGCCCGCTCGAGCGAGGAGCGCGACGAGGGTTCTAACGTAAACGGCCACGGCATCGCCAACCGACACTTTGATCGATAGCAGGGCCGCATCGGTCGATGCCACTGCAGAACGGAATTTCGCCGCCGAAACCGCCGTCACCGCACTGTCTTCCGCGAGAATGATCGCGAGTTGATCTTCCTCGCTGTAACGATCCCACGACGGCATATTTACCACGAAGGCAAATCGATCCGTCAGAGCTGGGTCGAGCGGTTCGGATCCGAGATAGCCCTCATCGTCGTCTTCCGACATTGGCGGGTTCATCGCCGCCCAGCGATACCGAAGGCCATCCAATAGGATGCCCTGAGCTCTGCGTTCGTGGATGATGGGAAATAGTTTGTTCTGGATGTCAGGTCGGCAGCGGCTGATCTCATCAAATATCACGGCCTCAGCACCCCATATCGATGCGGGTGTTTTGACATATTCCAGCGAGCCATTCTTGTTCGGCAAGGGAAACCCGACGAGATCATCAAAGTTGAGAAGGCTCGAATTGTAGTGCCGGAACGCAAGGCCCAATGCCTCGGCAATCCGAGTTAGCAAGAGGCTCTTGCCCGTTCCGTGGGGTCCAATGAGGAGCAATGGCTCCTCCGTCGCCAAGGCGGCCAGTATGATGGGTTCGAGATCGGAAAGGCCTATCAATCCAATGTCGCTGAGTAATGAACTGCTAGCAGTGGCGCGATCGGACTTTAGTGTTCCTGTCGCGTGATGGCTTTGACTTGACATGGTCAGGTCTCCTCTTTAGCGACTTTGGCGTCGTGCCGGGGGCGCAAGCTGGATTCAAAAACCCCGATCCGTAAGGTGGATCAGCCCA
The DNA here is from genome assembly GCA_964623955.1 of uncultured Rhizobiaceae bacterium. Taxonomy (GTDB): domain Bacteria; phylum Pseudomonadota; class Alphaproteobacteria; order UBA828; family UBA828; genus PTKB01. The sequence continues at coordinate 1,515 of CAZUVO010000335.1, forward strand.
TGTAAATTGATCGGTAAATGCCTGCTGTCTCGATGCCGACAACTCGCTGGTCCAGAAGCTTCCCCAGACTTCGGGCTAGCTTTTCGACAAATGCCCCATCATCTGTTGCGATATTTATGAGAAGCGTGGCGACACTGCGACCTTCGAAATTGCCACTGGCATCGATGATCGTGAAAGAGTCGAAAAAGTTGCCGGTCGCATCGGCCACAGCCCGTCGATCTGCGTCGGGAAAGGCTTTGCCATCTCGACTGCCCACATACAGTGAATGAACAGCAAGGCCTTTATTTGATTTTCTAAACATCTGCATTCTCTACTGGACGTCTGGTCGGCTCGAGACACGCAGGACGCCGGGCAAGGCGATGCTTTTGGGCACCCATCCAATATGACCGTTTGGCCAGACCGCCCAATGTTCCCCGGTAAATGGACTGATGAGCCAAGCGCCGGGGCGACAGTGTTTCAACCGGCACCTCGCGCCATTGGCGTCGATCATCGCCTTCGACCCTCGAGGACGCTTAGGATGAAGCTCCGGAAGGGAGGAGAGAATGTCGGCAACAGCTACATCGGGTTCTAACGGTAAGCCATCCGTCGCTGCACCATGCACCCCGTCCATCCATTCAATATGGCTTCGAGCAAACTCCGGGACATCCGATAAGCGCACTCCGCCCGACGTTATGAATTCGGCGTCGTAATCATGAGTACGTCGCTTCGTAGACATAGAAATTCTCCTTCAGTTTCCTGAGGAGGTTTGACGTTCTGACTGGCTATGGACCCATTAGTTGCCGTCCTTGGCCACATCTCCCTTTCGGGACACCACCTTGCCGGG
>CAZUVO010000336.1:0-2328 GCA_964623955.1 uncultured Rhizobiaceae bacterium
CCTGCGACCCCCAGATTAGGAATCTGGTGCTCTATCCGACTGAGCTACGGGCGCGTTGTGCGGGGAAGATGGGGGAAGGTTGGGCGCAATGCAAGTTGGGCGGTACTAGGTCCGCTGTCGCGGCGGCGCCGCGGCCTGGCGGGCGAGGTCGATGAGGTGTTCGTCGGCGCCGCGCGCGCCGATCAGCGACAGCCCGACCGGGACGCCGTCGAGTTCGGCGACGGGCAGGCTGATCTGCGGCGCCCCGGCCAGCCCGGCGATGCAGGTCAGCGACAGGATGTTCATCAGCACGCCGCGCGCCGCCGAGCGTGGCTGACCGCGACGCGGCGCGATACAGGGCGCCGTCGGCAGGCAGATCACCGTGTCGTCGGCCAGCAATGCGTCGATGACGGCGACGATCTCGGGCTTTCTCCGTTCGGCGCGGCGATGTTCGTCCTCGTCGGTGCGCGCGCCGGCGGCGAACAGCTCGGCGACATCGAAACCGAACCGGGGATTTTCCCGGTCGATCCAGGCGGAGAATGTCCGCCACGCCTCGCGGCGCTGCAGCACCGCCTGACAGCCGCGCCAGTCGGCGAAATCGGTGGGCAGATGGGGCGGCTCTCATAGTCGCCGGCCAGCGCCGCGAGATCCTCGGCGATGGGGCGCAGCACGGCGGCCACGTCCGCGTCGGCGAGGGCGAAGGCGTCCTCGGCGATGATCATGTGTTTCGGCCGGGCCGGGCCCATATCTTCCGGCTCGCTTTGCAGCAGCACCGCGCCGATACGCGCGAATGTTTCGGCGTCGCGGGCGAACCAGCCCACCGTGTCATAGCTCGGCGCCTGCGGCAGGACGCCGTCCATGGCAATGCGGCCGTGGGTCGGGCGGAGGCCATAGAGGCCGCAGAAGCTGGCGGGAATGCGGACCGAACCGCCGGTGTCGGTGCCCAGGGCGAAATCGACCAGCCCGCCGGCCACGGCGGCCGCCGATCCGCTCGACGATCCGCCCGGCACCCGGTCCGGTGCCCGAGTATTGATCGGTGTCCCGTAATGGCGGTTCTCGCCGAATATGCCGCGCGAAATTTCGTCGCAATGGGTCTTGCCGACCATGGCCGCGCCGGCGTCGACCAGCGCCTGGACGGCCCAGGCGGTCTTCTCGGCGGGCGCGTGGCTGGCCAGCCAATCGGGATTGCTGCCGCCGGTGACATGGCCGGCGATGTCCAGCAGGTCCTTTGCGGCGAAATTCAGGCCCGCCAGCGGGCCCGTCGCGGCGCCGTCCAGCGTCGCATCGCTGTAATCGCAAAACGCGCCAAGCGGATCGGATTGCACCACGTCGCGCTCCCTCGTTGCCGGGCGCTCAGGCCACACCGCCGTCAGGCGGTCAAACCCACGCGAGATATTCGGCGCGCAGTTCCGCGATGCGCGGCTTGATGCGGGCGCCGGAACTTTTCATTTCCTCGATCTCGTCGGGCGTCACCATGTCGCTGAGCTGGGCGCGGTAGCTGGGGCGCTGCTTGACGCGCTGCCACCAAGCTTGGACGGCCGGCCGGTCGCCGAGAAACAGATCGAGGAACGTGAGATATTCGAGGCGGGCGAGAAACGGCGCGAGGTTGATTTCCGCCAGGCTGTACATATCGCCGGCCAGCCAGTCGGCGCCGCCGGCCAGCGTCGCCTCCATCTTCTTGAACGACATTTCGTAGGCTCCGACGGCGCGAAACACCCATGGCGATTCGACGCCGTCCTCGAACAGCGATTTGTGCCGGTCGCGGCGCTCCGGATCGCCGATATTGAGGTAGCGGCGCTCGCGCTGCTCCGGTGTCTGCGTTTTCATGCGTTCGCGGAACATCGCGGAAAAGCTGAACACCGTCACGCCGCTGAAAAGCCCCTCGTCCACCGCCTTGCTCCATTGGCGCATGTCCACGCGCGCGCCGGCGTCTTCCGGCGCCAGCGGCGGGGCGGGGAACACCTCGTTGAGATATTCGCAGATCAGGGTCGATTCCCAGATCGCCTTGCCGTCGTGGATCAACGTCGGGACGTAGCCCTTGGGGTTGAGCTTGAGATAGGCGGGATCATATTGCTCGCTGGCAAACAAATTCACCTCGAAGCTGCGCCATTCCAGGTCTTTTTCGAACAGCGTCATGCGCGCCTTCTGCGAACAGACTGAATTCTCGAAATGATATAATTCAAGCATGGTCGTCGCGCTCCGATCCGGCGGTGAAGCGGCAACAGTATCGGGGACGCTCTATGGTGTCGATGCGGTCGGGCGATAATTCCAAGGTAATCGCATCAGTCCGTCGAAAGCTTTCCTAGTCCTTCGAGACGGCGCTTCGCGCCTCCTCAGGATGAGGAAAGC
>CAZUVO010000337.1:0-2323 GCA_964623955.1 uncultured Rhizobiaceae bacterium
AATCCCGAGCAGGTGGAATCACCTGCGACGACGCATTTGCTTCAATAACAAAGAGATAGAGCATGTCGGGTGAGCGTGAGCGATCCTGACACGCTCTAGCGGCCCGCCTCTCTCTCCTACTCGTCTATACCCATCGCCTCTATACTCATCGCCATGAGCGAAGAAAATTCCGCCCGTGCGCGGGTGATCGGCGGCGGCCTTGCCGGTTGCGAGGCGGCCTGGCAGATCGCCCGGCGTGGTATTCCCGTGACCCTCCATGAGATGCGGCCGGAACGCGGCACCGAGGCGCATGTGAGCGACCGGCTGGCGGAGTTGGTGTGCTCCAACTCGTTCCGTTCCGACAATTGGGAGAGCAATGCGGTCGGCCTCTTACACGAAGAAATGCGCCGCGCCGGATCGCTCATTCTCAGCGCCGCCGATGCTCACCAAGTGCCGGCGGGCGGCGCGCTCGCGGTCGACCGGGAAGGCTTCGCCGGCGCGGTTCAGGCGTCGCTTGAAGCCGATCCCAAGGTCGACATCCGCCGCGAGGAAGTCGACGGGCTGCCCGGCGCGGATGGCGGGCCGGTGCTGGTCGCGACCGGCCCCCTCACCTCGCCTGGCTTGAGCGCCTCTATTCTCGCCGCGACCGGCGAGGAAGCGCTCGCCTTTTTCGATGCCATCGCGCCGGTGATCCATAAGGACAGCATCGATTTCGATATCGCCTGGATGCAGTCGCGCTACGACAAGGAGGGGCCGAGCGGCGATGCCGCCGCCTATGTCAATTGCCCGCTCGACCGGGCGCAATACGAGGCCCTGATCGATGCCCTTCTCGCGGCGGAAAAGAGCGAATTCAAGGAGTGGGAAAAAGACACGCCCTATTTCGAGGGTTGCCTGCCGATCGAGGTGATGGCCGAGCGCGGGCGGGAGACGCTGCGCTTCGGCCCGCTCAAGCCGGTCGGCCTGACCAATCCGCATTCCGATGACAAGCCCTACGCCGTGGTGCAGCTGCGCCAGGACAATGCGCTCGGCACGCTTTACAACATGGTCGGCTTCCAAACGAAAATGAAACATGGCGAGCAGAAGCGTGTGCTTTCCGCCATCCCCGGATTGGAAAACGCGCGCTTTGCCCGGCTCGGCGGCATTCACCGCAATACCTTCCTCAACTCGCCGCGCATTCTCGACCCGCTGCTGCGCCTGAAGGCACGGCCAAATATCCGCTTCGCCGGGCAGATCACCGGGGTGGAGGGTTATGTCGAGAGCGCCGCCATCGGGCTTCTTGCCGGTCGCTTTATGGCGGCCGAGATCGCCGGCGCGGAGCCCCTGCCGCCGCCGCCGGAAACCGCCCTCGGCGCGCTCTTGGCCCATATCACCGGCGGTCATCTGGCTGGCGGCGCTGCGGGCTTTCAGCCGATGAACGTCAATTTCGGCCTGTTTCCCCGGCTCGACGGCAAATACAAGAAACGCGAGCGCAAACCCGCCATGGCGCACCGCGCGCTCGATCGCCTGGCGGACTGGATGGCGGCGGGTTCAGGCTAGGCCGAAAAAGGCGGCGCGGCTCAGCAGCAACTGGCGGCGCAGCGGCCCGATGGCAACGCGCGCCTGATAGGGGTCGAAGCCGCAAGCGGCGAGGCGGCGCAGGTAAGCCTCTGCCAGCACCGCCTCGAGCGTCGCGCGCTTGACCGCAGCCGGATGTCCCCGGCGCAACTTGCGCGCTTCCCGCGCATGACGGCGCGCTATGTCGGATACTTGCCCAACGGCGGATGCGACCTCGCCCAACTCGTGCGGCAGCACGGAACGGCCTTGTGAAGCAAGATGGGGGACGGCGCGCATCAGGCCGGTGAGCGCCCAGGCGGTGCCGCTGTGGCGCGCGAGATCGGCGTGCCGCGCCGCATCCGCGCCGACGGCCTCAAGCGCGAGCGAGACGAGCGGCGCGGCGCTTTCCTCGGCATAGGCTTCAAGCTCGGCCAAATTCTCCGGCGGCGCATCGTCGAGATCGCGCTCGCGGGCATCGATCAGGCGGTCGAAATATTCTCGGGTGAGGCTATGCCGGCCAATCGCCTCCGCCACGGGATCGGCGACTTCGTGGCGGCGCCCCTGCCCGCGATAGATTTCATCGATTGCCTCGCGCCACCATTGCAAACGGATATGCCCGAGCATGGGCTCGCTCACCGCCTCGCGCACCCGCGCAATCTCGTTATTGAACAGAATGAGGGCAAAGAGGGCCGGGCGCGCGGGCCGCGGCGCGAACAGCGCACAGAGATAGCGGTCCATATCGGCGGTGCGGGCGCGGGCGGCGAGGGCGAGAAAGGAATCGGGCGGGCTCATGGCCATATAAGATGGCCCC
>CAZUVO010000338.1:0-2318 GCA_964623955.1 uncultured Rhizobiaceae bacterium
CGCCAAGACAACGGAAGAATCATATCATGCGAAGCGTTTTGACACAGCCTGGATCCAAAGCGGACGTACATCTTGAAAGGCACGCATGGTCGCTTGCCGAAACTAAGGCGATATGGGCCGTCGCGGTGTGGGTTACCGCTTTCACCATATTCCAAGCGCGGGCGATTAGAGAGGCGTCACCTATCGCTGATCGCTAACCTGAGGAAACATGCGGGCCGCAAACCGCTAACAGTTGTCTGCACAGGTACCAATTTGGGATGAGTGAGTGGTATAAGGACGGCCACACCCCGGGGGCTCTGTGACGCTTCAGAATAAAAACCCAGCGAATCGTTACGTGAATGACCTCAGGCGTTACGCCTTTGGTCAATCCCAGTTCCGAAACTTCCGCAAAATCGCCCTCCCTGTTGGTCTTTCAATTCTCTTTCTGGCACTTGTGGGGATATTCGCGGCCAGCTCTCAAGCGAATTTCGGAGAGGAGTGGCTCATCCTTACCGTAGCCGCCGTCGTCGGTGGTTACATGGCGCTGAATATCGGCGCAAACGACGTCGCCAACAATATGGGCCCGGCGGTCGGCGGAAAGGTTATTACCGTTCTGACGGCCGTCCTCATCGCGGCCGTTTGCGAAAGTGCCGGCGCCATCTTAGCCGGCGGGGATGTCGTGCAGACGGTATCCAAGGGCATCATCACGCCTGGCGAGTCCGTCGATATCGTCCAATTTCGCAATCTCATGCTGAGCGCGCTCATCGCCGCTGCCTTGTGGATTAATCTTGCGACGATCTTAAGCGCGCCAGTTTCCACGACACACTCAATCGTCGGCGGCGTTCTTGGAGCCGGCATCGCTGCCGCGGGTATCGGACTCATCAATTGGTCAACGATGGGGATGATCGCCGCCAGTTGGATCATTTCGCCTGTGCTTGGTGCCCTCATTGCCGCGGCCATCCTACTGTTCATAAAGGTGCGAATCCTGAATGTGGATGACCGTCTGGCCGCTGCAAGGAAATGGGTGCCCGTACTGATCGCCCTCATGGCCGCCGCATTCACCGCCTACATGGCCTTGAAGGGTTTAAAGAAAGTCTGGACGCCCTCTACTCTGGAGATCGTGGCTTTTTCCGCCCTTGCATTCGTGATCGCGTATTTCGCGGCGCGCCCTTACATCGCCGCGCGCACCGCCCATCTGGAGAACCGCAAAAAGGATGTCTATCGGCTATTCAACGTCCCTCTGATCGCCGGCGCGGCCTTGCTTTCATTCGCTCATGGGGCCAATGACGTCGCCAACGCGGTCGGCCCTCTAGCCGCAATATTCTCCACGATCCAGGACCCGTCACAGATCGGTGGCGAGGTTGCGATACCTCTCTGGGTGCTGGTCGTCGGCGCGTTCGGAATCGCAATTGGGCTAGGCCTCTTCGGGCCGAAGCTTATTGGTGTCGTCGGCGAGAAGATCACACGGTTGAACGCACCGAGGGCCTATTGCGTTGCTTTGTCGGCCGCCATAACGGTTCTCATCGCAACCACCTTGGGGCTTCCGGTCAGTTCGACACATATTGCGGTGGGGGCGGTTTTTGGCGTTGGCTTCTTGCGCGAGTACCTGGAGAATCCGAATAAGCGAAAGCTGCGGCCGGGCCACAAGTTGAACATAACCGCGGATGAGGCTTTCAATAGCCGAAAACTCCGCTCCATGCGGCGTCTGGTCCGTCGACGTTTCGCCTTTTCAATCGCAGCCGCCTGGGTGATTACCGTTCCTGCGTCAGCGCTTCTTGCGGCGGCGGTCTATGCTCTTCTGCAGCTTCTATGATCCAAGTTCTCAACGCGTCGAACTGAGAGACAATGCCTAGAAAGTCCTCGCGATAGGCAACCCTAGGTGCATCTTCAATAAGCGCCCAATGGCGCTGCCTCGTTTTCTTCTCGGGCCAATCGTCGACCTGTTCCGTCACGAGGAAAGGAAAATATGTGACCGGCACCTCTCTTTTGCCGCTCTTCGTCTGTTTCGTGACGATCACGGTCAGCGGAAAATCTTCCAGAACGATCCCCCGAACGCCCGCCTCTTCAAAACCCTCCCGGTGACAGGTATCGATCTGGCTCTCGTGTGGCTTTCTTTTGCCCTTTGGCAATATCCATCGCCCTCGCGTATGGGAGGTAACGAACAGCAATGCGACATCCCGGCCCCGCGTTTCAAAAGGAATTATTCCAACCCTGTGCATCCAAGAACTCTCGCTATCAGGCCCACATGTCACCCTATATCAGCATAACAATCGTAACGTGATTGTAATGTTATGGAGTTTTCTTAATTAGACAATGGGTGCCACCCAAACCAAAGTCGA
>CAZUVO010000339.1:0-2269 GCA_964623955.1 uncultured Rhizobiaceae bacterium
ACGAGGTAGCCAAGGGGGCGGACGCCCCCGCCCGGCGCTTGAGGGGCAAACAAAAAGCGCTTTCGCGCTTTATCCGAGCATGGCCGGTTTGCGTCCCTTCCAGGGCAGCGCTTTCTCCAACTGGCCGGCGAGGCGCAGCAGCACCGCTTCGCCCTGCTCGCCGCCGACGAATTGCATGCCGATCGGCAGGCCGCCCCTGGTGCTGTGCAGCGGCAGCGAAATCGCCGGCAGGCCGGCGGCGTTCATCGGCGCAACGAAAACGCAATCGGGCAGCATGCGCGTCTTGTTATAGGTCTCGACGTCGAGCGACATGTCGTACCAGCCATGTTCGCGCGCCGGCACCGGGATCACCGGCATCAGCCAGGCATCATAGGCGGCCATTTTTTCCACCATGGCGCAGCAGGTCCGGCGCATCGCCTCGATATCGTTGAAATGCTCCACGCCGGAGATGGCGCTGCCCTTCTCGATCATGCTGCGATAGAGCGGCTCCAACTCATCGTCCCGGGGCGCGCGGCCGATGACGCTCTCCAGGCGGCCTATCCGGCCCGCCGTCTGCACCGCGGTGATGCGCATATAGATGTCCATGAGCGGCCAAAAATCATAGGGAATTGGCTCTGCCTCCACCCGGTGGCCGAGCTCCTGCACCAGGCTTGCCGTCGCCTGCACGGCCGCGGCGACCTCGCTGTCGAGCGGCGTGCCGCCCTCGGGCGAGTCCGTCACCATGGCGATCTTGAGCGCGCCGGGCGGCGTGCCGGCCTCTTGCACAAAGGGTGTCGCCGGCTTGGGCGAATAATAAGGCTCGCCGGGACGCGAGCCGCTCACCACATCGAGATATTGCGCGGTATCGCGCACGCTCCGCGACAGGCAGAGGAAGACCGCGCCGCCATAATAGAATTCGATCCCCGCCGGCGCGCCGGACACCCGGCCGCGCGCCGGCTTGAGCCCGACCAGCCCGGAATGCGAGGCCGGCACGCGGATCGAGCCGCCGCCGTCGGTCGCCTCGGCGATCGGCAGCACGCGCGCCGCCACCGCCGCCGCCGCGCCACCCGACGAGCCGCCCGGGGTGCGCGACACATCCCAGGGATTGCGCGCGATGCCGAACAGCTTGGGCTCGCACGAGAGCGACCAGCCAAGCTCCGGCGTATTGCTTTTGCCGAGCAGGGTGAAGCCCGCCGCCTTAACCCGCGTCACCGCGTGCGAATCATAGGTCGCCACCAAATCCTTCATATAGGGGCAGGCATTGGTCGCCGGCTGGCCTTCCCAGGCCGTCGCCAGTTCCTTGATCAGCCAGGGCACGCCTTTGAACGGGCCGTCCGGCAGCGCCGCATCGGCGGCCATGCGCCGGCCTTCGTCGAAAGCGCTGAAACTGAGGAAGTTGAGCTCCGGATTGAGCGCCTCGGCGCGGCAGATCGCCTCTTCGATGATTTCGCCGGGCGTGATTTCCCCGGCCCCGACCAGCTCGGCCAATGCGACGCCGTCCAGTTCTTCATATTCGGGGAATGACACCGCATCTCCAATCTTGCCGTCGGTTCGCGCCGGAGCCCGCTCCGCCAACTTACACCAAGGCGCGGCGACAATCGGCTTTATTGAGCGCGCGTCTCGCGGATCACCGGCTTCAGGCAAGCATCAGAGGGGGGCGGGTCGCGCCCAACCGGCACTGGCCGAGAGCGCCGGACCGCTTCTTTATCGCAGTAAACAGACGATAGGCTTTCTTTGGAGGCGTGCTAAAGTTGGGTGGCTTTCGTTGCGCGATACGGGACAGCGTATCAAACGGGCATTTGATATTGCATATGGTAGTGGACGAAAGATGGAAATGGATTGGAAGGAACTTCGCTCGACTGTGCGCCGACAGTTAGCTGATCGCCGGGCGCGGCGGGATCGGAGACAAAAGACATTATTCCTGGTTGACCGCGAACAACGGATGGCCGACCGGCGGAGTAATGCCGACCGCCGAGTGAGTGCCGATCGGCGGGTCCATGCTTGACCCGCTCAGACCGCTTGTTGATTGCCGAGTGCTTCCCACACCTTATTAAAATTTGAGAGACTCTTGCCGCGCCCACGGCGAGGAAGCGGTCATTGAAGCGGCCATGCGGGCAAATGGCGGTTGTACGCCGGCCATTTGAACAGACAGCGAGTACGGCTTCGGGTGATCGAGACGGTCAAGGCGCTGTCGACAACTTGCCCCTATTGAGAAGAGGTACCGCATGTCCGCTTTGGATCAAAAACAGACGAAAGCGCCGATCCGTTTTTGATTCTGCTGTGCCCTCGA
>CAZUVO010000340.1:0-2236 GCA_964623955.1 uncultured Rhizobiaceae bacterium
GCGGCGCGCTCGGAAAAGCCGCGATGGGCCGGGTTTTTCTCGTTGATGCCCGGCAAATGGCAGCGCCGGCCGAATAGGGTGGTGACATAGCCCGTCTCGTGCGCCGACTTCTTGGTGCGCTCCATATAGTCCTTGATGCCGGGATAACGCTCGAAATAGGCCTCGATATAGGCTTTCGCCTCGCCTTGCGCCACGCCGAGCTGACGTGCGAGGCCGAACGGGCTGATGCCGTATATGATGCCGAAATTAATTGCTTTGGCGGAGCGCCGCACCATCGGGTCCATGCCGTCGAGCGGCACGTCGAACACCTGGCTCGCGGTCAGCGCGTGAATGTCGAGGCCGTTATGGAAAGCCTCTTTCAGCGTATCGACGCCGGCGATATGGGCGAGGATGCGGAGCTCGATCTGCGAGTAATCGGCGGAGAGCAGGGTATGGCCCTTCTCGGCGACAAAGGCGCGGCGGATATTGCGGCCCTCTTCGGTGCGCACCGGAATGTTCTGCAGATTGGGATCGTTCGAGCTGAGCCGCCCGGTGCTGGCGCCGGTCATCGAATATGACGTGTGCACTCGCCCGGTCTCGGGATTGATATGTTCCAGGAGGGCATCCGTATAGGTGCTTTTGAGCTTGCTGAGCTGGCGCCAATCGAGCACCCGGGCGGGGAGATCATGGCCTTGCGCCGCGAGGCCTTCGAGCACGTCGGCGCCGGTGGCATAGGCGCCGGATTTCCCCTTCTTGCCGCCTTCAAGGCTCATCTCGTCGAACAGGATTTCGCCGAGCTGCTTGGGCGAGCCGATGGTGAAAGGCCGCCCAGCGAGGCCGTGTATTTCTGTCTCGAGCGCGGCGATGCGCTGGGCGAAATCCTCCGAAAGCCGCGCGAGCTCCGCGCGCTCGACCTTGATGCCGGCATCTTCCATGCGCGCCAAAACCGGCGCGAGCGGTCGCTCGAGGCGCTCATAGAGGGTGACCATATGCTCCTGCACCAGACGCGGCTTGAGCAATTGGTGCAGGCGAAGCGTGATATCCGCATCCTCTGCGGCATACTCGCAGGCCTTTGCCAGCGGCACCTGGTCGAAGGTGATCTGCTTCTTGCCGGTGCCGGCGATTTCCTTGAACGGGATCGGCGCGTGATCGAAATGGAGCTTTGAGAGCTCATCCATGCCGTGGCCGTGCAACCCGCCTTCGAGGACATAGGAGAGCAGCATCGAATCGTCGATCGGCGCGATGCCGATATCGTGGCGCGCCATGACGCGCATGTCGTATTTGATGTTCTGGCCGATCTTGAGAATCGCCGGGTCTTCGAGCATCGGCTTCAAGAGCGCCAGCGCCTCGGCGAGCGGGATCTGCTCGATCGCTTCGCCTTCGGCCAGCAGATCCGGCGCGCGGTGGCCGAGCGGCACATAGCACGCCTCGCCCGGGCGGAGCGAGAGCGAAAAGCCGACCAGATCGGCGCGCGACGCATCGAGCGAGGTGGTTTCCGTGTCGAACGCCACCGTGCCCACCTCCCGGGCGCGGGCGATCCAGGATTCGAGCGCGTCCACACTCTGCACCAGGCTGTAATCGCTTTCTTCCGGCGGCGCCGGCGCCGGTTCCGCCGCCGCGCCGTCGACGTCGAGCTGGCTGCCGATGCGCTTGATCGCGGAATTGAAGCCCTGCTCCTGCAGGAAGGCGATCAGGACCTCCGGGTCGATCTCGCGCCGGGTGAGGTTTTCCAGCGGCTCGATATCGGGCACGTCCTGGCGCAGGGTCACCAGCTCGCGCGAGACGCGCGCCATATCGGCAAAATCGAGCAGGTTCTGCCGCCGCTTGGGTTGTTTGATTTCTTCGGCATGGGCAAGGAGCGTTTCGAGATCGCCATATTCATTGATCAACTGCGCCGCGGTCTTGACGCCGATGCCGGGCACGCCGGGCACATTGTCCGAGGAATCGCCGGCCAGCGCCTGCACATCGATCACCCGGTCGGGGCCGACGCCGAATTTCTCCGCCACGCCCTCGGCGCCGATCTCGCGGTTCTTGAAATGATCGAGCAGCACCACCTGATGATCCTCGACAAGCTGCATCAGGTCCTTGTCCGACGAGACGATGGTGACCCGCATGCCGGCCTCGCGCGCGAGGCGGGTATAGGTCGCGATCAGATCGTCCGCCTCATAGCCGCGCATCTCGAGGCTGGGCAGGTTGAAGGCGCGGGTCGCGTCGCGCACCAGATCGAATTGCGGGATCAGCTCGTCCGGCGGCGGCG
>CAZUVO010000341.1:0-2234 GCA_964623955.1 uncultured Rhizobiaceae bacterium
GGTGCTGCGCCGCATCCTGATGCCGATGGGCGTGGTCGACGCCATGGAGTTCTTGATCGACAAGACCAAGGGCACGAAGAACAATCACGACTTCTTCGATTCCATGAACGCTTGATCCGGCCGCGCCGCGAGCGCGCCCGCGTTCTCCAAGAGACATGACATCCGCCGCCGAACGCCAGCAAATCCCCATCCGCGGGATTTTCTACATGTTGGCGACAGCGGTGGTGATGTTTCCGCTGCTCAACGCCTCGGTCAAATTTCTCGCTGCCGACTATTCCCTGGTGCAGATCATCTTCGTGCGCTCGGTCGTGCATCTCCTATGGATGCTGGTGCTGTTCATGCCCGGGATGGGCCTCAAGCTGTTCGTCCCCAACCGGCTCGGCCTGCAGCTCATGCGCTCGCTGCTGCAATTGCTGGCGCTCGTCGCCTTTATCGTCGGCCTCCTGTATGTGCCGATGACGACGGCGACGGCGATCTATTTCGTCGGGCCGCTCCTCGTCGTCGCCATGGCCGCCCTCTTGCTCGGCGAGCGCGTCGGCATCCGGCGCTGGTTCGCCGTCCTCGCCGGCTTCGCCGGCGCGATGGTCATCATCCGCCCCGGCGCCGACGACACCCATTGGGCGGCGCTGCTGATCCTCCTCTCGGCCCTGTTCTACGCCCTCTATCAGGTGCTGACCCGGCGCATCGCCGATCACGATGATTTCCGCGTCACCGCCGTTTTCACCATCCTGATCGCCTTCGTCGCCTCGACCATCGCCGTGCCGTTCTATTGGATCACGCCGGTGGATTGGCTCGACTGGCTGGTGTTCGGCGGGCTCGGTATTTTCGGCGGGCTCGGCCATCTCTTCGTCATCAAGGCCTATGAACATGCCGAGGCCTCTGTTGTCGGTCCGTTCGATTACGGCCAATTGCTCGGCGTATCGGTCGTCGGCTATCTCGTTTTCGCCGAGATCGCCGATCTCTGGACCTGGATCGGCGCCGCGATCATCATCGCCAGCGGCATCTATGTCGCGCGGCGCGAGGCGGTGGCGCGCAAAGAGGCGGCTTAGAGCATGTCAGGATCGCTCACGCTCACCCGACAGGCTCTATCTCTTTGTTATAGAAGCAAATGCGTCGTCGCAGGCGATTCCACCTGCTCGGGATTTGCTCTAGACCAAACCCATCCGGGCGAGAATGGCCCGGGTCAGGGCCGCGTCCGCATCCATGAACTGGTTCAGGATGGTGTAGTGATTGCAGCCCTCCAGGCACAAGAAATCGCTCGCCAGACCCGAGGCTCGGCAGCGCAGCGCGTAGTCGCGCGACTGGCGCTGGAATTCCTCCGTCTCCTCCGCCCCCACGGCGATCGTCATTGCCATGCTCTTGCGCGGCAGGCGGTAGAGCGGGCTCACGCGGCGCGCGGCTTGCCGGTCGAGCTGAAGCTCCTGGTTGATCGAGGTTTCGATCAGTGGTGCGAGGTCGAACAAGCCGCTGGTCGGCGTCGCGCTGCGGATCAATTCCTCCGGCAAGCCGCGGGCGCGCCAATCGGTGGCCGCCAGCTCCGCCGTGAGATGGCCGCCGGCGGAATGGCCGGTGACATGGATTTTTTCGGGATCGAAGCGGCCCTGGGGCGCATTGTCATGGAGCCAGTGGATGGCGTCCTGCACATGGGCGATGATTTCCGCCACAGGCGTCTCCGGGGCGAGACCGTAATTGAGCACCGCCAGCGCCCCGCCGTGCGCGACGACCGGCTCGGCAATAAAGCCGTAATTTTCTTTGTCGTTGGAGCGCCAATAGCCGCCATGGATGAAGACCAGAAGCGAGCCGCCGGTCTCGGTTGCGGGAAAGAGATCGAGCCGCTGGCGTGGATGATCGCCGTAAGCCAGATCCGCGCGCCATTCGAGGCTGGATTTGGTGCGCGCGGTCGCCGCCGCCCAGCCGTCGCGTACGCTCTCATGATCCGGGTGGCGGGCGCGGAGATTATATTCCGCCTCCAACCCAGGCGACGGCGGGGGGGGGGGCGCGGCGGGCGGGCTCACGGGATCAGAAGGGTCGAGCCCGTGGTCTTGCGCGCCTCCAGATCACGGTGCGCTTGTTCGGCTTCGGTCAGCGGATAGGTCTGGTTGACCTCGATCTTGACCGCGCCGCTCTCGACCACCTCGAACAAGGCCGCGGCGGAGGCTTCCAATTCGCCCCGCGTCGCGTTGTAGCCGAATAGGGTCGGGCGGGTGAGAAAGAGCGATTTCGGCGCCAGCATG
>CAZUVO010000342.1:0-2216 GCA_964623955.1 uncultured Rhizobiaceae bacterium
CAGACGATTCGTGTGAATCCCCACCCGATTCTCTCAAACCGTGAAACGCTCTAGACGCGGCGAACGATCTTAGACGCACGTGATGGCGTAGACCCCCTGGACGCCGTCGGGCAGCGGGTGCTCGCGCCAGGTCTCGCCGCCGTCCTCGGTGCCGAACACCTGACCGCGCCGCGCCGCGCACCAGACGCGTTCCGGGGTTTCCGGGCTCACGGCCAGCGTCATCAGCGTCGAATTGATGGCCACGTCATGGTCGAAGCGCGTCCAGCTTTCGCCGAAATCACCGCTGCGATAGAGCGACCCCGCCTCCGAATTCGCCGAGACGCTGAACGCGCCCAGCAGGGTTTCCGGATCGTGCGGGAAGACCTGCACGTCGCGCGCATAGGTCAGCGGCGAATAACGCCCGATATCCATCGGCGTCCAGCTCTGGCCTTTGTCGGAACTGCGAAACAGCCCCATGCGGTTGGCGAGAATGACGGTGCCGGGATGGGTCGGACTGACCGCGAGGGCGTGAATATCCAGCATGCCTTCGTCTTCGGTATCGCTGCCGATGCGGCTCTTGAAACGATCCTCGCCCGCGAGATCCAAGAGCCCGGTGCTGCAGTCGGTCCAGGTCTCGCCGCCGTCGAGGCTGCGCATCACGCCGCCGACCTCGAACCCGGCGTATATCTCGTCGGGGTTCGCGGCGTCGGCGGCGAAGCGGATCACCCGCATGGGAAAGCCCATCCGGACCGCGCCGGGCGGCGGCGGCACATTGAGCGTTCGCCAGGTAGCGCCGTCGTCGTCGCTGCGCAGGATGGTGTTACCGGTGGTGCCCACATAAAGCACGTCCTCGCCCAGCGGCAGGATCGACCACACCACCCTCTCCAGCCCCGGCATGTCCAGCGAGGCCCAGCTCTCGCCGCCGTCGTCGCTGCGGTAGGGGCCGTCCTGCGTGCCCGCGTACAGCCGGCCTCCCCGCTCCGCGAGGGAACGCACCTCGACCGCGTCCGGCAGACCCGCCGTCACCGATCGCCATCCGCCGTCCGGCGCGAGCCGAAACAGCCCATTGGTCCGTATGCCGTCCGGTGCCTGATCCCAATACCCCGCGCCGACGAATACCGTTCCGGTCATGTCCCTTCCTCCCCCGAATAGTCCTTGAGCCACGCCGCCGCCGTCAACCTTTTGAGAGCATTCTCATACCGATTGTTAGCGTCGAGCGGCGCATCGTCTTGCCCGGCAAAATCATAGAGAAATTCCGACAGTACGTTTCCTATCGCATGGATTACTTCATGCCGATCGAGGCCCTGGCGCATCAGACGGTCGAGGGTCGCACCGGTCCCCACCTCATCGCCCATCGCGACCTGGTTTTCGACAATGGTGTGGATGACAGCGTGAAGCTGTTCGTTCGGAAGCTTCTCCCGGGCTCGGCGATGATGATCCGTCACCAGGTTCATGCGCTCTTGCTCATCCATAGAAAGCCAAGATTCTGGGTCGGGCGCTTGCAGCGGATCGTAGCGATCTAATTCCAATTTCCCGCTCCCCTCCTATGCCGACGCCAGTTGCGGGAAAAGCCTCAGCGCGTTGCCGCTGCGGATGGCTTCCAGATCGGCGCCGGACACCACCTCGGCGAGACCCTCGGCGTTCTCGGCGACCGTGACGTAGGGATAATCGGTGCCGAACATCACCTGGGAGACCGGGACATAGGTGAGCAGCGCCGCCATGTTGGGGGCGTGATACCCGTTGGCGACCTCGTAATAGAGCCGTTGGAGCTCGAAATCGATGCCCTTGGGGGCGATTTCCTTCAGCTTCGGCGAATGCTGCGCCAGCGTCGCGGTGCGCCGCGCGACCACCGGCACCGTGCCGCCCGAGTGCGAGAAGATCCACCGGATGTCGGGGAAATCCCGGAAGACGCCGTTCCACAGCAGGCTCTGCACCGCGCGGGCGGTATCGAAGATCACCTCGCTCCAGCTTTCCTGAACGCCGGGTACGATCTGGCCGGCGCAGCAGGTCGGCGCCACGGGATGGAAATACATCGCCGCCTTGCGCCGGTTGAGCTCCTCGAACACCGTCCGATAGGCGGGATCGCCGGGCCAGGTGTCGCCGAAATTGGTCATCATCTCGACGCCGTCGGCGTTCAGCACATCCAGCGCGTATTCGATCTCTATCAGGCTGCCTTCCACATCGGGCATGGGCAGCGCGGCGAACATGCCGAAGCGGCCCGGGTGGTCGCGCCGCAT
>CAZUVO010000343.1:0-2195 GCA_964623955.1 uncultured Rhizobiaceae bacterium
CGTTGCCGTGATGGACGTCGAAATCGACCACGGCGACGCGGGTGAGACCATGTTCGCGCCGCGCCCGCTCGGCCGCCAGCACGACATTATTGAACAGGCAAAAGCCCATCGAGCGCCCCGGCTCGGCATGGTGGCCCGGTGGGCGCACGGCGCAAAAGGCGTTGTCGGCCTCACCGCCGAGGACCGCATCCACCGCCGCGCGCACCGCGCCGGCGGCGCGCAACGCGGCCTCGCCCGAGGCCGGCGACATGATGGTATCGCCGTCGATCGCGGCATAGCCGGTCTCCGGCACATTGCCGATAATGACATCGACGAGCTCCGCCTGATGCACCTCTTTCAGCGCCGCGACATCGGTCATGGGCGCATCGCGCCGGTCGAGGGCGGCGAATTCCGGCGCGTCCAGCGCCTGCAAGATCGCGCGGTGGCGCGCCGGCTGCTCGGGATGTTGCGGGCCTGCCTCATGCTCCTGACAGATCGGATGGGTGTAGAAAAGCGTCTTTGCCACTTGTGCCTCGTTGTAGCTGCACGGCGGAGCATAACATGGCGCGGGCGTGCGCAACTATCGACAGCGGAGAATCCGCGCGTCAAACTGGCCCGATGCGCATGCTTCTGGTCCTCGCCCTCGCCTTGTTCGCCGCCGCCTGCTCCGGTTCCGAGCGCATGCGTTCGCCGGGGGCCGATGTGTGGGGCAATTACGAATCCGGCGTCTATGGCGAGATCGGCGATATTCAGGCGCTGCGCGTCGCGCCGCCGGACGGCACGCCGCCGGATGGCGATATCGAAGCGATCATCCACCGCTCCCTCGACCTGCGCGGCTATGCGGCGAACGCCGACGCGCCGCTGACCTTGCGCTATTCGGTGCATTCCACGCTGACGGATTCGGCCGATGAGGGGATCGGTATCCTGATCGGCGGCTCGGCCGGTAACAAGAGCGGCTTCGACGAATTGGGCATCGGCCTCGATATACCCTTCCTGAGCGGCAGCGATTCGGTCCGCCAGGTGGCGTTTTTGTTCGAATTGGCGCTCGAAGGGGCGGATGGCGCGCTTCTGTGGCGCGGCCGCGCCTCGGGCCGGACACATTTTTCCGGCGACAAGCGCATCGCCCGGCCGGTCGCACCGCTTCTGATCGAGCGGTTGGGCCGCGAAACGCCGTCGCGCCGCTTCGCGCGGTAGCGAAAAACTTACTTCCCATCCGTCCCGAAACAGCATATCCGTTGCGGGGCGGATAGAGCGCAACGGAGGGAAACATGCCGCGTCGATTCAGCCGACTGATCGCAGCCGCGATGCTCGTTGCCGCAATAAGCGTGATGGGCGCCGCCGATCCGGCCCGCGCGGCCCTGCCCGACGACGAGGTGCCGACGCTCGCGCCCCTGATCAAGAAGGTCTCGCCGGCGGTGGTCAATATCTCCACCAGCGGCAAGGAAGAAGTGCAGCGCCATCCGTTTTTCGACGATCCCTTCTTCCGCCGCTTTTTCGGCGACCGGCCGGACGAGCCGCGCCAACGCCAGACCCAGAGCGTCGGCTCCGGCGTCATCATCAACGCCGCCAAAGGCTATATCCTGACCAACAGCCATGTCGTCGCCAAGGCGGATGAAATCATCGTCACCCTGACCGACCGACGGCAGTTGAAAGCGCGCCTGCTGGGCCATGATCCGGGCACGGATGTCGCCGTCCTTCAGGTCCAGCCGGACAGCCTGACCTCGATCGAAATGGCGGATTCGGAGCATGTCGAAGTGGGCGATTTCGTCATCGCCATCGGCAATCCCTTCGGCCTCGGCCAATCGGTCTCGTCGGGCATCGTGAGCGCGCTTGGACGCACCGGCCTCGGCATCGAGTCTTACGAGAATTTCATCCAGACCGACGCCTCGATCAATCCGGGCAATTCGGGCGGCGCGCTGGTCAATCTGAGGGGCCGGCTGGTCGGCATCAACACGGCCATTATCGCGCCGGGCGGCGGCAATATCGGCATCGGCTTCGCCATTCCGATCAATATGGCGCGCCAGATCATGGATCAGCTTATCGAATTCGGCGAGGTCCGCCGCGGGCGCATCGGCGTACAGATTCAAGACCTGACGCCGGAGCTGGCGAAGGAGTTCCGGGTCGATCATGACGGCGGCGCGCTGATCGCCCAGGTCGTGCCGGAATCGCCCGCCGCCGAAGCCGGCCTCACCGCCGGCGACGTGATCATCTCGGTC
>CAZUVO010000344.1:0-1960 GCA_964623955.1 uncultured Rhizobiaceae bacterium
TCTATATCTGGCCCGGCGGCGGCATCACCCTGATGGTGGATGTCGCCCGCATGCCGCAGAATTCCTTCGGCTATGTGCCGACACCCGCGCTTGTCGCGCCCATCGAATTTTCGCTGACGCGGGAGGATTACGCTGCGCTCGGCGGCCATGTCGAAGCGATCGTCGGGCTCGGCAGCGTGCCGGGCGAAGACGGCAAATTGCGCGTCGATGCGTGGAACGACGCCAACCCCTGGCCGGTAGGGCCGGGCGCATGACGGAGGGGGCGCAAATCGCGCGGCTCGGCGATGGCCGGCGGCTCCATCTCCATCACGGGCCGATTGATATCATCGCCCTGGCCGAAGGCGATGCGGCGGAGATCGAGGCGGCCTATGACCAGGCAGGAGAGCGGTTTTCCTCGATCCTGGACGAGCTGGTCGCCGAACTGCCGCGTTTGCGTAGCCCAGTCGGCGCGGCGCGGCCGCTCCTGACCGGCGCGGTGGCGCGGCGCATGGCCGGCGCGGTGTGGCCGCACCGGGACAATTTCGTGACACCGATGGCCGCCGTCGCCGGCGCCGTGGCGGACGAAGTTTTGGCTGCTCTCGTCAAGGGCCGCGATGTGACGCGGGTCTATTGCAACAATGGCGGCGACATCGCCCTTCACCTCGCGCCGGGTCAATCCTTCGATGCCGGTATCGTCGACAACGCGGATGCGCCGGGCATGGATGCTCAGGTGCGGCTTTCCCATGACATGCCGGTGCGTGGCCTGGCGACCTCCGGTTGGCGCGGGCGCTCGCATTCGCTCGGCATCGCCGACGCGGTAACCGTGCTGGCGCGCTCCGCGGCGCAAGCCGATGTTGCCGCGACGCTGATCGCCAACGAGGTGCAGGTGGATCACCCGGCGATCGAGCGCGCGCCGGCCAACTCGCTCAGCGACGACAGCGATCTCGGCGACCTCCCGGTCACCGTGGCCATCGGCGACCTACCGCCGGAAGCGATCGAGAGCGCGCTTGCCGCCGGCCTCGCATGCGCCCGAGGGATGCAGACGGAAGGGCTTCTCTACAGCGCCTATCTGTCGCTCCAGGGCCGGGTCGAAATTGCCGACGCCGCCGCCGGCCTGCCCGTGGCGGGAGGTGCGGCATGAGCGACGCGATCGTCGGGGTCGATGTCGGCGGGACGTTCACCGATCTCGTCTATATGGAGCCGGGCGGCGGCGATGTGCGCATCGCCAAGGTGCCGACCACGCCGGGCAATCAGGCGGAAGGCTTCATGGCCGCCCTCGGCGAGGCCAAGGCGGATTTGGAGCAAATAACCAATATCAGCCATGGCACCACCACCACGACCAATGCCCTCTTGGAACGCAAGCTCAGTAAATGCGGCCTGATCACCACAAAGGGATTTCGCGACGTGCTCGAACTCGGCCGCCGCACCCGCCCGCGGCCTTATGGCCTAATCGGGAGCTTTGTTCCCCTGGTGCCGCGCGAATTGCGCTTCGAGGTGCCCGAGCGCATGGATGCCGAGGGCCATATCGTCACCCCGCTCGACGAGGATGCGCTGCGTGGGGCTGTACGAGAGTTGGTCGCGGCGGGCTGCGAAGCGCTCGTCGTGCATTTCCTTCACAGCTACCGCAATCCGGTGCATGAAAAGCGCGCCGTCGAGGTCGCGCGCGAGATTTGGCCGAATGGCTATATCACCGCCGGTCACGCGATCCTTTCCGAATACCGCGAATATGAGCGCGGGGTGACGGCGACGGTGAACGCTTGCGTGCAGCCGGTCCTCAAGCGCTATCTCGAAAATTTACGCAGCCAATTGGCCGATGGCGGCTTCCGCTACGATCTTCTCGTCATGCAAGGCAATGGCGGCAGCGTTTCCTCCGGGGTTGCCGCCGAGGAGGCGGTGAAGACGGTGATGTCCGGCCCCGCCTCGGGCGTCATGGCGGCGGCGGCCACGGCGCGCGCCGCCGGCATCGACAATCTCATCACCT
>CAZUVO010000344.1:1970-2184 GCA_964623955.1 uncultured Rhizobiaceae bacterium
GCGATGTCGGCCTGGTGCAGGGCGGTGTGCCCGACGTGACCTCGGAGATGGAGCTCGAATACGCCATGCCGATCCATGTGCCGATGGTCGATGTGCACACCATCGGCGCCGGCGGTGGCTCGATCGCCTTCGTCAACGAGGCCGGCATGCTGCAGGTCGGGCCGGAGAGCGCCGGCGCCGAGCCGGGGCCGATCTGCTACGGCCAGGGCGGTGC
>CAZUVO010000345.1:0-2168 GCA_964623955.1 uncultured Rhizobiaceae bacterium
CGCTTCGATGTGTGGACAAGCGGCGCCATCTTCGTCGGCAATGCCATTCCGAGCTTTCTCTTTGCCGTGCTTCTGGTGGTGGTGTTCTCGGGCGGCAACTATCTCAGCTGGTTCCCCTTGCGCGGCCTTGTGTCCAACGATTGGGACACGCTCTCGCTCGGCGGCAAGATCGTCGACTATCTCTGGCATCTGGTGCTGCCCATTGTCGCCATGGCGATCGGCGGCTTCGCCACGCTCACCATGCTGACCAAGAATTCCTTCCTGGAAGAGATCAACAAGCAATATGTCATCACCGCGCGCGCCAAGGGCTTGACCGAGCGCCGCGTGCTTTACGGCCATGTCTTCCGCAATGCCATGCTGATCGTCGTCGCCGGCTTTCCCGCCGCCTTTATCGGCATTCTCTTTACCGGCGC
Source organism: uncultured Rhizobiaceae bacterium (assembly GCA_964623955.1). Taxonomy (GTDB): domain Bacteria; phylum Pseudomonadota; class Alphaproteobacteria; order UBA828; family UBA828; genus PTKB01. The sequence continues at coordinate 414 of CAZUVO010000345.1, forward strand.
GCTCTTGATCGAGATCATCTTCTCGCTCGATGGCCTCGGCCTGCTCGGCTATGAGTCCCTGGTCAAACGCGACTACCCGATCATCTTCGGCACGCTGTTTATCTTCACCTTGCTGGGCCTGGTGGTGAATCTGATCGGCGACATGATGTATGTGATCATCGATCCGCGCATCGATTTCGAGAAGCGCGAGGTCTAATCGTGACATTGCGTCTCTCTCCCATGTCCAAGCGGCGGCTGCGCAATTTCAAGGCCAACCGGCGCGGCTATATCTCGCTGTGGATCTTCCTCGCGCTCTTTATCATCTCGGCGCCGGCGGAGTTTCTCGCCAACGACAAGCCGCTGATCGTCAAGTTCGACGGCGAGCTCTATTTCCCCGTCGTCTCCTCCTATGCGGAGACCGAATTCGGCGGCGAGTTCGAGACCGAGGCCGATTACCGCGACCCCTTCGTGCAGGAATTGATCACCGAGAAGGGCTGGATGCTGTGGCCGGCGGTCGAATATGACTATCAGACCATCAATTACGATTTGGAGACCCCGGCGCCCTCGCCGCCGACATCGGCCAATCCGCTCGGCACCGACGATCAGGGGCGCGACGTGCTGGCGCGGGCGATTTACGGCTTCCGCATCTCCGTGTTGTTCGGCCTGATCCTCACTCTGGCGAGTTCCGTCGTCGGCATCGCCGCGGGCGCGGTGCAGGGCTATTTCGGCGGCCTCCTGGATCTCTTCTTCCAGCGCTTCATCGAGATCTGGTCGGGCCTGCCGACGCTGTTCATATTGATTATCGTTGCCAGCATCATCGTGCCCAGTTTCTGGACCCTTTTGGCGGTGCTGTTCGTCTTTAGCTGGACGAGTCTCGTGGGCGTGGTGCGCGCGGAATTCCTCCGTGTGCGCAATTTCGAGTATATCCGTGCCGCCCGGGCGCTCGGCGTCAATGACCGCACCATCATGTGGCGTCATGCACTGCCCAATGCGATGGTCTCGGCGCTCACCTTCCTGCCCTTCATCCTGACCGGCTCGATCACCACCCTGACGGCGCTCGATTTTCTCGGCTACGGCCTGCCGCCGGGCTCGGCCTCGCTTGGCGAGTTGCTGCAGCAGGGCAAGGCCAATCTGCACGCGCCCTGGCTCGGCTTTACCGGCTTCGCCGTGATCGCAATCATGCTGAGCCTGTTGATCTTCGTCTTCGAAGCGGTGCGCGATGCGTTCGATCCGCGCAAGCTGGTGGCGTGATGGCGGGCGGAACCCTCCTCAAGGTGCGCGGCCTCGACGTGGATTTCACCGCGGGCGGAAATGTGACCCATGCGGTGAAGGGCGCGTCGTTCGATATTCCGCGCGGCGAAACCCTGGCGCTGGTCGGCGAGAGCGGCTCGGGCAAATCGGTGACCGCGCTCTCCATTCTGCAATTGCTGCCCTATCCGGTGGCGTCGCACCCGAACGGCTCGGTTCTGTTCGAGGGCGAGGAACTGCTCGGCGCGCCGGAGGCGGTCTTGCGCGGCGTGCGCGGCAACCGCATTTCGATGATTTTTCAGGAGCCGACCACTTCGCTCAATCCGCTGCATTCGGTCGGCAAGCAGGTCGCCGAGGCGATCATGCTGCACCGCAAGCTGCCCAAGGCCCAGGCCTATCGCCGCGTCGAGGAACTGTTCGAGTTGGTCGCGCTCGGCGAGACCGCCAAGCGGCTCAAGGCCTATCCGCATGAGTTTTCCGGCGGCCAGCGCCAGCGCGTGATGATCGCCATGGCGCTCGCCTGCGAGC
>CAZUVO010000346.1:0-2165 GCA_964623955.1 uncultured Rhizobiaceae bacterium
GGGGGGGGGGGGGGCGGCGGGGCGATCGGCTCGGGTGCCGCAATCGCGGCGGCAACCTCGGGCGCGGCGATCTGCGCCGGTGCGACCTCCGGGGCCGCCATGGCCGGCATCGGATCGCCGAGCGGCGCCATGGCCGAACCATCGGCCTCAAGCATGCGCTTCAAGAGCGGGCGCACCACCAGCAGCAGCACCAGAACCGCGACAAAGCCGAGGACGACGATCTCCAAGATCTGCATGATGTCGAAATCACCCATGGCGCCGCCCGCTTCCGCTTCATCGAAGGGCGACTCGCTCACGGCGAACTGCATATTGACGACTTCCACCAGATCGCCGCGTTGTTCATCGAAGCCGACGGCGCTTTTGACGAGTTGGGTCAATTGCGACAATTCGGCCGCCGAGCGCGGCGCGTAGACCGATTCGCCGTCCTCGCCTTCGCTATAGGTGCCGTCGACGAGCACAGCGACCGAGAGACGCTTAACGTTGCCGCCTTCGCGGACATGGGTGCGCAGCGTTTTGCTGATCTCGTAATTGATCGTCTCTTCCGTCCGCGCCGTGCGGCTCGACGAGGCGCTGCCGGCGGCCTGATTCTCCTGATTGGGCAGGTTGGAAGAAGCCGTGACCGCCGTGTTGCTGTCGGAATTGTTGCTGTCTTCTTTTTCCTCGACGGTCTGTTGCGAGCGAATCACCTGCCCGTCCGGGTCGTAGATTTCAGCATTCGTGGTCAGCCGGTCGAAATCGATCTCGGCATTCACTTCCGTGCGCACCTTGCCGATACCGACCGTGCGTTCGAGGAGTTGCTCCACCGTCTTGGTCAGGCGCGATTCGAAGGCGGCGCGGTAATCGTCGGCGCGCGATGCGCCGCCGGCGCCGCCACCCTCGTCGCCGTCGCCGCGGGCGAGCAAATTGCCCGAATTGTCGACAATGGCGACTCGCCCGGCGGCGAGGCCGGGAACCGCGGCGGCAACCAAATTCTGGATCGATGCGACCTGACTGCGCGGAAGCCGGGAGGCGCCGCGAATCTTCACCGTGATCGAGGCGCTCGCGGAGGCCTCCTGGCGGCTAAACAGCTCGCGCTTGGGAATAACCAGATGGACCCGTGCGGCGGCGATTTGATTGAGCGATGAAATGGTGCGTGCCAGCTCGCCCTCGAGGGCGCGCAGCATGTTGATGTTCTGCACCAAGCTGGTGGCGCCGAAGGATTCCGAGGAGTCGAAGATTTCGTAGCCCACCGTGCCGCCGCCCGGCAGACCCTCGCCGGCAAGCGACATGCGTAGATTGAGCACCTGATCGGTCGGCACCAATATCTGCGTGCCGTTGCCCTTCAACTGATAGGGAATGCCGAGCGAATCGAGGCGGGTCGATATTTCGCTGGCGTCGCTGACTTCGAGATTGCCGAACAACAGACCCATGCTGGGCGCTGTCAGACGATTCACCATAAAAACGAAAAATATGATGAGTGTGAGCAGGACGCCGGAGAGAATGATCGTGCGCGCCATGCCCAAGGCGCGAAACGCCTGTACCAATCCGTTCAAAATGAACTCCGCACTTAATTGCCGTATCCATGTTGGTGATTTCCCCGGGCCGCCTGCGGGCGGCCTCAGAAAAATCGGGACGGGTTATGCTCTCCCGTCCCTCTGAAATGCATGGTGCAATGAAGGCGGTAAAAAGGACGTTAATTCAGGGAAAATTTTGCCTATCCAACCCGGCAAAAATTGCCACCGGCCGGAAAAACACCGGCGCTAGCGGTAATCCTGCAGCCGCGTAACGCGGAGCCCGCGGATGCCGTGGCGGTCGACGATATCGGCCCAGGAGAGGAACTCCTCGACGGTCAAGGTGTAGCGCGCACAGGCGTCTTCCAGGGTGATCAGCCCGGCGCGCACGCCGGCGACGACCTGCGCCTTGCGCCGCGCGACCCACCGCTTGGTGTTGGCCGGGGGGAGATCCTGGAGCGTCATGGGGGTGCCGTCGGGACCAATCACATGGGCCTCGCTGGCGATTTCGGGCTGATGCATGACCATTGCGCTTTCCTGCTCGTCGTGTGGCTACGTGCCGTGGGGATGGAGAATAAGCCCGGGCCCTTAAAATAATGCTAAATGCGATGGTTAACTCGCGATCTTCTTGCGGCTATTAAATCCCGCCGTTCCGGCCAGATTCTTGACAAATAT
>CAZUVO010000347.1:0-2133 GCA_964623955.1 uncultured Rhizobiaceae bacterium
GCTCGGCACCCCGCCCGACGCCTATGTCGTCGCCTCTTCGGTTGACCATACCGATATCTATCTCGTCGTTTGCGAGGAGATCCTGGTCAACTATCCGGGCATCGGCGGCCATGAAAACGAGCTGGTGCGCGCCGATATCACCTTCCACGAAACGCAGAATGGCGGCGCCGTCTGGTCCACCGGCTCCATTGCCTGGGCCGGCAGCCTGGCGCATAATAATTACCGGAATAACGTATCGCGTATGACCAAAAACGTGCTCAAACGCTTCATCAACCCGAAGCCCTTCTAAGAAAGCACGAAATCGAGGGAGATGAGGCCGGCCGCGCGCCGGCCTCTTTTTTTGGTCCCTCAAATGCCGGGCGGGGCATCCGCCCCCTTGGCTACCTCGTATTAACTCGGGCGCGCGGTCGCGCTTGCCGGAATGCAAGGGATGCATTCCGGTTGGTGGTGCCGTTTGGCTGAATTTGCCCCTACGTCTCCCCCGCTCTCGCCCGGTACTGCGAGAATTCCCGCAGCACGAAATCGAAATGCGCGTCCATTGCCTCGCTCGCGGCTCTCGGGTCGCCTGCGCGGACGGCGTTGAAGATGCGGGCGTGCAGCTCGAACATGCCGTCGCGGTAATGGGCGCTTTCCATCAGGCGCAATGCCAGGAGCCGCGATGCCTTGGCCAGCGCGCCATGGAGCGTCGCCATGAGATGAGTGAGCACCGTATTGCCCGCCGCCTTGGCGATGGCGCAATGGAAGCGCGCATCGGCGTCCTCGCCGGTGCCGCCGGTCGCGATGGCGTGCTCGACATCGGCATAGATCTCGGTGAGGTCGGCGATATCCTCCGGGGTGGCATATTCGGCGGCAAGATAGGCCGAGCGGTGCTCGAGCACCCGGCGCAGTTCCAACAGCTCGTTGACCCGGTCGAAATCGGTGCCGATCAGGCGCTCGAAGGAATCGCCGAGGCCGTCGGTCGAGGCGGCGCGCACAAAGAGGCCGCGGCGCGGTCTGATCTCGATCAGCCCCTCGCCTTCCAATCGCTTTACCGCTTCTCTGAGCGCCGGGCGGCTGATGGCGAGACGCTCGGCCAGCGCGCGCTCGCTCGGCAGGCGCTCGCCGGGCGCCCATTTGCCGCCGGCAATGCCGTCGCGCAACCGCTCAAAGGCCGCCTCGCCGAGGCTGCCGCGTAGGGGCTGAACATCCGTCATATTCTCCCACCGTCGCTGTCACGCCATCTGGTCTGACCAGATGTAGCCGGGCGCGGCAGGGCCGTCAAGTGCCCAGCGCAGCGTCAGGCGGCGGGCACAAGCGGTAGGACGACGTGCGAGGGGTGCTCGGAATCGTGGAAGAAACGCTGGGTGGCGACGAAGCCGTCATAATAGCCGCCATCCATCTTCTTGCGGAACTTGTTGAGATTGCGCTCGAAGGTCGGGAAGTTGCTGCTCGCGATCTCGATCCGGATGCGGTGGCCCTTGGAGAAGCGGATCGCCGTCGAGCCGACGCGGAACTTATATTCATAGATCTCGTTCGGCTTGATCGCGGTCGGCTTTTCGCTGCCGTCGCGGTGGCTCGCGCGCTGGATCGCGTCGACCACATTGATCGCCCGGCCATCGGGATACACATCCACCAGCTTGACGGTGAAATCCGTATCGTCCGCGGTCGAGGAGGCATAGAGCACCGCGTCGACCGGGCCGATCACCGCCAAATCCTGGGCGAGCGGCGCGGTGGTAAAGACCAGCACGTCGTTGCGCGTCTCGACCGGACGCTGATCCTGCGGCCCCATCGGCGTCAGCGCGGCGATACAGCAGCTCCGCCCGCCCATGCTCTGCACCGGATAATGCGGATCGTGGACATAGATGTCGTGCGGCTCGTCGCCGGGCTCGCGCCGGCTCAGCCTGCCGTCGCCATTGAGCGAGTTGGCGCGCCCGCCGGAATGCATGAAGAATTTGGTGAATTTTGTCGCCTTCAGCGGCCATTGATCGGCTTGGCGCCACTTATTGGCGCCAAGGACGAAGACGGAGACCGGCGGGTCTTCCATGATGCCGTTGGCCTCGCCGCGCAGCCAGTGATCGAACCAGCGGATCATCAGCTCGTCGGTGTGATTGCGCGCCTCGCGGCCGAAATCCATCTCGCCCATCGCCTGGGTCC
>CAZUVO010000348.1:0-2108 GCA_964623955.1 uncultured Rhizobiaceae bacterium
TGGCGAGCCTATCGCCAAAGAAAAGTGTTCGCGGCATTCGCCGAGTGATGGACGAGTTGCGCCCTGAGGACAGTGGCCGGTTTGTTGATTACAAAGGCAAGACGGTGTCTTGGTAGCGGTGGGGAACGTTATGCAACCAGGTGATCCACAGGCAGGGAGAAGCGCGGTCGACGGACTCGTCGCCGGTTTTCGGGTGTTCCGGACGCGCTACTACAGACAACGCCCCGAACACATGCACGAGCTAACCACGCAAGGCCAATCGCCCGCCATTATGATCATCGCCTGTTCCGACTCGCGTGTCGATCCGGCGCTCCTGTTCGCCACCGCGCCGGGCGATTTATTCACTATTCGCAACGTTGCTAATCTGGTGCCGCCTTACACGCCGGACAGCAAATATCACGGCACCAACGCCGCGCTGGAATTCGGCGTGCGCGACCTCAAAGTCCGCAATATCGTCATTCTCGGCCATTCCGGGTGCGGCGGTATTCAGGCGCTGCGTGACGCCACTGCCGGTGCGCCCGCCGAACGCGAATTCATTGTTCCCTGGATGGATATCGCCGCCGATGCATGCTGTTGCGATGCCGACGGGGCGGTGCCCGATACGCAATCGGTCGAGCATGAAGGCATCCGAATTTCGCTTAAAAATCTGCAAAGTATTCCGTGGGTCGAGGAACGAGTCCGGGCCGGCGAGCTAAAGTTGAGTGGCTGGTGGGTGGATATTGCCACGGGTCGTCTGTGCCAGATCGAACCAGACGGCGGCGTTGCCGATCTGGTGCCGGCAGCAATGGAGATGACCGGTGCTGCTAACTGAAGAGCAAACGATGATCCGTGACATGGCGCGGCAGTTCGCATCCGAACAGCTGGCGCCCAACGCCGCCGAGTGGGACCGCGAAGCGAAGTTTCCCGACGCTGCGGTCAAAGGTATGGGTGCGCTCGGCCTCATGGGCGTGCAGGTACCCGAGGAATGGGGCGGCTCCGGCCTCGGCAATATCGAGATGGCTCTGGTTACCGAGGAAATCTCCGCCGGTGACGGCGGCTGCTCGACCATCATGGCGGTGCAGAACTCGGTGGTTTGCATGCCGCTGTTTAAGTTCGGCAGCGAAGATCAAAAGCAGCGCTTCTTGAAGCAACTGGCGACAGGCGAAATGCTAGGCGCCTTTATGCTGACCGAACCTCACACCGGCTCTGACGCCGGCGCCATCAAGACGCGGGCCGAGAAGGTGGGCAATAAATACGTGCTCAACGGCGCCAAGCAATTCATCAGCACCGGCAGCAAAGCCGGCATCGCCATCACCTTTGCCGTCACCGATCCGGCGCAGGGGTCGAAGGGCATCAGCGCCTTTATCGTGCCTACGGACACGCCGGGCTATAGGGTGTCGCGGGTCGAACACAAGCTTGGGCAACGCTCGTCGGAGACCTGCGCCATCACCCTTGATAATGTCGAAGTGACACCCGACTTGCTGTTGGGCGAGGAGGGCGACGGCTACCGCATCGCGCTGTCCAACCTCGAAGGCGGGCGCATCGGCGTTGCCGCGCAAGCGGTAGGCATGGCCCGCGCGGCCTATGAACATGCCGTTGCTTATGCCCGCGAACGCGAGACCTTCGGCAAGGTGCTCATGGAGCATCAAGCGATAGCGTTCAAGCTCGCCGAGATGAAGACCAAAATCTCGGTCGCCCGGCAGATGTACCTGCACGCCGCCGATTTGCGCGACCGCGGGGAGAAATGCCTCGAAGAGGCGGCGATGGCAAAACTGTTCGCCTCGGAGATGGCGGAGGAGGTGTGCTCCGATGCCATCCAGGTTCACGGCGGCTACGGCTATCTGCAGGATTTTCCGGTCGAGCGCATTTACCGCGATGTGCGCGTGACCCAAATCTACGAAGGCGCGTCGGAAATTCAGAAACTAGTTATCGCCCGCGAAATCGCAGCGGGCTAGGAGAACATTAAAAATGTCAGATGCACCCCTTGAGTTTTATTTCGATTTCAACAGTCCCTACGGTTATGTGGGCGCCCACCTGATCGACAACATCGCCGAGCGCTACGACCGCACGACGGACTGGCATCCGATCCTGTTGGGCATGGCTTTCGAGAAGACCGGCGCCAAACCGTT
>CAZUVO010000349.1:0-2104 GCA_964623955.1 uncultured Rhizobiaceae bacterium
GCGCTGCTGTTCGATATCGGCGGCTGCAGCACGGAGCTTATATGGGTGCGCCTGGATCGCGACGGCGCGCCGGAACTGGCCGATTGGGCGTCGCTCTCCTGCGGCGTCGTCAGCCTCGCCGAGCGCCATGGCGGCGACCATGTCTCGGGCGAAACCTATGAAGCCATGGTGGCCGAAGCGGGGGAGATGGTGGCGCCCTTCGTCGCCTCGCTCGGCATCGACGAACCGCTTGCCGGCGGCCGCCTGCAACTGCTCGGCACCTCGGGCACCGTCACCACCATCGCCGGCCTGCATCAGGGCCTCCGGCGCTATGACCGCGCCAAGGTCGATGGCTTCCTGCTCAGCTTCGATGAGATCCGCCATCAGGTCGACCGCCTGCTCGAAATGGATTTCAAGGCGCGCGCCGCCGAGCCCTGCATCGGCGCCGGGCGCGGCGATGTGGTGGTCGCCGGTTGCGCCATCTTAGAGGCGATCCTCAGAGCCTGCCCGGCGGAGACCGTGCGCGTCGCCGACCGGGGCCTGCGCGAGGGCATGCTGCTCGGCATGATGCGGGCCGACAATTTGCCGGTATGAGCCGGCGCGCGCCCCCCGGTTCACGGCGCGGCGCCTCGGTCCGGGTCAAAACCGCGCGCGGGCGCAAAGCTTCCTCGACACGCTGGCTGCAGCGCCAACTCAACGACCCTTATGTGCATGCCGCCAAGGATGCCGGCTACCGCTCGCGCGCGGCCTTCAAGCTGATCGAGCTCGACGAGCGGTTTGGCCTGTTCAAGGGCGCGCACCGCGTGCTCGATCTCGGCGCGGCGCCGGGCGGCTGGTCCCAGGTGGCGCTTGAGCGGCTCGGCGCCGGCGGCACCGTGGCTGCCGCCGACCTCTCGGCGATGGAGCCCTTGGCCGGCGTCAACGTGCTGCAATTGGATGCCCTCGATCCGGAGTCGCTGCCGATTTTGCGCGATGCCCTGGGCGGCCCGGCGGATATCGTGCTGAGCGACATGGCGGCATCGTCGACCGGCCATGCCGGCACCGACCATATCCGCGTCATGGCGCTCTGCGAGGCGGCGCTCGATATTGCCGAGGAGGTTCTCGGCCCGGGCGGCGCTTTCGTCGCCAAGGTGCTGAAGGGCGGCACCGAGCGCGAATTGCTCGACCGGCTGAAGCGCGGATTCGCCAAGGTGCGCCATGCCAAGCCGCCGGCGAGCCGCGACGATTCGGCGGAAGTCTATGTCGTCGCCCAGGGATTTCGCGGCGCATCGGCGCCAGACGGCTGATCGAACTTGGCGGCGCGCAAGTTTGGTGTATATTGCGCTCCAATTCTTGAGCGGGAGACAGTATGGATATCCGGCAAGCACTGACATTCGACGACGTATCGATTGAACCCGCCGCGTCGAAGGTGCTGCCTGGACAAGCCGAAACCCGCACCCGCCTCACTGCCCGCATCGATCTCGGCATTCCCATCCTCTCCGCCGCCATGGACACGGTGACGGAAGCCCGCCTTGCCATCGCCATCGCCCAGGCCGGCGGCATCGGCGTGGTGCACAAGAACATGACCGCCGAGGCCCAGGCCGACGAAGTGCGCCGGGTGAAGAAATTCGAATCCGGCATGGTCGTCAATCCGCTCACCATCTCGCCCGACAGGCCGCTCGCCGATGCGCTCGCCCTGAAGGAGCGGCACGGCATTTCCGGCATTCCCGTGGTCGAGGAGGGCAATGGCCGCCTGGTCGGCATCCTCACCAACCGCGATGTGCGCTTCGCCAGCGATACCCGCCAGCCGATCCGCGAACTGATGACCAAGGACAATCTCGTCACCGTGCGCGAAGGCGTCGATCCGGAAGAGGCCAAGCGTCTCCTGCATCGCCACCGCATCGAAAAACTTCTGGTGGTGGATGAAAATTATCGCTGCGTCGGCATGATCACCGTGCGCGATATCCAGCGCTCCGAGGATTACCCCAACGCCACCAAGGACGAGAAGGGGCGTCTCAGAGTCGCCGCCGCCACCGGGGTCGGCGAGGACGGGCTGAAGCGCGCCGAGGCGGTGCTGGAGGCCGGCGTCGATGTGGTCGTCGTCGATACCGCCCATGGCCATAGCGAGGGCGTGCTCAGCGCCGTC
>CAZUVO010000350.1:0-2083 GCA_964623955.1 uncultured Rhizobiaceae bacterium
GCACCGTCGATCTAAACACGGGCGGCACGGTAAAGAGCAATCCTGATAACCTGATTTCGAAATCCACCGGCGTCGATCCGCACGGCGACTGTCCACGCTGGGTATCTTTTATTAACGAAATAACGCAGGGCGATGCTGACCTAGCTCTGTATCTGCAAAAAGTCTCAGGCTATTGCCTCACCGGCTCAACGCGAGAGCAGGCGCTATTCTTCCTCTATGGGCCAGGTGGCAACGGTAAATCGGTTTTCGTTGAAGCGATTGCCGAGGCCATGGGCGACTACGCGGTCGCCACACCCGCCGAAACCTTCGCGGCTGGCGGCTTCGACCGGCATCCAACGGAGATTGCGCGCATGGTCGGCGCGCGTCTGGTCTATGCCTCAGAAACCGAAGACGGGCGAAAATGGAACGCGGCCCGTATCAAACAGCTTACAGGTGGCGACAAAATTGCCGCGCGCTTCATGCGCCAAGATTTTTTTGAGTTTACGCCGCGCTTCAAGATCATCATCCTTGGCAACCACAAGCCATCGCTGACGAACGTCACTGAGGGCGAGCGCCGCCGCCTTCACATTATTCCTCTTGAGTTTGTGCCCGATGAGCCAGACCACCGTTTGGCCGACAAGTTAAAGGACGAGGCGGGCGGCATTCTCGAATGGATGATCGAGGGCGCATGCCTTTGGAATGAGCAGGGCCTGGAAAAACCCAAGATCGTCGCTGAAGCCACCAACGAATATTTTGCGGAGCAGGATTTATTCCGCCAATGGCTTGACGATGACTGCCGCTATGAGCCCGGCAATACACATTTATCCGAGGCCGCCGGCAAGCTTTTCAAATCCTGGCGGAATTACGCCAAGGACGCCGGTGAGGATACAGAAACCCGTAAATCCTTCGGTGACCGCCTGCGCCGGGCTAATCTTCGGCCCGATATGCAACGCCTGGGCGGGAAAAGTCAGCGCGTCTGGGTTGGTATCGAGTTGCATCCGCTGCAGGACAGTATTTGGGACCAGTCCTCATGATGCCGGCAAGACCATTTACACCCGCCAGCCTCGCTGAACGCTGGGACTGTTCCGAGCGCCACGTCCGCGCCCTGGTGAAAAAAGGCACGCTGGCTTGCTTTCGGGTCGGCAAATTGATTAGGATTCCTACATCCGAGGTCGAACGATACGAGAGGGCGGACGCATGCGAAATCTACGACTTGGAATGTTCCGGGGAAAATACTGCGCCATCTGGACAGATGGAAACACCCGCCGCGCCAGCCTCGGCACAACAGACGAGGCAGAGGCCCAGCGAAAGTTTGCCGAGTTCAAAGATCGCGTCCATCGCGCAAGCCGTCCGCCAGAGCCGACCCTAGGCGAAATCATTGACGCCTACATTGTTGACAGAAAGGCGGCGGGGAAAGATACCTCCCGCGTCGCGTACTCCAAGGCCGCCATGGCGGGCCTTATGGCGTTGCGCCCGGAACATCTGACCGACGAACAGGTCCGCGCCTACATCACCATGCGGGCAGGGCAGGGGCGGACAGGGTCCACCATCAATACGGAACTGGGATATTTGCGATCTGCCCTAATCAAGGCGGCTCGGACCAACTGGATCGACAAGGCGCCGTTTATCCAGATGCCGCCGAAGAGCCCACCACGGGACCGCTGGCTGGAACGCCATGAGGCCGATCAGTTGATTGCCGCCGCAGGGATGGCGCACATCAAATTGTTCACCCTTATAGCCCTGCACACGGCGGCGCGGAGCGCGGCCATCCTTGACCTGGAATGGGACCGCGTAGACTTGGATCGTGGGCGGATCGACTTTAATCCGAAGCTGCGCCCGATCACCAAAAAGAAGCGCGCCATCGTGCCAATCAACAATACACTGATGGCGGCGTTGTCGGCGGCGAGGCCGGCGGCGCGAACCCAGTTCGTCATCGAATACAATGACGCCAGGGTGCTGTCGGTGAAGAAAGGTTTTGGGAATGCCGTCAGGCGGGCCGGGCTGGCCGGCGTTTCGCCGCACACTCTGCGGCATACAGCGGCCACATGGATGAGCCAGGCGGGTGTAAACATGCGCGATATTGCCGCATTTTTGGGCCACGATG
>CAZUVO010000351.1:0-2076 GCA_964623955.1 uncultured Rhizobiaceae bacterium
GGCAGGCCGGCCGCCGCCGCCTCGAGCAGGGCCATGCCGAAGGCTTCGTTATAGGCCGGCCAGACAAAGAGGTCCGAAGCGGCGTAATAGGCCATCAGCTCCTCCGCCTCACGCTCGCCGGCGAAGAAGACACAGTCGCGGCCGATGGCATAGAGCGCCTCCTCGATATGCGCGCGCGCCGGACCGTCGCCGGCGACGAGCAATTGCCAGGGCGGATCGGCAATCAAATTGAGCGCACGCCCCAGCAGGCGGTAGGAGGCGAGCTTGTCGCCGGCGCGCATCATGGCGACCGCGAGCAGCCAGGGCTTTGCGGCATCGAGCCCGTGACGTGCGGCAATCTCCGCCCGGTGGCGGGCGCGTTCGCCCCGCGCCGCCCGGTAAGGCGCCGCGTCGAGAAAGGGCGCGATGCGGTGCAAACAGGCCCGGTGCTTGACCACCGGGGTGAGCGCTTCCTCATCCTCCGGGGTGAAGGAGAGGATCGCATCGGCCCGGGCGATCGCCTTGAGCGAGGCGTCGAGGCCGAGCGCATAGGGCCCGCCGGTCTGCTTGCGCGCATAGGACGCCTCGGCGGCGACATAGGGAATGTCGAGGGCTTGGGCGACGGCGGGGCCGAGCCAGTCCGGCGCCTTGTGATAGAGATGATAGGAGAACCAGAGGTCGGGCCGCTCCCCGCGCGCGCCGCCCTGCCAGCCGGCAATCAGCCCCTCGGCGATTTCGCCGCCCGCGCGGGCGATCTCCTCCTGCGCGGTAGGATCGCCCTCGCCGTCGTAGGCGCGGAAATCGGACGCCAGCACCACGTCATGCCCGCCTTCCTCAAGCGCGCGCCAGAGCAATTGGGCGACGCGCCGGTCGCCCGAGGGCGCGGGATGGGTCGGCGCCTTCATCGGCGCATAGAAGGCGATACGCATGGCTCAGGCAACCGCCGCCGCGCCGACGCCGAGGCGCGCCGCGAGCGACTCGATGCAGCCGTCGAGGGCGAATTTTTCGTGCACCACGCGCTGGCCCTGGGCGCCGAGGCGCTCGCGCAGGGCCGGCTCGCCGATCAGGCGCGCGAGCGCGGCGGCCGCGCCGGTCACGTCGCCCGGCGTCACCAAGAGGCCGTTCTCGTTCGCCGCGATCAGCTCGGGGATGGCGGAGATGTCGGTGGCGAGCACGGCGAGGCCCTGGCTTTGCGCCTCCATCAGCACATTGGGCAGGCCGTCGCGGTCGCCATCCGCCGCCTCGCGGCTCATCAGCGCGAAGAGATCGGCGCGGCGATAGGCCGCGAGCACGTCCTCCTGCGCCAGCGCGCCGTGAAATTCGCAAAGCTCTCCGATGCCGAGCCGTTCCGCCTGTTGCGCGAGACGCTCTTGCAACGGCCCGCCGCCGATATGCTCGAAGCGCCAATGTAAAATGTCCGGCAGGCGCGCGAGCGCCGCGAGGAGATCCTCATGGCCTTTTTTCTCCACCGCGCGGCCGACCGTGAGCACGGTTACCGGGTCCGCCGCGCGGCTGCCATCGCGCTTGGGCCGTGGCGCCTCCGGCGGCGGGAAGCGCTTGAGATCGAGGCCGTGATAGGTGAGATGCACGCGGCCCTCCGGTGCGAGCGCGGCGAGATGGTCGAGATTGGCCCTGGTACAGGTTACCGCCCAGGCGCAATCGGCGAGTTTTTCCGATTTCTCCCAATTGTCCGAGGTCCAGATATCCTTGGCATGGGCCGAACAGCTCCATTTCAGGCCGCGGATCAGGGCGGCGTAACGCGCGACCGAGGCCGGAGTGTGGAGGAAATGGGCATGGAGATGGCCGATATCCGGCGGCATTTCATGCGCCAGCACCAGCGCCTGACCGAAGCGGCGGATGCGGTTGCGCGTGCGGTCGCGGCGGAAATCGGCGCGCCAGCAGCGCCAGGCAGCGCGATAGCCCGGATTTCCCCTGAGCGCCAGCCAGGCACGCAGCACCCGCCACGGCTCGTCATGAAGATATTCCGGCAGATAACCGACCGGAGCGCGGATTTCCCCGGTAATCGCATGACGCGCACGGTCCGTCGGGTGGCGCAGGGAATAAATGCGGATATCCAGGCCGCGGCTCTCCAGGGCG
>CAZUVO010000352.1:0-1322 GCA_964623955.1 uncultured Rhizobiaceae bacterium
AGAGCAAATCCCGAGCAGGTGGAATCACCTGCGACGACGCATTTGCTTGAATCAAGAAGCGAGTTCAGCCTGTTCCTGGGCGGTGGTCCAATTGTTCCCGGCGGCGGCGATGCAGCTCATGCCGTTGGTCAGCGTCACCAGAATGGTCCAGCTGCCTTTGCTGCTGACGAAAAGCTCGACCACGCTTTGCTGGTTCTTGCCGAGGCCGAGGCCGACGACTTTCTCGTTGAACACTTTCGAGAGCTGATCGATCGCGACATCATGGGGAACGCAGGCATTGGGCTGGGGCCCGCTCTGCGCCGTTTGACCGGTCGCCGGTTCCTCGGCGCCTGCCGCGAAGGGCAGGCCGAAGAGCGAGGCGGCGATGATAAAGGCCGTAAGATATTTCACCGTACTTCTCCTTCAGTTTAGGACGTTGCCATCACGTCTCGGTCCCAACCGGCCTCTTTCTCTAAACGGTCCCATTATTGTGGTTCACTCGATGACGCTATTGCGCCTACTCTCCATCCTGCGCCGCGACCTTGTAAGAAATGGTTAATCCGCCCGGTTCGCGGACCCGTTTAGGTGATAACTAACTGAAATTCCTGGTTTTTATGTAGGTGAAATGGGTCAAGGGAGGGCCAAATGCTGACTGTTTGGGGTAGAAATAATTCGATAAATGTCCAGAAAGTCATGTGGACCGTGGGCGAATTGGGCCTGGCGCATGAGCGGATCGATGCCGGGCGGCAATATGGCGGGCTGGATAAGCCGGAATACCTCGCCCTGAACCCCAACGGCCTGGTGCCCACCATCGTCGACGGCGACACGGTGATGTGGGAATCGAACGCCATCGTGCGCTATCTCGCGGCGAAATATGATGCCGGCGGGTTATGGCCCGAGGATGCCGCCGCGCGCGGCCGCGCCGATCAGTGGATGGATTGGATGGTGACCGTCATCATTCCGCCGCTCATCCCGGTCTTTCTCGGCCTCATCCGCACCCCGCCGGAGGAGCGCGACCAAGCCGCCATCGATGCCTCGGCCAAGGCGATGTCCGAGCGCTGGGCCCTCCTAGATGCGCATCTCGCCGAGCGGCCCTTCGTTGCCGGCGATGCGCTGACCATCGCCGACATCCCGGTCGGCTGCGCCTGCTACCGCTATTACGCGCTTGCCATCGCGCATCCGACGCTGCCCAATCTTGAAGCCTGGTACGAGCGTCTCAAGGCACGCGATGCGTTCCGTGAACATGTCATGATCGAGCTCAGTTAACCCCTGTCATGAAGATCTTCACCACCCTGCCGCAGGACGACCTGAAGAAAGTCCCGGCGGCGGCGGCCCCCCCCCCA
>CAZUVO010000352.1:1332-2073 GCA_964623955.1 uncultured Rhizobiaceae bacterium
GGGGGCCGCCGCCGAAGCGGCGGGCTATGACGGCGTGATGACGCTGGAGAACCGTCACGATCCGTTCCTGCCGCTCGCCGTCGCGGCGTCCGCCACGGAGAGGTTGGCGCTCCTCACCGGCGTCGCCATCGCCTTTCCGAGGAGCCCCATGGTGGTCGCCAATCTCGGCTGGGATCTGCAGGCGGCGTCCGATGGGCGTTTCGTGCTCGGCCTCGGCTCGCAGGTGCGCGGCCATAATGAGCGGCGCTTCTCGGTGCCGTGGAGCGCCCCGGCGCCGCGCTTGCGCGAATATATCGCCGCGCTCCGCGCCATCCGGCGCTGCTGGAAGGATGGCGAAAAACTCAGCTTCGAGGGCGAACATTACAATTTTAGCCTGATGACCCCGGCCTTCGTGCCCGAGCCCATGGCGCCGCCGCCGCCGGCGGTGACCATCGGTGCGGTCGGCCCGGCGATGCTCCGCCTCGCCGCCGAGGCGTGCGACGGGGTGCGGCTTCATCCCTTCTGCACCCGGCGTTATCAGGAGAATGTGGTGGGGCCCGTCATGGCGAAAGGGCTAGAGGGCCGGGGCCTCGCGCGCAGCAATTTCGAGATCACCGGCGGCGGCTTCATCGCCACGGGACCGGACGACGAGGCGGTCGATGCGCGCGTCGCCTGGGTGCGCCAGCGCGTCGCCTTCTACGGCTCGACCTGTAAAGCCCCCGTTCTATGTACCACTACCTGATAGAGTCTCGGGCACCGGTG
>CAZUVO010000353.1:0-2058 GCA_964623955.1 uncultured Rhizobiaceae bacterium
TCTCCGGATAGCGGAACTTGTTGTTCAGCGACAGCCAAATCGCGCCGATCGAATTCAATGCCAGGAACAGGGTGTAGGCGTCGGTCCTCGGCGGCGCGAGCACGGCGACGATATCTCCCGGGCCGATCTCCATCGCCATCAGCCGGTCCGCGACGGCGAGGACGCGCTCTTTCAACTCGTCATAGGTAAACGCATCATACTCGGAGGCGATCGCCAGCCTGTCCGGCGTCGCGGCCGCATGCTCGAACACAAAATCGACGATGGCATTTTGTTTCGCTTGTGAATCCATCGCTATCAGGAAATATGCGGGATGATCGCTCTCCCGAAGGCCTCGATATTGCCCCGTGTCACGCTGTCGGGCTGGCCCATTTCCTCCGTCATATTGTAAATGGCGACCTGGGTAACGCCGACTTCCTTCAATTGCGCCACCTTGTCCCGGCATTCGTCGACGGTTCCGATAATCGTGTAATCGCGAACCATCTCATCGGGCACGGCATCGGCGTGGGACGCCCCCATTTTGCCATGTGCGAGATAGTCATAGTCGTCGATCAGATCCACCACGCGTGACAATTCCTCGGGCATTTCATCGCGCGATATCGTCTTCAAGATATCCTTGATGTGATTGGATACGGTGGCCGGAAACGGCCGTGCCAGGTTAAGACAATATTCCGCGTCATCGCCGACACAGCATGACGCCGCAGCGACGATATCGATTTCCTGCAAAGACCTGCCCGCCTTGTCGGCACCTTTTTTGAGCTGCTCGACACACCATTTGATTATGACCGGAGAGGCGATTTGCAGAATCACGCCATCCGCCACCGTGCCGGCAAATTCGAGAACCTTGGGACCGTAGGCCGCGACATATAACGGCATCGAATCCGCGCGACCCGCGCGCCACGGAATCTGGACGGCGACGCCGTTGCAATCGATCTCTCCGCCACGGCACAGCCTGATCATTCGCTCGACGCTTATCTTGAAATCATCGACCCGTGCCGGCTTCATGCCGAGTGTCCGGACGGCACTGTCGCCGCGCCCCAGCCCGAGAATCGCGCGACCGCCCGAGATTTCATCGAGCGTACTTATGGAGGAAGCGACGACCGTTTCATGGCGGGTCACCGGGGACGTCACCATGGTGCCCAATTTCATGGATTCGGTCGCTTCGGCGCACAGTGTCAAATATTGAAAACACTCGCTCCAAATAATATGCGAATCCGGAATCCAGCCATGGGTAAATCCAACGCTCTCGGCCAACGCCATGTTGGCGACCGTCGTGGACGCGTTGTTGTACGGCACTTGTAAATAACCATATTTCATACCGGCGCTCCTCGAATGTGAGCCGATCAGGACTTAAGATATTGTCCGCTCGCCTTGTCGGCAACGATCTCGCCATTCTCCGCGACCAGTTGCCCGCGCAGGAACGTCATCACCGGCGCGCCTTTCACCTTCTGACCCTCGAACAAGCAGTAGTCGGATTTGCCGCGCGTACGATCGTCGCCCAGCATGATTTCTCTGTCCGCGTCGACGACGGTGATATCCGCATCGCTGCCTTCGGCGAGCAATCCCTTCTTCGGATAGATGCCGTACATTTTGGCGGCGTTCGTCGAGGTAATCCTGGCAAGCGTCTGTAAGTCGATCTTGCCGCCATGAATGCCCTGGTCATAGAGCAGCGGCAGGGTATTCATCATCTGGTTGTTGACGCCGACATTGCAATTCCAGAAATCGTCGTCCTTGAACCCGGAATGCTTCTCATGCGGGACGCTGTCGGTGCCGATGATCTGGATGACGCCCTCCTGGATACCCCGCCACAGACGCTCGCGGTCTTTTTGGAAGCGCACCGGGGGCTGAATTTTTGCTTCCTTCGAGAAACCCTTGTCCTGCAATTCATGGCACGTCGTACTCAGGAACAGCGGCAAGGTCTCGGCAACGATGTTCAAACCTCTTTTTCGAAGCTCCATGATCGTATCGACACTATGGCCGCAGCTAATGTGCACCGGATAGGTCGTGACCTTGTGATCGCTGGCCAGCAGTCCATAGGTGTAGATCTGCAGGCTCTCGGCC
>CAZUVO010000354.1:0-2016 GCA_964623955.1 uncultured Rhizobiaceae bacterium
TCCATCACCCGGCCGCCAAATGGCGTCGAGATCAACATCGACCATGTGGCCAGGCTGATAATCGTGCGCGCCGATCCAGCCTCGTAGCCCAGCCCGATCACAACGTCGGGTCCGAAGCTGACAAAAACAATCAGGCTTACGTTAAACAGAGCCCATCCGGCACCGACAACGCTGATATGAACGAGCTGACGCCGCGGCAGGCCGAACCGCAGGGGTTGGCCGCTGGCGTGCGCAATATGCGGCGGATTGCGGTACAGCGTCGCCGTCATCAGGAACGAGACCAAGGCCACCGCGCCGGTGGCGTAGATGGCCCACGGCCAGCCATAGGTATCGGCGATGAAACCCTGGGTCAGCAGGCCAAGCGCTATGCCGATCGGCCACGCCGTCAGCATGACCGCCAATCCCGTGACGATCTCTTTGCCGTCGAACCAATCGGTGACCATTTTTGTAAGAGTGACGTTGAAGATGGCGCCGCCGATACCGGTGATCAGGCGGCCTGTAAAGAGTTCCGACGTACCGGCGCCGAGTCCCATGACCAGCGCCCCGGCGACCATCGTCAGAGCGCCGAACATCAGCAACCGCTTGTCGCTAATCGCGCGCGTCAAAACACCGCTCGGTATCGAAAAGAAAATGCCGGGCACCAGGAAAAACCCGATCAGCGTGCCTATCTCGGCATAACTAAAACCGAGATCCTCCACCAGGTGGGACGACACCGAAGCTACCGACTGAAACTGGTAGCCCATGGCGAGCCGTACCAGAAACAGCACAATCAACATAACCCAGCGCAGCGGCATCAGAACCTCAAGGGGAAACAAACGCGCGACAATGCCATGAAATTTCCAAAACCGTTAGGCCGCATTCCTCGGTCGCCAGAAAGGCCAATGGGGTTCCGGCATGGCGCACGCGGTCATTGACGGGACGTTTTGCCGCTGGCCGTATTATATCTCCTGGCTTTCGGCGAATAGCGCGGTCTGTCACTATGTCCGAACGGTCCATCTAAGAGACCGGGTGAAGCGCGGGGGATCAGTAACGCAGCATGTCCATTAGCAGTATTACCGAACTGGTCGAGGGCAAGGTCTATGCCCTGCACAATACGTTCGAGCTGAACGGCCAGGTCAGCGCCTATCCGGAAGACGCGCGCGGGTTCGCGCCCGCCAATTGCTATCTGCTGATCGACGACGATGCGGCGATGCTGCTCGATACCGGCTATGCCGCGCATGAGGGCGCAATCCTCGAGCAGCTCGACAGCCTTCTCGACCGCGAGATGCCGCTCTCGATCATTCCGCTGCGCCTCAACGAATTCATGTCAGTCAGCAACGTTATGGCGATCGCCAAGCGGTTTAACGTCGTCGAGTGCTTTTCCCCCGTGCCAGACGTCGAGGAATGGGTGGAGTTCGAGACGCTGCGCGGCGAAGAGAAAAACCCGATCCTCAAGACGACCCTGCTGGGACGCGGCGACCGCACGCAAGTTTCGCTCGGTCCCAACCGCACCATCGACGTGCTCAACGCGCCGATCCGGTTGATCACTACGCGCTGGATTTACGACGAGGCAACGAAGATCCTGTTCTCCTCCGACATGTTCAGCCATGTCTGGAACCATGTCGAAGACAGCCCGTGGCAGATCGGCGATAATGAGGAAGACAACGTCACCGACTTTCCCTTCGTGCGCTCCTTCCTGCTTAACACCCGCTACTGGTGGATCGAGGGCGCCAATATGGC
The DNA here is from genome assembly GCA_964623955.1 of uncultured Rhizobiaceae bacterium. Lineage (GTDB taxonomy): Bacteria > Pseudomonadota > Alphaproteobacteria > UBA828 > UBA828 > PTKB01. Next base: position 1,720 of record CAZUVO010000354.1, read on the forward strand.
GCCGGTGCGCCAGGCGGTGAACGAGGTGTTCGAGCAATTCGACATTCAAGCCATCGCACCGGGCTACGGCACCATCTTTCGCGGCCGCCGCCATGTCGAGCGCCAGTTCAGCACGCTCGACGAGGTACTGGACAAACTCGACCGCAAAAATGTCCCGCCTGCCTATATTCCGCGCGGGCTCATGAGGTAACCATGGCAGCCAAAAATCCCCTCCCCCGCGAAATCGCGCCCGGCGTGTTCTGGCTCGGCGATTGCCTCGAACAACAATACCAAGGCAAGACCTATCATTCCTACAAC
>CAZUVO010000355.1:0-1983 GCA_964623955.1 uncultured Rhizobiaceae bacterium
GTTATATCGCGCTCAATAGCGCCTATGACGACCCGACCAAGGGGGCGCGCGCCTCGGCCATTCTGGCGCTCGTGGGTGTGGTCAATATCCCGATCGTCAAATTCTCCGTCGATTGGTGGAACACCCTGCACCAGCCGGCGACGCTGTCGAAATTCGACCGGCCCTCGATGGATTCCTCGATGATCGCGCCGCTCCTCCTCATGGTGGCGGGCTTCATCGCGTTTTATCTGGTGGTGCTGATTATTCGCCTGCGCTCGGAAATCGCCGCGCGGCGCATTCGCAATTTGCGCCTTGCGCAAGTGGGAAATTAGTGGAAATCCGGCTGATCACGCCAATTTAATATGAAATATCGCGTGCAAGTCTTTAATCTGGGGCGCACTTCCGACCCCCTGAACGAAGAGTTTTGACGGAAATGTCCTTTTTCGAAATGGGCGGCTATGCCGCCTATGTCTGGCCCGCCTTCGGCGTCGGCGCGGTGGTGATGATCGGCTTGCTGGTTCTCAGCATCCGCCGCCTGCGCCTGCGCGAGGCCGAGCTCAAGCGGCTCGAAGCGGCGAGCGGCGGGCGGCGCGGCCGCGGCGGCGCGGAGGATGAGGACGCACAAGAAGAGGCGGCGCCGTGAAGCGCAAACAACGGCGTCTGATCTTTGTCGGCCTCGGCATGGCGGCGCTCGGCCTCGCGGCGGCGCTGATCCTGCTCGCCTTCGACGAAAACCTGGTGTTCTTCTTCAGCCCGACCGAGGTGCAGGAGAAAAATTTTGCGCCCGACCAGCGCCTCAGGGTCGGCGGCTTGGTCGAAGAAGGCAGCGTCGTGCGCGACGGCCTCAACATCCGCTTCAACATCACCGATCTCTCCAACAATATCGCGGTCACTTTCAACGGCGTATTGCCGGACCTGTTCGAGGAAGGCCAGGGCGTGGTCGCCGAAGGTCATATGCGCGGCGGCACCTTCGAAGCGGTGGAAATCCTCGCCAAGCATGACGAAAACTACATGCCGCGCGAAGTGGCGGACGCACTGAAGGAATCAGGGCAATGGCAGGGCGATGAGGGGCAAGGCGACGAGGCCGGCAAGTGATTGCCGAAATCGGCCACTTCGCGCTTATTCTCGCCCTCGCCCTCGCCGTCGTGCAGGGCACCCTGCCGCTCGTCGGCGCGGCGCGCGGCGGCGCCACCTGGATGGCGCTGTCGCGCCCGGCGGTGGCGGGGCAATTCGTCTTCGTCTCGCTCTCCTTCGCCTGCTTGATGTATGCCTATGTGGTGTCGGATTTTTCCGTCGCCAACGTCGCGCAGAACTCCCACTCAGCGAAACCGCTGCTCTATAAGTTCACCGGCGTGTGGGGCAATCACGAAGGCTCCATGCTGCTTTGGGTGTGGATCCTCGCCTTTTACGGCATGGCCATCGCCAGCTTCGGCGGCAATCTGCCGCCGGCGCTCAGAGCCCGCGTGCTCGCCATTCAGGGGCTGATCGGCGTCGGCTTCATCGTTTTTCTCCTCGCCACCTCGAACCCGTTCCTGCGTCTCGACCCGGCGCCCTTGAACGGCCGCGATCTCAATCCGCTGCTGCAGGACCCCGGGCTCGCCTTCCATCCGCCGCTCCTCTATTTCGGCTATGTCGGGTTGTCGGTCGCCTTCTCCTTCGCCGTCGCGGCGCTGATCGAGGGCAAGGTCGATCCCGCCTGGGCGCGCTGGGTGCGGCCGTGGAGCCTCGCCTCCTGGTCGGCGCTCACCGCCGGCATCGTGCTCGGCTCCTGGTGGGCCTATTACGAGCTCGGCTGGGGCGGCTTCTGGTTCTGGGACCCGGTGGAGAACGCGTCCTTCATGCCCTGGCTGATGGCCACCGCCCTGCTCCATTCGGCGATCGTCGCGGAGAAGCGCGATGCGCTTAAAAGCTGGACCGTGCTGCTCGCCATTCTCGGCTTTTCGCTTAGCCTGATGGGCACCTTCCTGGTGCGCTCCGGCATGCTCACCTCGGTGCATAGCTTCG
>CAZUVO010000356.1:0-1981 GCA_964623955.1 uncultured Rhizobiaceae bacterium
CAGAAAATAGGAATCACGTTCTCATAATTCGTTCAAGAGTTTTGCAACAGAATTCCCCCAACAGCGGACGTTTCTACAGCGTGCAAATAGAGTCCGAGATTAGCCAGAAAGAGACATTGGCTATTCTTTCGGGCTATCTTCGTGACTCAAAATCAATATCGAGCATTTTCGGTTTTGGTCTGTGCAGGAGCTATTACGGCGGACAGGTAACCTCATGAATTTTTCCGGCAAGCGAATTCTGATAACCGGCAGCACCATGGGCATCGGCCTTGGCGCCGCGGAAATGTTTCTTGAAGCGGGCGGCGCAGTTGCCATCAACGGTCGCGATCCGAGGACTGTGACAAAGACTGTTGCGCGACTTGGCGGCGATAAGCTGGTTGCGGCGCCGGGCGATATTGGCACGGTCGAAGGTTGCCGCAGCGTGGTCGAGACCGCCATCGCGGGCCTCGGCGGCCTCGATTGCTTGGTCAACAACGCCGGCATTTGCGACCTCGCCCGTATCATGGATGTTACCGAAGAACATTGGGACAAGATGATGGCGGTCAATCTACAGTCGGCCGTGTTCTGCTCCAAATTCGCCTTGCCGGCGCTCAAGAAATCGAAGGGTAATATCGTTCATATCGCCTCTATCGCTGGTCTGATTGGTGGCCCCAGCGACAGCAATGTGTACGCAATCACCAAGGGTGGACTGGTCAACATGACGCGCACCATGGCCCTCGAGCTTGTTGACGACGGCGTGCGCGTGAACTGCCTTTGCCCCGGCTATATCGATACGCCGCTAATCCAGGCGGAAAACAAGGCGACCGGTGGACAGGTTTATGAATTCATCAATCGCTCGACACCAATGGGACGGATCGGCAGCGTGCGCGAATGCGCTTCGTCGATCCTCTATTTCGCCTCCGATGATGCGAGCTATGTGACGGGCGCCATACTTAGTAACGATGGTGGATGTATGGCAAACGCCGGCTGGGGCGGTGCCAATCACGCTGACGGCGCGGGTTGAGCGCGGGGGAGGAGACATGGGCATGCAGTTAGATTTTACGGGCAGCCGCGTCCTCGTCACCGGCAGCACCATGGGGATTGGCCGCGCCGCCGCCGAAGGCTTCCACGGGCTCGGTGCCACGGTGGCAATCAACGGACGTAGCACGGAAAGCGTGGACAAAGTTATCGCGGATATGGGAGGCGGCACACGTCTCGTCGCCGCGTCCGGCGATATGTCGGATGTAGCTGACATCAAGCGCGTTGCAGCGGAAGCGATCGCGGCAATGGGTGGACTCGACATCCTAGTCAACAATGCCGGTCGAGGCGACGAAGCGTCGCTCGGCGATATCGATGAAGCACATTGGAACACAGTGCTTTCGCTCAACTTGAAAGGTGCTTTTTTCACTATCCAGGCTTGTTTGCCGGCACTTAAAGAAGCCAGGGGCAGCATCGTCAATGTCGCCTCGATGCTGGGCGTGATGGGCGCGCCGCCCGGCAATATCGCCTATTCCACGAGCAAAGGCGCGATGGTCAATATGACGCGGATGATGGCGCTCGAATTGGCGCGCGAGGGGGTGCGTGTCAACAATCTCTGTCCCGGCTGGATCGATACCCCGATGTTCGAGCAATTCAACGAGCTCGCTGGCGGAGGGCTCTATGCTTATGCTGAGGCCGATTGTCCATTGGGCCGCGTCGGCGAGGTAAACGAGACCACCGCCGCCATTCTCTATCTTTCCTCTGCCAACGCCGGCTACACTACTGGGGCGACCTTGGTCGCTGACGGCGGAATCTCATCTGGCAGTTAGGCAAGGAGCCGTTGAAGCGTGAGTACTTGAGGCACCTGAAAGTATACAACCCTGGCGACTAATTGCTCGGCGAGCGATCCATGTCGTGCGGCCTGGTTACAATTATTCCGGTCCCAATCGTCCCGACCATTGTCCGAAATGGGTCCAGGCTGTGTCAAAACGCTTCGCATGATATGATTCTTCCGTTGTCTTGG
>CAZUVO010000357.1:0-1955 GCA_964623955.1 uncultured Rhizobiaceae bacterium
CGCCCTTAGCACCACCGGGGCTTTGCGTCAGAGTGCCGGGGCCACCCGTAGGCGGCGTTTTTGTCGTATCGCGCCCGGCGATGTCCTTGTCGCGCTCAGGCACCACCAGCACGACCACGTCGGACGAAACGATGCCTTCCTGGCCGGGAATGATCATCTTCAAGCTTAATTCCCGGCTTCCCGCCGACAGGGGTTTTTCCGGTACGAAGACCCATTCGCCGCGTCCGTCGGCGACGACGCCACCGATGGGTTTTCCATTGTCCAGTATGACCACCTTGCTGCCCGGCCTGGCCCGCCCGGCAATAACGGTATCCCCATTGGGGCCGACCCGGACCACATCGAAGGCCGGCAGCCCCTCGCTTTCCGGTTTGGTGTCCTTTGCGCTTTCAGCCGGGGCCTTGTCCGAGGCCGCCGAGGCCTTGTCCGAGGCGGTCACTGTCGTGGGAACAGGGGATTTTTCGGCCTCGTCCTGCCACAGGATCACGTTGACTCCGATCGCCGTGGCAATGGCGGCGGCGCCAACGGCTGCGACAATCATCAGGGGGTTGTTGGACAAGCGAAGGCCTCCTCGGGTGCGACTCGACTATTATACTACGAAACGCGCAAGGGTTATTTTTTCTTGTTCTTTTTTATTTCGATCCGGTTTTCCACCGGCTGGATGGATCGGAGATATTCCACCATCGCCTTCAGGTCGACCTGAGTCAGGCGGCTGGTGGATTGATCGATGACCTCGCCCATGTCGCTGCCGACGAAATCCCCGTCGGGAAGCATGCCCGAGGAGAGGAATTCCTCCAGGTCGCCACGGCTCCAGCGGCCGATTCCGGTTTTCCTGTGCGGCGTGATGTTGGGAACGGCGCCGCCGTCCGGGCCGTCGGACGTACCGGCCAGGTCCATGCCGGGTTTTACGGTGCCCAGCAGGTTTCTCGGCGTGTGGCATTCGCCGCAATGACTGAGCGCCCGGACCAGATAAGCGCCCCGGTTCCATTGCCGGGACCGTGCCGGGTCGGGCTTGAACGGACCGGGGGTGAAATTCAGCGCTTTCCACGGCCCGACCAGGAAACGGCTGCCGAAGGGCGCTCGCGTCTCGTGGGGCTTGTTCGGCGCGCGGTACGGGGGCGTGGTGAAAATGTAGGCCTTGATGTCGAGCATATCCGCATCCGTCATCCCCGAATAGGACGGGTAGGGAAAGACCGGAAAATAATGACCGCCGTCGGGCGCGATTCCTTGGCGAAGCGCACGGACGAAGTCGGCGTCGGTCCATTTGCCGATGCCGGTTTCCCGGTCCGGGGTGATGTTGGGGCTGTAATAGGTGCCGAAGGGTGTGTTCAGCCGCCGCCCGCCTGACAACGGCTTGCCCTTGGACTTGGCGTCGGTGTGGCACCCCAGGCAGCCGGCGGCGTCAAACAGGTACTGCCCCCGCCTGGCGTCGGCATTGCTCCCGGCCGCCTCGGCCGCAAGCGGTCCGGCCGAGAGCAGGCACGCCAGCGCCGCCAGCCGGATCAGCCCATGGCGCTCAGCCCCGCGAATTCGATCCGGCAAGGCTACTTTTTCTTCTCCCGGAACTTTTTGTGACAGGCGCCGCAAGCGTTTTTCCCCATCGCCTAGAACTGTGCCCCGAAGGCGGCAACGTCGCCGCTTTTAGCGACCTTGGCCAGCTTATCGGATTCCACAATAAAGGCATCGACAACCTCGGCGAATTCCTTTGGCTTTGTCCAGATGTCCTCGAGCGCCCGGGTCTCGCCGAAGTCGGAGCCTTCGGGGAAAACCCTGGCGGTGATCTTGGCCAACTCGGCCATGGCGTGGGCGTGGCCTGCAAGGTCTTTGGTGAACGGAACCTGTTTTTTGACGATCGCGGCCATGGCGCCCATGTGGCCGCCGACGGCCTTCATCACCGCCTTGCGGTGCTTGATGGCGCCCTCTTCCTGGGCCAAGACAGGGGCGGCGGCTAAGGTCAG
>CAZUVO010000358.1:0-1696 GCA_964623955.1 uncultured Rhizobiaceae bacterium
GATGATCTTGAAGCGCAGCAGCCCGGTGAAATCCTGGCTGAGGAGGCCCGCCGGGGTGGGGCGGCCAATGAGGGCGATGCCCTGCAACACGCTCAGCATCGCGATGGTGGTGATGACCGCGTTGATCTTGGCGTAACGCACCAGAAGCCCGTTGATGGCGCCCGCCGCCACGCCGATCGCCAGACATGCCAAGACGCCGAGGAAAATCGAGAATGCCGGGGCCTTGGCGGCGATCAGGAAAGACGCCGCCACCACGATGACGCTCATCAGTGAGCCGACCGAAACGTCGAGCCCACGCACCAACAGAACGTGCAGTTGCGCCATCGCCACCAATCCCGCCGGCGCCGCCGCGAGAAAGATATGCTTGATGTTGATAGCCTTCAGGAACACATGACTTTGCGACGACGCATAGACGCCGACGATCAGGGTGAGGATCGTCAGCAGCACCAGTGGCAGCCACCAGGTGGTGCTGCCGCTCATCAGCGATTTGAAAGCGTTCGAGAGAATGCCGACAGCGCCCTGCTCCTGCACGGCGCTTTGTTTGGCGTCGCGCACGGTGAGAAAGCTCGAGACGATATTCTCTTCCGTCGCCTCGTCGCCGGTCAGCTCGCGGACGATCCTGCCGCGCGAGAACACCAGCACCCGGTCGCAAATGCCGGAAAGCTCCTGGGCGTCCGAGGAATTTACGATACAGCCGCCGTCACGGCCGATATTCTCGCGGATCGCCATATAGATATCGTGCCGCGCGCCGGCGTCCACGCCCTGGGTCGGTTCGTCGATCAGGAGAACCTTGGCGCCGGCGCGGAAGCTGCGGGCGAGCACCGATTTCTGTTGATTGCCGCCGGAGAGGCTGAGGATGGGCTGTTCCTGCGAAGCGGCGATGACGCCGAAATCCTCGATCATGCCGCGTGACTCGTCGCGCTCCTCGCGCGCCGACACGAGGCCGAATTTTCGGAATTTTTTAAGCTGCGGCAGCATCATGTTCTTGCGTAAGCCCAGCTCGGCGAAAATAGATTCGCCGGCGCGGTCGGCACTCAAATAGAGCAAGCCGTCAGCGAGCGCCTCGCTCGGCGAGGCGGTGCGGACCCGCTTGCCGGCGCAGGTCACCACCGCGTGTGCTTCCTCCAGGCCGACATGTGCGCGCAGCGCTTCGCGCTGGCCGTTGCCGTCGGCGCCGGCGAAACCGAGAATCTCGCCGGCATGAAGGTCGAAACTGATATCGTGAAAACCGTGGCCGTCGATGTTGCGCGCGGCAAGAATGGGCTCGCCGCCGCTCAAGGGGAGTTTTTCGGGATATTCACTCTGAATGTCGCGCCCGATCATGCGCGACACCAGATCCTGCTCCGCCAAATCCTCGGTGACAGGGAACGTGCCGCGATGGATGCCGTCGCGCAGAATAGAGACGCGGTCGGCGAGCTCGAGAATTTCCGGCAGGCGGTGGCTGACATAAATCACCCCGGTGCCGTCGGCGGTGAGCCTTTGAATGATTTCCGTCAGTTTGCGCACGCCCTCGATATCGAGGGTCGAGGTCGGCTCGTCGAGCAGCAAAACCTTGGGGCTGGACATTAGCGCCTTGACGATTTCGACGAACTGACGGTGCGCCGGCGTGAGGTCGCCGACGAGTGCGGTTACGGGAATGCCGAGGCCGAACGCGCCAATCTGCGTTTCGGCCCAGGCGATGATGTTCTGAAACTTG
>CAZUVO010000358.1:1709-1947 GCA_964623955.1 uncultured Rhizobiaceae bacterium
AAAAGGTTTTGCGCCACAGTCAGTTCACGCACCAGCGAATCGTCCTGATAAACGGTCGCCAGGCCAAGGCTGGCGGCAAGCCGGGGGTCGGCGGAAGCGAGCTTCGTGCCGTTGATTTCGATTGTGCCGGAATCGGGCTTCAGAGCGCCGGCGGCGATCTTCAGCAGGGTGCTTTTGCCGGAGCCGTTCTCCCCCAAGACCGCATGCACCTCGCCGGCCAGACAATCGATGCTGACAT
>CAZUVO010000359.1:0-985 GCA_964623955.1 uncultured Rhizobiaceae bacterium
GATGAAGAGATGAAAGCGCGTCTCGCGGACGAGGAAGCAGAAAAATTGGAACAACAGCGAGCGGAACGGCAAATGCTGGAGGACCTGAAGGAGAAATTCAATGACCGGTAACGGCTGGTTTTGGCACAAAGGGTGCTCCATTTGGCTTCTGCCGCATTTCCGCTGTTCATCTGATATCGCGCTTTCACGGTCGGTCGGGGGCTTTGCGCTCTGAACCGGACTGGATTTCTAATCCGGATGTCGTTGGGTCGGGCCCTGCCGGGCGCGTCAACCTTATGCTGACGGTAGGCGACCAAACGTCCTGGAGAATTCGGCTTCGCGTTCATATGCAGGTGCTATATCAGCAATTGCTGGCGGGTCACTTTTGATGCATTGCAGAAGCCGCGCGTCAATTTTAAGCCTAGGCCAACCTCTCAATATACACTCGTACTTCTTCGAATCTTGGCTCTAGATCACTTATCCGATCGGCAATCGCGGCAATGTCGCCGGCCTTGGCAGCTTCCTCCAGTTCGGCGCAAAGGTCCGCCAACGCATTTGCGCCAATGGTGCGGGCCGAGGATTTTAGTTTGTGTGCTCCGCCCCCAACCGCAGTGGCGTCCTTGAGATTCCAGGCATCGACTATTTCCTTCACATTACTGGCTGCCGGATCAACGAACTCCGAGAGGATTTCAGCGACCAGATCGTCATCGTCACCAAGCATCTCCCTGATGATGCCCGTATCAATGGGGTCGACATTGGCGTGCGTCTGATCCACCTTCGTCTCACCAGTTGGTTCAAGAACCGCCGGACGGGCGCTGCTATCGATGTAGGCTCGGTTCCGCGGCAGCCATTTGGCAAGTGTGCGCTTTAACAAACGCATTTCCACCGGCTTCGAGAGGTAATCGTCCATGCCCGCCTCAAGACAGATTTCCGCCTCTCCTTGCAGCGCGTTGGCGGTAATTGCAATGATGGGTAATCGCTCGCCGCTGTCCGCTTGTGCTTCCCG
>CAZUVO010000359.1:1027-1877 GCA_964623955.1 uncultured Rhizobiaceae bacterium
TTCATAGCCGTCCATGTTGGGCATATGACAATCGGTTAGCAGTAGGCCGTACTCGCCCTTGCGCCACATTTCCAAGGCGATCCCGCCATCGTCGGCAACCTCCATCTGATAGCCCAAACGGTTCAATTGCCGGCCGATTACATCTTGGTTGGTCGGATTGTCCTCCGCCAAAAGGATCAACTGCCCGGCCGCGCGGGCTTCGTCGACCGTCGGCACTTCATTCTCATCGACACCTATTTTCTCCAGATCCCGCGGCACTTCCGGGCTGGCCCGCCCAACCGCCACGGCAACGCCGTTGATCAAGGCGCTGCGCTTCAACGGTCGATCGCGGACCACCATCTGGTCCGGCTTGACCATGCCGAAACGTTCGCCTTCGCGATGGCTCATGATCACGAACCGCAGGTTCGGCAAGCCGGCCATATCACGCAGTCGCCCGATCAATTCCCGCCGCGTTTCCAGCGGAATGTCGGACGCAAACATCAATACGGCATATTGCTTGTCGCCCTTGGCCATATCACGCAGGGCATCCGCGCACGTTTCGGGACCAGACGCCCAATTCATTTCCGCGTTCCATGCGGAGAGATAAGTCTCGTAGCGGCGATGTATGTCCGGCGCATTGGTGAGGAACAGCACCGAAACGCCCAAGAGATCCGGCTCGTCGGACGGCGCCGGCCGATCGTGGTCGCACTGAAACGGTATCTCCACGGCGAATGTCGAGCCTTCCCCAGGTACACTCGTGGCGGTAATTTTGCCGGCCATGATTTCAGCCAGATTCTTGCAAATCGTCAGGCCAAGGCCGGTGCCGCCAAAACGACGGGTGGTCGAAGCCTCAGCCTGGGAAAATGGTTCG
>CAZUVO010000360.1:0-1848 GCA_964623955.1 uncultured Rhizobiaceae bacterium
AGCGAATATATGATCAAGGCGATCCACGACATCACCGTGACGGAGGGCTTCAACCCGACGGAAAGCGCGGTGGTTGCCGGTGGCGGCGCTGCCGGCCTCAACATCATGACGATTGCCGACGAGCTTGGCTGCAAACGCGTGATCCTGCCCAAAACGGCGAGCGCGCTTTCTGCCTGCGGCATGCAGTTTTCCGACATCATCGCCGAGCATAGCGCCAGCAAGGTGACGCTGAGCGGCAGTTTTAATTTCGACGGCGTCAACGCCGCCCTGCAATCGATTGACGATGAGCTTGGCCGTTTCATCAAGCTGCTCGAAAGCCGGGGGCTCGAAGAATCGAGCATCGAATATTTCCTCGAGGCGCGCTATTTGTTCCAAGTCTGGGAGCTCGACGTGCCGATCAACATCAGACGCTTCCGGGGGCCGGAGGATGTCGACGCCTTGATCGCCGCCTTCCACGAAGTGCATGAGCGCGTCTTCGCGGTGCGCGATGTGGAAAGCCAGGTCGAATGCCTGAATTGGAAGGGCCGCGCGCGCGTTCGCCTCGCCCATGCGCCGGAGGCAAGCTCACTATCGGGTGGCTCGGGCGACAACAAGCCGGTGGCGCACCGCCCGGCCTATTTCGGCGCCGGGCGCGTCGATACGCCGATCTATCACGGCGATGAGCTCAGCTCCGGCGCGCTGATTACCGGCCCGGCGATCATCGAGGAGCCGACCACCACCTTGGTGGTCAATCCCGGCATGTCGGCACGCCTGAGCGATGCCGGCAACTACCTGCTCGAAACCGAAGCGAATTGAGGCAAGGAATTAGATCATGAGCACAACCAGCAAACCGGACGCTTCCCAACTCGATTCCGTCTTGATTTCGATCCTCGCCAACCGCTTGGATGGCATCGTGCGCGAGATGTCGAATACCCTCTTGCGCGCGGCGCGTTCCGCCGTGATCGCGGCGGCGCGCGATTTCTCCTGCGCCATCTGCACCGGCGACAACCGCCTGCTCTCCGCCGCCGAGGGTCTGCCGGTGCATATATTCGGCTCGCACCTGCAGACCCAATCGATGACCGATCTGCATGACGATCTCGCCGAGGGCGATGCCTTCCTGCACAATGATTGCTATCTCGGCAACACCCACTCGGCCGACCTGACGGTTCTGGTGCCGGTCTTTATCGACGGCGAGCATCTCTTCACCGCCTGCGCCAAGGCGCATCAGGCGGACATCGGCAATTCCATTCCCACGACCTACCATGCGGCGGCGCATGACGTGTACATGGAAGGGGCGATGGTCTTCCCTTGCGTGCGGGTGCAACGAAATTACGAGATGAACGACGATATCATCCGCATGTGCCGCCGCCGCATCCGCGTGCCCGAACAATGGTATGGCGATTTTCTCGCAGCACTCGGCTCGGCCCGCATTGCCGAACGCCGCCTCAAGGAACTGTGCGCCAAATACGGCAAGGACCAGATCAAGCATTTCATCGAGGAATGGTTCGATTATTCCGAGCGCCTCATGGTGCAGACGATCCGCGAGCTGCCGAAAGCCAAGATCGTCAATGAAGGGGCGCACGATCCGTTCGAGCCGATCCTGCCCGACGGCATCCCGATCAAGGTCGAGCTCACGCTGGACCCGGACAATGCGATGATCGAAATCGATCTCCGCGACAATATCGATTGCGTCGATTGCGGCCTCAACCAGTCGGAGGCCTGCGCCATCAACAATGTGGTGGCCGGCGTGTTCCACAGCCTGGAGGGCGATTTGCCGCACAATGCCGGCTCGTTCCGCCGCATCAAGGTGCATCTGCGCGACGGTTGCGTGGTGGGGCGGCCGAGCTTTCCGCACAGCGCCTCGATGGC
>CAZUVO010000361.1:0-1843 GCA_964623955.1 uncultured Rhizobiaceae bacterium
GATACCTATCCGGAGTCCTATTACAACCCGGCCTATCTCTGGTCGGAGCTGCGCGGCCATATGCGCGGCCGCGATAATTCGCCGGAGCAGCCGCTGCGCCAGGCGCGTATTCTCGGTGGCGGCTCGTCGCTGATGGGCATGGTGGCACTGCGCGGCACCCCCGCCGACTATGATGGCTGGGCGCAGATGGGCGTCGAAGGCTGGGGCTGGCAGGACGTGCTGCCTTTCTTTCGCAAACTCGAAAACGACACCGACTTCGCCGGCGGTCAGCATAGCGAACTGCACGGCCAGGACGGCCCGGTGCCCATCCGTCGGCTGGCGCATGCCGACTGGCCGCCGCTAATGCACGCCCTCAACGACTATTGCGGCTCCCGCCAGATCACCCATATCGCCGATTTCAATGGCGACTTCCGCGACGGCTTCGGCGCCCTGCCGACCAGCAAGTTCACAGACCGGCGGGCGTCGAGCGCCATCTGCTACCTCGACGCGGCGACGCGCCGACGGCCCAATCTGCGTATTGCGACCAACGCCAATGTTCAGCGGTTGGAGATCGACAACAGCGGACCCCGGGTCACCGGTGTCACCGCAGAAATCGACGGCGAAGTTCAAACCTTTACGGCAAACGAAGTCATCATTTCCGCCGGCGCACTACAATCGCCGGCGATGCTGCTGCGCGCCGGCATCGGCCCGGGTACCGATCTGCAAAGCTTGGGCATCCCCGTCATCGCCGACCTGCCCGGCGTTGGCGGCAACCTGCAGAACCATCAGATCGTCTTTCTAATCGTGCAGACGCGACGCGAGGCAAACCACCGCCACGGAGAGCGCCGCCACACCATCGCCACTCTGCGCTATTCCTCGAAAATCGCCGACTGCCCGCTCAGCGATATGTATATCTCGCTGGTCGGCACGGCAGGTTGGCACGCTCTGGGCCGGCGTATCAGCTCGCTGGCCCCGGCCCTTCTGCAACCCGCCTCGCGCGGGCTAGTGTCGCTGCGCAGCGCCGACCCGCGCGAGCGGGCGCGGATCGAGTTCGACTTCCAGTCCGACGACCGCGACCAGCTGCGCCTGGCCGGCGGCGTGCGTCGCGCTGCGGAAATGCTATTGGCGCCCGAGGTCCGCAAGCTGTGGCACCACGCATTCCCGGTAAGCCGCGCCGACCGCAGACGCCAACTCAATGACATCAGCGCCTACAATGCGCTGCGCGCCGGGGTGCTGGCCAAGCTGCTGGATATGTTCCCGGCGGCGGGACGGCCGATCCTTGGGTCCCTGTCGGAGCCCGGTGTCGATGTCGCCGCACTAGCCATTGACGACGACAAGCTCAACGAGTTCGTTTCCGGCAGCGTCTCGGGCCAGGCGCACCATGTGGGCACTTGCCGCATGGGCGCGGCCGACGACCCGCTGGCGGTGGTCGACCCCACCGCGCGGGTGCACGGCGTTGCGGGCTTACGCGTCGTCGACGCCTCGATCATGCCGGTGATCCCACGCGGCAACACCAACCTGCCGACGCTCATGGTCGCCGAAAAAATCGCCGCGGGGATGGTGGAAGAAATTTAGAGAGTTGGCCTTGAGGTGACCGATGAGGATGTCTGGTGTTGAAAGAATAAGTTTCGATTGACACCGTCATGGAACCGGTGAGTTCGCATTAAGGTCAATTCCACTTGTATCCTTTGGGTTGGCACCCTCCGTTACATCACCTCAAGACCAGTACGATAGTACCGCTTTTTCGAAGGGCGGTCCATCGGGTAACTGCGGCAGTTTGACCCGCCGTACTTTTCCCGAAAAAGCAACGGCGGTACTTTGCCGCGCCTGTTGTGACGGCCTGTATTCGCACGTACCCTACCCG
>CAZUVO010000362.1:0-1842 GCA_964623955.1 uncultured Rhizobiaceae bacterium
TTCGCCGCCCGCGCCGGAATCGAAGGTGAAAGCCTGGAACCCGTCGCCGGACTGGATGTTGCTGCCGATGGAGGCGGCCGTGAAACTGTTGGTGCCGTCGAGGATGGTAGCGCCGGCGAATGTCGCGGCGCCGGCGATATCGTCGATTTCGCCGCGCAGCGTGGCAAACTCATTGTTGAGCAGCGCGCGCTCGGCATCCGACACCGTATTGCCGATCGCCTGGTCGGCAAGCTCCGCCATGCGGTCGAGCTTGGCGTCGATCTCGCCCACCGCGGTGGCGGCGGTTTGCAGGATGGAGGTGACCTGGCCGGCATTCTTGCTCGCCTGATCGAGCACTTGTATCTCGCTCGCCAAATTGGATTCGAGGCGCGCGGTGACAAGCTCGTCGCGCGGCGCGACGATGCGCGAGCCGCCTGAGAGTTTATCGAGGGAGGACGCATCCGCCGCATCCGCGACGCTCAGCGAGGCCGCGGCATTCTTCAGCGCGATTGCCGGCGGCAGCCCCGTATCGCGCTTCTCCTTGTTGCCGGCAAAGAGATCGCGCGCGGTTGCGTTCTTGCGCAACGCGGCGGCGCTGGAAAGCGTATGCGAAATAATGCTCGCGACCACGACCCTGATCCTCCAACGGGAAGCGAATGAAACTTTGCCTACCTAGCCGAGTCTAGGGCGCAAGCCTTTCGCGGGCGTAAAGGTTCGTGGTTAAGAAAAGCCTGACACGGTCACGTCTCGCGCGCCGCAATGCCGCCGGCGCGGAGCTCGAAAGCCGCGGCCATCAAGGTCTTCGTATAGTCGTGCTGCGGCGCATCGAAGATCTGCGTCGCCGGGCCCTGCTCCATCACCTTGCCGGCGCGCAGCACCACCACCTCATGGCTGATGGCACGGATCACCTTGAGATCATGGCTGATGAAGAGGTAGGCCAGGCCATGCTTGCGCTGTAGCTCGCGCAACAGATCGATGATCTGCGCCTGCACCGACATGTCGAGCGCCGAGGTCGGCTCGTCGAGCACGATCAGGCGGGGCTTGAGGACCAACGCGCGGGCGATCGAGACGCGCTGGCGCTGACCGCCGGAGAATTCATGCGGGTAGCGGTCCTGGCTTTCCGGGTCGAGGCCGACTTCTTCGAGGGTCTCGCCGATCAGCGCGCGGCGTTCGTCGCGCGGCATTTCGGCGGCATGCACCTTGAGCCCTTCCTCGACGATCTGGCCGATCGAGAGCCTGGGGCTGAGCGAGCCATAAGGATCTTGGAAGACAACCTGCATGCTTTGGCGCAAGGGCAGCATCTGTTTGAAATTGCGCCCCTGAATTTCTTGGCCGCGGAAGCGGATCGGCCCGGCGCTGCGCTCCAAGCGGAGGAGCGCCATGCCGAGGGTCGTCTTGCCCGAGCCGCTCTCGCCGACGACGCCGACGGTCTGGCCCTCGCGCACCGAGATCGTCACCCCGTCGACCGCCTTGACATAGCCCCGGGTCGAGCGGAACACGCCACCCTTGATCGGGAAATGCACCTTGAGATCGTCGCAGGTGATGACTTCCTCGGCGGCCTCGGCGACCTCGAGCGGGTCGCCCTTGGGTTCGGCGGCGAGGAGATGCTGGGTATAGGCATGGCTCGGCGTTTCGAAGATCCGCCGCGTCGTGCCGGCCTCGACGATCTCGCCGGATTTCATGACGCAAACTTCATCGGCCATATGGCGAACGATGTTGAGATCATGGGTGATCATCAGCATCGACATGCCGAGGCGGCGCTGGAGATCGCTCAGGAGCTTGAGAATTTCCGCCTGCACGGTGACGTCGAGCGCCGTCGTCGGCTCGTCGGCGATCAGCAGGTCCGGCTCGCAGGCGAGCGCC
>CAZUVO010000363.1:0-1827 GCA_964623955.1 uncultured Rhizobiaceae bacterium
ATATTCGTAGTTCGCTTCGCTGACGCGGAATATGACCGCGATCTGCGCGCCTGGCAGCTGCGCATGGGGATTGTCGCGGAAAGTCGCCTGGAAGCGGTCAATGAATGGGTCGAGGCGCAATATACCGGGCTTCAAGGCCTTGCCGACAACACGGCGATGAAGCTTTACATGACCGAGCTCAGCCTCTCCGGCGGCGATATCGACGAGGTGACGGACGAGCCGGCGCAGCGCACCTATTTGCGCAATCTGCTGGTCGCCACCGCCGACCGCACCGGCTTTATCGGCCCGCCTCGGCCCCGACGTGAACGCCAATGTCGAGCGGGTCGGTCTCGCCGGCCTGGCGCTGGCCGACGCCAATGGCCAAATTCTCGTCGCCACGCCGGAATTCCCGCCGGGCGACGAAAAGCTCCGTGCGCTCCTGCGTGAGACGCCGCAAGGCGAGCGCGGCATGCGCGATATCTATCTCGGCACCGCCGGCGACCCCAGCATCGCCTTTGTCGCGCCCATTTTCATGCTGCAGCGTGAGGGCGATCCGGCGGCGCAAATCGGCCATGTCATCGGCATCAAGCTCGTCGAAGAGGAGCTCTTCCACCGGCTCAAGCAGCCGGGGACGACGGAAGAAAGCGCCGAGGCGATCCTCGTGCGCGGCACCGCGACAACCGTGGAATATCTCTCGCCGCAAGCCGACGGCACGCTGCCGCTCAAGCGCAGCCTCGCCCTCGATACCGAAGACCTCGCCGCCGCCTTCGCCATCGACAAGCCCGGCGGCTTCGGTCTGAAAAAGGATTACCGCGGCGATCCCGAGGTGTTGATCACCTCGCGCAGCGTTTCGCTCGCGCCGTGGACGCTCCTCTACAAGGTCGACCGCGATGAAGCGATGGCGGAATCCGATTCCAGGCGGAGCGGTATCATCATCACCTTCGTTCTGGTCATCGCCGTGGTCGGCACCGCGTTGCTCGCCGTCTGGTACATGGCGGCGTCGGCGCGCGCCACGGATATGGCGTCCAATCTCAAGGATCTCGCCCAGCGCTTCGAGGCGCAGCAGAAGTTCCTCCGCCTGGTGACCGACAGCCAGCCCAACGAGATCGCCATCATCGACGGCAGCTCGACCTACCGCTTCGGCAACAAAAAGGTGGCGGACCGCGCCGGCATCCAGCCCGATGAAGTGCGCGGCAAGACGCTCGCGGCGATGGTCGGCCCGGTTCGCGCCAAGCAGGTCGAAAAGCTGAACCGCGAAGCTACTGCCGAGGATTCTCCGCAGATCGACGTGCACCGCGAGGAGGACGAAAACGATCCGGATATATTCCACGTCATCCAATCGGAGCATATCCCGCTGCCCGCGTCTCCCAGCATGCCGTCCGGCGTGCTGATGGTTTCCGAGGACATCACCGAAGCGGTGATGGAGCGCGAAAAGCGCGAGCGCACCATGCGTGAGCTGGTCAATACCCTGGTCACCGTGGTCGATAGGCGCGATCCCTATTCGGCGCATCACTCGACCCGCACCGCCGAGGTCGCCCGCGCCATCGCCGGCGAGATGGGCCTCGACGACACTGCGGTCGAGACCGTCGATATTGCCGCCTCGCTGATGAATCTCGGCAAGATATTGGTGCCCGAGGATTTGCTCACCGCCGACCGCAAGCTGACCACGGAAGAGCGCATGCTGATCCGCAATTCCACCCTGACCAGCGCGGATTTGCTCGAAGGCATCGATTTCGGCGGCCCCGTGGCGCAGACCCTGGGACAGATGCTGGAGTTCGTCGATGGCTCGGGCGTGCCCAACGGCCTTGCCGCCGACAATATCCTCAAGACTGCGCAAATCTGCGCCGT
>CAZUVO010000364.1:0-1808 GCA_964623955.1 uncultured Rhizobiaceae bacterium
ACACGATCACGCTCATGGCGTAATCGAGATAGGAGCGCTTCATTTCCTCTTCGATCGAGACCGGTTCACCGCCCATTGTCGGTCCCTGGGGCGGCTCACCCGGGGGTAAATCCGGCGGCAGATCGGGCGGCGGGTCGGCGGGCGGGGAGGACGGCGGCGAAGTGCTCAACGGCCTACCTTAATCCATTGATTTAAAAAGCAAACACACGGGCCTCATGAGCCCGAATCGCGAGCTCCGATCATAGTCTATTTTGCGTTTGCGAACAACGCCGCAGGCGGACGCCCGCAGGCCTTATCCGCACCAATCAGAAGGGAATATCGTCGTCGAGATTGCCGGCCGGCGGGGCGCCGCCGCCGCCATCGTCCGGCCCGCCGCCAGAGGACCTGTCCTGGTTGTAATCGCCACCACCACCGCCGCCTTCGCCGGCGCGGTCGAGCATTTGCAACTCGCCGCGGAAGCGTTGCAGCACCACCTCGGTGGAATATTTCTCGACGCCGGATTGGTCGGTCCATTTGCGCGTCTGCAACTGCCCTTCGATATAGACCTTGGAGCCTTTGCGGAGATATTTCTGCGCCACCTCGGCGAGGCGCTCATTGAAGATGACCACCCGGTGCCATTCGGTCTTCTCGCGCCGCTCGCCGGTATTCTTGTCGCGCCAGCTCTCGGATGTGGCGAGCGACATGTTGACCACCGGGTTGCCGTCCTGCATCTGGCGCGATTCCGGATCGCGTCCCAGATTGCCCACCAAAATGACCTTGTTCACGCTGCCCGCCATGGCCGTCTCCCCTCGATTGGCGCCCGTTCGCCGGCGCTCCGTAGACGCCATATTGGCCCATCGGCGGCGGCGGGGCAATCATGGCTGTCGCCGCGCCGGACGGTATTTTTCACGCAACGGCAATATTTTATTAATGTATATATTTATATACTGAAAACATTCTATTTAAACATTGCAGAGGGTTAAGACCAAGTGCCGAACGGAATCGCTTCCGCCTATGGCGGCGTTGACAGATCCAGCGCCCGGATGGCTCAGGCCGCGAATCGGGCCACGAGAGAGGCTCTGCATGCCAAACGGGTCGATGCGCGCGATTTCATCGAAATGAAACGCGCCAAACACGCCGCCAAGGCCAGCATCAAAGCACTCCGCACCGCCCACAGTATGCAGGGCGCCCGCTTCGATCGGAGAGCCTAGCAACGCCCAAGCCATCGGGCTCGCAATCGCGGGCCGCGCTGCCTATATTGGGTTTTTGCCGATCTCAGGCGGCGATAGCGCACGAGCCCCGATAGATGCAGAAATTCATCAGCATTCGCGGCGCCCGGGAGCATAATCTCAAGGGCGTGGACGTGGAGTTGCCGCGTGACAAGCTGGTGGTGATTACCGGCCTGTCGGGCTCGGGCAAATCCTCCCTCGCATTCGATACCATCTATGCCGAAGGCCAGCGCCGCTATGTCGAGAGCCTCTCGGCCTATGCCAGGCAGTTCCTGCAACTGATGCAGAAACCGGATGTCGAATCGATCGACGGCCTGTCGCCGGCGATCTCCATCGAGCAAAAGACGACGTCGAAGAACCCGCGCTCGACGGTCGGCACGGTGACCGAGATTTACGACTATCTCCGCCTCCTCTACGCCCGCATCGGCATCCCCTACTCGCCGGCGACCGGCCTGCCGATCGAGAGCCAGACCGTGAGCCAGATGGTCGACCGCATTCTGGAGATGGCGCCGGGCACCCGGCTCCTGCTGCTCGCGCCGATCATTCGCGGCCGCAAGGGCGAATACCGCAAGGAGCTCGCCGAACTGATGAAGCGCGGCT
>CAZUVO010000365.1:0-1785 GCA_964623955.1 uncultured Rhizobiaceae bacterium
CCCGGAACCTGAGCAATATATCAGGCCGCAGGAGACTTTTTCAGCGCCCTGCTAGTGCAATAGTAGAGGGCAGAGCGTAACTGCGCTACTAGGAACTATCTACGCCGACATGCCCCTAACCATGCATCTCCAGCCAATCGCGCGCGATCTCTTCGCGTGTCGCGAACCACACGCCGTCACGATTCTTGGCGTAGTCGATGAAACGCGCCAGGCCGGCGATTTTGCCGGGGCGGCCGATGATGCGGGGATGGAGGCCGATCGACATCATGCGCGGCGCGCCTGCCGCTTCGTTGTAGAGGGTGTCGAAACTGTCGCGGAGGTACGTATCGAAATCGGCGGCGGTGACGAAACCCGGGGCAAGCCAGAAGTTGAAATCGTTGGCGTCCGTCGCATAAGGCACCACCAATTGTCGCGTGCCATCGACGTCGACGAAATAGGGCGTATCGTCGTTATAGGCGTCGGAGTCATAGATGAAGCCGCCTTCCTCGACCACCAGGCGGCGCGTGCGCACGCTCGGGCCGTAGCGGCAATACCAGCCGACCGGGCGCTTGCCGCAGGTCTTCTCGAAGGATTCGATGGCCATGCGGATATGCTCGCGCTCTTCTTCTTCCGAAAGCGCAAACACTTCCTCCCAGCGGTAGCCATGGCTGCAAATTTCGTGGCCGCCGGCCATTGCCGCCTTGGCGACGGCGGGATTTTGCTCGAAGGCGACGGCGCAGGCGAAGAAGGTTGATTTCACCTCCGCCTTTTGCATCACATCCAGGACGCGCCAAATGCCGACCCGCGAGCCATATTCGGCCACCGATTCGGCTGCCAGATTGCGGATATCCGGTGGGGTTGGGTAGGCGCCCCAATCGAACATCGTATCCTGGCGGTCGTCGCCCATGGCATGCGAATATTCCGAGCCTTCCTCGTAATTGACGACAATCGAAATGGCGAGTTTTGCGCCGTTGGAGAAGGGTTTGTTCGGCGGCTTTCCGCCATAGCCGACGAGGTCGCGTTTGATTTCACTCATTGAATTTTCTCCCGTTTATCCAAAACAAACCGGCGGACGTTTGTCATTCCAGGGCTGGGCTTCCTCGAGCTGGGCGGCGAGGCGGATCAGGGTCGCCTCGTCGTTCATGGTTGCGGCAAATTGCATACCGACCGGTAGGCCGCCCTCTGTCCAATGCAGCGGCAGCGAGACCGCCGGATGGCCGGTGGAATTATAGAGCGGCGTGAATGCGCACCACTCGAAGACGCGCTTCGTCCATTCCTCGGCATCGATACCCTCGGCGTTTTGATCGAGCGTGCCGAGCTTGATCGGCGGTTTGGCGAGAGTGGGCGAGAGCACCAGATCGTATTTTTCGAACATCGCCGAGGCGGCGCGGTTGGCGGTGTTGAAAACGGCCTGGGCGGCGAGAAAATCGGTCGCCGAGATGCCCTGGCCGTGGCGGTAGATCGCTTCGGTGACATGCTGCAAATTATCACTGCCGGGCGTGCGGTTCATGATCTTGCCCATCAGGTCGATCGACCAGGCGAGATTAGCCGACCAAATCACCACCAGCGCCCCGAAATAGCTCGGCCAATCAATCGCCGGCTTATCCTCGACCAATTCGTGACCGAGGGATTCGAGCAATGCCACGCTCTTTTCCAGTCCGGCCTTCACTTCCGCATCGACAGGGGCGCCGTTGATCGCTTCGGTGCTCCAGGCGATTTTGAGGCGGCCCGGCGGCACCGATGTTTCGTCAATAAACGGGCGCTCCGGCGAGGCGATGACGTTGGGCGCGCCGACATCGGCGCCCT
>CAZUVO010000366.1:0-1776 GCA_964623955.1 uncultured Rhizobiaceae bacterium
GCAACGGCGGTTGCCGCGACTCATCGCCAATGCCTGGCAAGACACTTCGAATTGAGATTTCATGACCACCAAAACCCTTTTCATTGACCTCCGCACCAGAGGCGGCCAGCGGACCAAAACCGAGCTCGTGGGCGTAGGGCAGAGCGGCCAGCGTGCCCTCCACCGCATTGCTGGCGCCGCGCAACCGGCCTCCGCCGGACTGCTGGCGGTGAGCCGGGCCAGTGCGGCCACGCGGGGCGCCATCCGGTCTCTTTCAGGCCAGGTCGGCGGTCTGATCGCCGCCTACGCCGGTCTGAGCGGGCTACGCAGGTCCGTGCAGCTGTTTGCCGATTTCGACACGGGCCTGATCGCAGTGGCCAAGACCACCGATCTCTCCCGCAACGAAGTCCGCGAGTTTGGCCGTTCGATCTCGGATCTGTCGAAGCGGATCCCCGTGGCGGCCAAGGAGCTGCTCGACATAGGCGCCACCGCCGGCCAGCTCGGGGTCTCGGGGAGCCGGGACTTGTTGAAGTTCACTGATACGGTGGCCAAGCTCGGCCGCGCCTCGAACCTGGCCGGCGAAGAGGCCGCCACATCGTTGGCCCGTATGCTCAATGTAACAGGAGAGAATATCGGCGAGGTTGGCCGTCTCGCCTCCGTAATCGTCCGCCTGGGCAACAACATGGCGGTGACCGAGCGGGAGATCGCCCGCATGGCCACCGAGGTGTCGCTCGCGACCACCAACTTCCGGGTCGGGACAACGGCGGCCTCGGCCATCGGCGCGGCCATGGCCTCGGTCGGCATCCGTGCCGAACTGGGCGGCTCGGCGGTGGGCCGCGCCTTCCGAACCATCAACAGCGCCGTTCTCTCGGGCGGTGGACAGCTGGAGAGGCTTTCGCGCATTGCCGGGGTCACCGGCGATGAGCTGGTACGGGTATTCAAAAGAGACAGCGTCGCCGCCTTCAACCTGTTTCTGAAGGGCCTCGCACGTATCCAGACCCAGGGCGCTGATGTTGCCATCGAACTCAAGTCCATCGGCCTTGGAGGAGAGGAGATCAACAAGGTGCTGCCGGTGCTCGCCAACCGCTTTGATCTATTGGCGGAGGCCCAGAGCATGGCGGCCGACGAGGCACGCAACACGACGGCGCTGAACAAGGAAGCAGAAGCCGCCTTCCGCTCGTTCTCGAACCAGATGCGCCTGTTGCAGAACAATGCCGAGGCCGCCCTGCGGGTGCTCGGCGCCGAACTGGCCCCGGCTATTGTCACGGTCAAGGACCGCCTGGTTGAGTTGCTCGCCAATGGCTCCATCGAACAGGCGGCCAAATCGGTGGGTCTTGCCTTCCAGAGCCTCGCCGGCAACATCGACCTGGTCGTCAAATCGGTGGCGGGGCTATTCATCGCCAGGAAGGTGGGTGCGGCGTTCGGCCTGCTCGAGGCCTCCCTCATGGGTAACACGGGTGCTGTTGCCGGTTTCAGGCTCATGGCGGCCGTCTCGCCCCTGGCGGCGGCACGGTTGGCGGCAGTGGGCGTCGCGGCCAAGGTTGCCGCCGCCTCGCTCGGGTTGCTGCGCGGCGGCCTGGCATTGCTGGGCGGACCGGCAGGCATTGCCATCCTGGCCGGTATCGGACTCTTTGAACTGGTGCGGGCCCACCAGGAGGCCCAAGCGGCGGCATTGTCACAAAAACTCAAGGTCAGTGAGCTCAATACGGTGCTGGCGGAAGCCGCTGGCGCTTCTCGCGACCGGGCGAAAGAACTATATGCCGAGGCCATTGCCATTCGCGAGGCCAACAAGGCCGA
>CAZUVO010000367.1:0-1776 GCA_964623955.1 uncultured Rhizobiaceae bacterium
CGCACCCCGGCGCACGCGCTCATAAAGAGCGGCATGGCGCTAATACCGGCGAAATCGCCGCTATGGCCGAGATAGCGGTTGAAGACATAATTGGCGGCGGCGCGCATATCGCGATGCTCGAAATCCATCATCAGAAAGGCGAGATCGTAGAGCGTATCGATCAGCGCCAAATCGTCATTGAATTCGATGGCGTCGAACAGGGTCGGCGCGCCGTCCCACAGGCAAATATTGCGTAAGTGAAGATCGCCATGGCAGTGGCGCACGAAGCCGTCCCGCCGGCGTTCGTCGAGCAGCGCCGCGACATTGGCAAGCGCCGCATGGGCGGCGGCGTCGAGCGCGGCGGCGGCGTCGGTGGGGAACAGCTCGGGGAACTCCTGGTGCTCCTCGTAATTCTCCTCGACCACCCAGGCGAGGCCCTTGCGCCCGCCATAGTCGCCGGCCCGGGTGATATCCGCCGCGGCATGAAAATCGGCTACGGCCCGGGCCAGCCTGTCGAGAAGGCCATCGTCGAGGGCGCCGGATTGGGCCATGCGGTCGAACAGGCAGTCCTGATCGAAGCGCCGCATATGCACCGTGTATTCCACCGCCTCGCCACCACCGTCACCTTCGCCGAGGGCGAGCGAGCCGTCCGCCAGCCGGGTGACCGGCACGGTGCCGAGATATAGATCGGGCGCGGTGCGGCGGTTGAGGGCGACCTCCCGCTCGCAGGCGCGCCGGCGCAGCGCCAGGGTCGAGAAATCCATATAGGGATAATGCACCGCGCGCTTCACCTTGTAGACCTCCTCGCCGGCGAGGAAGACGAAGGCGCCGTGCGTGTCGATACGCTCGACCGTCTCGCCCGCGCCGAGGTTGTGGCTTTCCGTCCGGGCGAGAAAGGCCGTGACCTCTTTTTGGTGATCCTTGTCGACGGCTGCCGGCATGGCCGGTGCTACTCCCGCCCCGCCGCCAGCAGCGCCTGCATGTCCGTCGGGGGTTGGCTGGTGAAGTCGAGCGCCTCGCCGCTGATCGGGTGGCGGAAGGCCAGGCGGTAGGCGTGCAGCGCCTGGCGGTGCCAGTCCTTCAAGGCCTCGGCGGCGGCCGCCGGCAGCGCTTTCCGCCCGCCGCCCCGCCGGCCGCCGTAAACCGGATCGCCGACGACCTTATGGCCGAGGGACGCCAGGTGGACGCGGATCTGATGGGTGCGCCCGGTCTCCAGCCGGCATTCCACCAGGCTCCAGCAGCCATCCGCGAGATGCTCGCGCACGCGGTAATGGGTGCGCGCTTCTCGGCCGCCGCGGCTCACCACCGCCATCTTCTTGCGGTTGCGCGGGCTGCGGCCGATGGCGCCCTCGATCAGCCCTTGCGCCGGCGCCGGCGCGCCCCAGACCAGCGCGAGATAGGCGCGCTCCAGATCATGCGCTTCGAACAAGCGGCTGAGGCCGGCATGGGCGGCATCGTGTTTGGCCGCCACCAGCAGGCCGCTGGTGTCCTTGTCGAGGCGGTGGACGATGCCGGGCCGGCGTACGCCGCCGATGCCGGAAAGGCTCGCGCCGCAATGGGCCACGAGCGCATTCACCAAGGTCCGGTCCGGATTGCCTGCCGCCGGATGCACCACCAGGCCCGCCGGCTTGTCGACGACGATCAAATCATCGTCTTCATAATGGATGTCGAGCGCCATTTCCTGCGGGGCGGGCGCCGCTTCGGTGGTGGGGGGCGGCACACTGAGCTCGATCTCGGCCCCGGGTTTGACCCGGTATGCCGGCTCGGTTATCGTCTCGCCGCCGACGCGCACCTGGC
>CAZUVO010000368.1:0-1772 GCA_964623955.1 uncultured Rhizobiaceae bacterium
CACCACGCTCAACTATCTGCCGCATGACGAAGAAGTCGAGATCGTCATGGCGCAGGTGCCGGACTATGACAATGAAGAGGGCCGCAAGATCGTCTCGGCCATGGTCGAAGTCGCCGACCTCACCCGCTCGGGCTTCATGGCCGGCGATATCTCGACGGTGATGTCGCCGCGCACGGTCATTCACTGGGCCGAGAACGCCAGCATCTTCAAGGACATCGGCTATGGCTTCCGCGCCACCTTCGTGAACAAATGCGACGAGATGGAGCGCCCGGCGGTCGCCGAGTTCTACCAGCGCTGCTTCGGCAAGGAGCTGCCGGAATCGGCGGCGCCCTCCCCCGCCGAGACCTGAAGGACGATCCTTGTCCGCCAAGGAAGAAAACCCGACAGAGCGGTTTCAACGCGCCGTCGGCTGCGCCGTCCGCGCCATCGCCGGCAAGAAGGGCGAGGAACTCGCGGTATCCTTCGATTCCGATACGCCGCAATTGAGCGGCGAGCAGGCGCAACTTCCCTTCCCCGCCCGCGATCTCAATGTGCTCGATGTCGAGATGGTGCGCGGCTCGGCCGATGCGCTGGCGCTACGGCTGAGATATCACGACGCGGACGCCCACCGCCGCGCCCAGCCGAGAGGCCGCAACGCACGGGCGATATTCGAGGCGGTCGAGCAGGCGCGCATCGAATCTCTCGGCGCCCGGCGCTTCGCCGGCGTCGCCGCCAACCTCACCTCGGCCCTCGAGCAGCGCAGCCGACTGAAGGGCTATGAGCATGTCTCGAGCCCGGAAGAGGCGCCGATCGCGGATGCCATCGGCGCCCTGATACGCGAGCGTCTCTATGACCAGCCCCTGCCGGCGGCGGCGAAACATATCGCCGATCTGTGGCGCCCCTGGTTCGAGGAAAAGGCGGGCAAGAAGCTGTTCGACCTGGCGAAGAAAGCCGAGGACCAGGAAGCCTTCGGCCAACTTATCCGCGAGATGATCGAGGAGCTCGATATCGAGGATGAGGAGATGGAGGAAGGCGACGATTCGGAAGCCGATTCGACGCCTGATTCGACCGAAACCTCCGATTCCGACGATTCCGGCGCGGCCCAGAGCGGCGAACAGATGGACGGCGACAGCAGCGCCGACGCTGAAGCGGATATGGGCGAGGATGCGGAAGCGAGCGATGCCTCCGACAGCGACGCCGATTCCATGGCCGGCGACGGCGATGACGAGTCCGACGAGGGCGGCCGGCGGCGCATGCTGCCGGGCGACGGCCCCGACGGTCAGCAAGGGCCGGTCTATACCGCCTACACCACTGAATACGACGAGATCGTCAATGCCGCCGATTTGTGCGACATGGAGGAACTCGGGCGCCTCCGCCAACAGCTCGACCAACAGCTATCCCAACTGCAGGGCGTCATCGGGCGCCTCGCCAACCGGCTGCAGCGCCGACTGCTCGCCCATCAGGTGCGCGCCTGGGAGTTCGATCTCGAAGAAGGCCTGTTGGATTCCGGCCGCCTCGCGCGCGTCGTCACCCAGCCGCTGCATCCGCTTTCCTACAAGAAGGAAAAGGAGATGCGTTTCCGCGACACCGTGGTGACGCTGTTGATCGATAATTCCGGCTCGATGCGCGGCCGGCCGATCCTTGTCGCCGCCATGTGCGCCGATATCCTCGCCCGCACGCTGGAGCGTTGCGGCGTCAAGGTCGAGATCCTCGGCTTTACCACCCGCGCCTGGAAGGGCGGCCAGGCGCGCGAGCGCTGGCTCGGCCAGGGCCGCCCGCGCAATCCGGGCCGG
>CAZUVO010000369.1:0-341 GCA_964623955.1 uncultured Rhizobiaceae bacterium
CCGGAGCGGCCCTTGCGCACGCGGCCTTCGAGGCCGCGGTGGGTCTTCTGGGCCAGGTTCTTGAGATAGAGCGCGCTCATGGCGCCGGTGACGCCGACATGCAGCTCGTTGATCTCGCCCTCGGCGAGGGTGAGGAGTTGCACGCTGGCATAGCTCGCCTGCTTGTAGAGCGCGGCAATGTCCTCCTGATCGCGGCTCAGGCGGTCGAGGGACTCAGTCACGATGACGTCGAAGGCGCCGGCCCGGCAATCGGCGAGCAGCTGCTGGTAGCCGGCCCTGAGAACCGTGGCGCCACTCACGGCGCGATCGGTATAGACAGAGATCCGTGTCCAGCCTTCGCG
>CAZUVO010000369.1:351-1763 GCA_964623955.1 uncultured Rhizobiaceae bacterium
CAATGCGCTCCCGGCAGACACGCACCTGATCCTCGATCGAGGCCTCGCGCTGGTTGTCGCTGGAATAGCGGGCATAGATGACGGCACGCATGGCTACGTCCTCTTCTTGCGTTTGGCGGCGAGCACCTTGCGTCGGGCCTCGAGACGCCGCTGATGGGTGTTGCCGGCCCGCACCGAACCGGCCTTGTTGTAATGGCTCTCGGTCGAGCGGTAGTCGCGATGGCCGAGAATGCCAGCGGCAATGACGGCCTGGTCAGGGTGCTCGAGCGCGACGAAGGTGGCCAGGTTGTGGCGGAACTGGTGCAGGTTGACGCGTACGCCGAACACAGCCTCCGTGCGGCTGCAGACCTGATCATAGAGCCCCGTGTCGCTCATGGGTCCGCCCCTGGATGATGCCCACAGGCCATCATGGGTCTCGGCACCGGGGAAACCAAGGCGAATGTCATCGAGATAGTGCGTCATGGGCGCGCACAGATCATGTGGCAGGGGCAGTTCGAAGGGCTCCCCGGTCTTGGTCTCGGAACCCTCGAAGACGATGAGGAAGCCATTGCCACGGCGCACGAGATGCTTGCCGATGCGCATGGCGACGAGATTGCAGCGGCGTACGGGCCGGCAAGCGAGCATGGCGATGAGCAGTCCGTCGCGGTAGACGATGGCGGCTTTCTTCTTGTCGCTCGCAAGGTCGGCGGAATCCATGAGAGAAAAGCCCAGTGCCGACATACGCGCCGGGCTGATGATGCGCTCCCGGCAATCGCGCGGCTCGACCCGGCTTTCGAGATCCGCCTTCAAACGCCGCAACCAGGCCCAGTCGTGGCCGGGGGCCATGACGCGCATGGCGTCATACAGGCCCTTGATCTCGTTCCAGGCACCTGACGCCGACATACGTCCCTGGAGATCAGCGAGATAGCGGCGCAAGCGTTCGATCGTCACACGATCGGCAGGCGTCAGGGCGAGCGCCCTGGGATCGTCTTGCGTCAACCAGAAGAGCCAGCGGGCATGGCCATTGCGCGCATGCCGGCGCGTAGCCGGGCGCCAGTGGGCCGCCGGCCCGCGATCGGCGAAGATGTCGCCGTCGCAGGTCGCCGTGGCCCAGGCGTCCTGGTCAGCCTGCGGCCAGTCATCGAAAGGGAGGGTGACGCGGTCCATGGTCTCCTGGCGCTACTTCCGCCGCTTTCTGCGGGCATCGGGTTTCTCGGAAAGCTGCTCACGCCGCGCCGCCAGCATGCTGTCGAGCTTGAGGGCAGCGCCGCGCGTCGTGAGATGGCCGTACGAATTGATCGTCGTCTTGAGGTTCTTGTGCGCGAGCAGCTGCTGCGCCTCGGCGAGGCTCGCCGGGGTGTCGCCGCTCAGCATCTCCTGGACAGCGAAGCGGCGAAACTGATGCACTGTCATGTCGATACCGACATGTGTGG
>CAZUVO010000370.1:0-1753 GCA_964623955.1 uncultured Rhizobiaceae bacterium
CAAGTTGAATACCCGATCTGTGAATTGCTCCGCGGCGGTATAGAGGTGTCCGAAGCGCTGCCACTCGGCCAGGGCCGCCTCGAGAGACGCCTCGAGGCGTTGGGTCGTGCCGGTAAACAGATAGTGGGCATAGCCGGGCAGCAAGTCCGCCGCATCGCCTCGCTGGCGCATGTGCTCGCGGAAGGGCGACGCGTTGACAAAATGTGTTGCATACTGCCCGCGGATGGCCCCGTGCCCCGCGTCGAAGGCCATCGAGAACGGCTTGAGAAAGCGCGGATCCTTGGTCAACGCATAGATGCCGAGCCAGGCCACGCCCTGGCTTCGGTACCCTCCCGCACCGACCGCGGCCGTGTCCGCCATGACCACCTCGCCGGTCTCGACATCGATTCTTCTGGCGTACTGCCCAACTTGCTGATGCGCAATCCAGCCATCGGCCCACTGGCTGTAAAAGTCGAGTGTGGTGGGATTCCGATTGTACCAGGCGACTTCATAAGCGGGATGCAACAGGACGGGATGGGTGTGTCCGGCAACCCCGAGGGGTCCGGGCATATGCAGATCGCCGTCTTCGAGGTTCAGGTTGCGGAAATGGCGGTGTCCGCAGCCGGCCTCCACCGCGAGCTTGCTGATCGAGTCGGCTGCGCGCATGACCCGTTCGAAGTGGACCGGATCGCCATAGTGCCACCAGGCGTTTAAGGCGAGCTGATTGATGCCTTCTTCATAAGAGTGGTGGGGAGAGTGTTTGACGATATTGAGATAGTTGTCGGACAGGTTGAGTTCGATGGCCATAGCGGCCAGTTTGTGCCCCATATCGCGCAAGGTCTCGCCGAGCGGGCTGTCCTCGATCATGGGGTAGCACGCCCATTCCTGCATCATATCCACGTCGTCGTTCACCACTGACCCCAGTTCGCCGGATTCGGCGGCCAGGCGGTTTTCGATCCACCATTCGGGAATGCGACGGGCGCCGAGGTAGGCCTGGTGCAGCAACACCGCCCAACGCGGTGCGCCGGGCACCTCGGGCAGCGCTACCGGCTGCGGCTCGGGCGGATAAGCCCCGCGGAAAATCCATTCGTGGTATTGGCGGACCACATCGTCCTCGGGGGCCAGCACCCGACACTGCTCCACCGCCTCGAAGAGGTTTTTTAGTTTTTTGCGATAGCTGACGCCCCTTTTTCCGCTCAACGGGGGTCGTTCCCTGGCCAGCCACGTTCGAATGTCGACACCGGCCTCCTCGGCGTAGAGCGCCATCCACGGGCGCGGCTCGCTCATGATATAAAACAGCCCTTTGAGCATCAATTTCCGCCAGGCAATACTCTGTGGCAGGGCTTTTGCGCGCGGGATGTGCTCAAGCTCGACCTGGAGCTGCGCAAGGGTCAGAGCGGCCTCTGTGCCGATGCTGATCCACATCCGGGCCGGTGGGGCCAGCGGAGGGCCGTAGATAAGGGGAAAGGCGCTGAGGTCGGCCGGGAGGAAGACCTGATCGGGGAAGTCCAGGGTCAGCTCGTAGGCCCCCGGCTCGGCCACCAGGCAATCGACGCCCATGATTTCGCGGCGTGGATCGAGCGGATCCTGAACACGAAAGGTCAAAAATGCCGGCTCGGCCAATGCGTCGATGGTCCAGCGGAAGGTCACGGCGTCCAGCCCCTGGGCAGGATCCTGGGGCGGCGTTAGCAAATGGACGAACTCGCGCCCGGCAAAGCTGAGCGCCTGCGCCCCTTCCTGCCCCAGGCCGACCAGGCGTCCACCGGCTCCGAAG
>CAZUVO010000371.1:0-1719 GCA_964623955.1 uncultured Rhizobiaceae bacterium
CGGCAAAACTACCCTCGCCCGCCATCTCGCGCCGGGGCTCGGAATCGCGCCCGGCGCGCTTCACGTGAGAAGCGACGTGATCCGCAAGCGGCTGTTCTCCTGGGAGGAAACAAAACCCCTCGGAAATGATGGTTATGCACCGGAAGTGACGGAGCGGGTTTACGGCGAGATGGCGCGGGAAGCCCGGGCCGGGCTCGCCGGCGGCTATGCGGTGGTCGTCGACGCGGTGTTCGCGCGCGCGGAAGAACGCGCCGCGGTCGAGCGGATTGCCGCGGAAGAAGGCGTGCCGTTTACCGGAATCTGGCTGGACGCGCCGGCGGAGACGCTTGAGCGGCGCATCACCGCGCGCCGGAGCGATGCCTCGGACGCGACTCCGGAGGTGCTCCACCGCCAGCTCGGCTATGACCTCGGCACGATGACCTGGCAGCGCCTCGATTGTTCCAGCGAAATAGAAAATATAGCCGAGCAGGCGTCACGGTTAATATTTGCTTAGGTTTAGCTGGTAGAATCCGCCCCATGCATGCGGAAGAACTGAATAGCGGCGACATCCAGCACTCGTTGGAAAGCCATGCCGAGCGCAATCGTCTGCCCGAGGGCTTGAACGAGACCCTGCGCGAGCAGTGGAAATTCGGCAGCAACGCGCTGGTCGGCTGGCGGCCCTGCGACGGCGGGATCACCTATCTCGTCGCGCCCACATTGATGGTTTTCAACTCGGTTCAAGGCCATCAGCGG
Source organism: uncultured Rhizobiaceae bacterium (assembly GCA_964623955.1). GTDB lineage: Bacteria > Pseudomonadota > Alphaproteobacteria > UBA828 > UBA828 > PTKB01. The sequence goes on from CAZUVO010000371.1 coordinate 733, forward strand.
ATCGTCAATGGCGGGCGCATGATGGGCGAACGCACCTTCGGCGAAGTCGCCGAATTGCTGCGCACGGCGCCGCGGGAATTCTCGTTCGACCAGGTCGCCGCCACGCCCTGCCCGGTCTCGCCGGCCGATATCAATTCCGTCTTCAACCGCTACACCATCACCCAGACCCGCAGCCGCGCCGTGTTCCTGCACGATATTGCCGGCTTCTCGCTGTTCTCGCCGGAGGAACAGGCGGCGCAGCTCAGTACGCTCGAATATTCGCTCAACATCGCCGAGGAGAAGATCGCCGAATATGGCACCGAGGTTGATCTCGCCCGCTCGACGACCGGCGACGGCTATTACGCCTGGAACCGGATCAAGGGCGACGATGCGGATGTGAATATTTTCTGCGTGCTCATGGTCGCGCTCGCCCATCAGGCGTTGCAGCAGCGCCGCATCGCGCACACGCAAATCCCGACCATCCGGACCGTGTTCGGCCGCGGCAGCCATTACAGCTATCATCAGAACAATCGGCTGAGCGATGTCGGCAGCGACTATATCGTTGGCGAAGTGACCATCAATCTGGCGCGCCTGATCGAATTCGCCAAGCCCAATCAGATTCTGATTTCCGGTCTCAGGAGCGGCGCAAACGGCAACGGACAGGCGGCGAACGGCGCGCCGGACATTCTCGAATTTTTCGACCGTGCGGCGGCGATCTTGGAATATATGACCGATATCGAAATGGGCGAGCTGACCATATCGCGCATCTCCACCTATCTCACCGGCGCGCAGGACGATAGCGGCGCCTACGCCGTGCGCGAGCTCGATATCGCCGACAAGCACGGCAAGCGGCACATGGCCTATAACGCCAAGGTGAATATCTTCCTCGAGGACGACGAGCCGATCTTCCTCGGTCTGCAGGACAGCGAAGCGGAGATTTCCGACTAGAGCATTTCACGTTCACTTGCGTTCACGCGAAACGCTCTATCCTTTGTTGATTCAAGCAAA
>CAZUVO010000372.1:0-1710 GCA_964623955.1 uncultured Rhizobiaceae bacterium
CGTAACGACCGGTCTGCGCAACCGCTTCCTGCATACCCTTTTGATGGGTCTGCGTCACCGGAACCTCGATCAACTCGACGTCGAAACCGGTCAACTCTTTCCATTCGGCGCTGAACGGCGACATGTTGCCGCCGGAACCCGACGGATGCATGATCGAAATGGTTTTCTTCGGCGAGGAGGCATAAAGCGCCTTCGCACCGTTGATCGCCCGCTCTTCCGGCGTGCCGCCTTCGGCAGCCCAAGCCTGCTTAACGCTGAACGGGGCTTTGCGCATGATGATCGAGATGGCGGTGGCACTCAGGCCGAGGCCCATCATGCCTTTCATCAGATCACGGCGCGAGACCTTGTAGTCGCGCGAAAAATGCATACCCCAGAGACGGTATAGCTCTTTCTTGAAACGTTCTTTCTTGTCCGCATGTGACATGTTCTATGCTCCCTAATTCGAGGCGGCCCGAGCCGCTTTATGAGCATCCGGACCGCAGCCAATAAAAATTGGTGCCTCAGTTGCTTTATCCCTTCAAAAAAAGGAACTCAACGACAGAGGCCGAATTCTCCATACGCTGGCCGACCATAACCGGGCACCCATGGGCCGTAAAGTCATAATTGTTGCGATTGCATCAAGTTTTTTCGGTTTCCGGAACAATCGTACTAGCGGTAAAGCGTTTTATCGCCGAAAGACATAGGCAGCCGGCACGCAATATCCACCAATTCAGCGTTTTATGGCCCCAAGCGTGAACCCACGCGCCAAATGCTTGTGGATCAACAGCCCCATGACGACGATGGGCAAGGCGGCGACGGTGGCGAGTGCCGCCTGGATGCCGAATACCCCACCATAGAGCTGCATGTTGACCGGCACGGTGAACACGGTTTTCTCCGTCAACACCACGGCGAGAAGAAACTCGCTCCAATTCAATATGAAGATGAACAGCCCGGTAGCGAACAGGCCGCCCCGAATCAGCGGCAGGGTAACGCGGAAATGGGCGCCCCAGCGCGACATGCCGTCCATCATCGCCGCCTCCTCGATCTCGGCGGGAATTTCGTCGATGAAGCTTTTCAGCATCCAAAACGCAAACGGCGTGGTGAAGACGACATAGGCGAGAATGAGACCAATATGGGTGTCGCGCATACCCAGCCAGCCAAAGAGAATGAGGAAGGGGATGGCGATAACCACCGTCGGGATGCCGCGCACCGAGAGGATGGCGATCGCCAGCGCGTGGCCGCCGGCGCGGTAGCGCGAAAATCCGATCGCCGCCATGCCGCCGATCAGCAGCGCGATGAGTGTCGCCGCGCCGGACACGATGAAGGAATGCATCATCGCCTGCCACGACGCGCCATGCCCGTATATGTAGATATGTTTGAAATCGACGATGAGCGGTTGGTAATTGGCCCAGGTCGGATTGCTGGTAACCCATACCGGCGGCACGGCCGCCCATTCGTGGGTCGGCTTGAACGAGGTCGACACCATCCAGAAGATGGGAAAGAGCGCGAAGATGAGGCCGGCGGCAAGGCCAATGGCATTGTACCAGCGGAGCGGTCGTTGCGGCATTCTATGGTCGCCATTGTCCCGTGACGGGCGGGCAGCATAAAGTGACGCCAACGACAAAGAAAACGAATTCGGGAGAAGATAGAATGGCCGGCGATTACGAAACTCTGATCTATGAAAAAGACGGTGCGCGGGCAAATATCACATTCAACCGCCCGCATATTTTG
>CAZUVO010000373.1:0-1644 GCA_964623955.1 uncultured Rhizobiaceae bacterium
CGCACTGCTCGGGTGCGCCGAAAGCTGCCTCAAGATGAGTTGGCGCAGCGCATTGGTGTCTCGCGCTTCGTTGTGGCCGATATTGAAAAGGGCAAGCCGGGCACGGGCGTGGCCGCTTATCTGGGCGCGCTCTGGGCGCTGGGTCTTCTGGAGAACATGCGTTCCGTTGCCAACCCGGAAAATGACGAGGAAGGCAAGATATTAGAGCGCGCGCGCAGCCCGAAAACCGCCGGCCCGCCAAGGACACTAAGCGATGAATTCTGAAGCTGAATGCTATGTCTATATCGTTCCACCCGGCGCAACAGAATTTGTAACGGCGGGGCGCTTTCGTCTTACGCCAGTCAGCCCTGGCTACGTGGGCAGCTTTGTCTATGGCCGCTCCTATCGTGAGCGGGCGGATGCGGTCGAGCTTGATCCAATCGAGTTACGCCTCACAGATCGCCCCTATGAGACAGCACGCATGGACGGCTTCTTCGGCGCGATCCGCGACGCGATGCCCGACTATTGGGGCCGCCGCGTCATCGAAAAACATGCCGGCCTCGCGAAGCTCGAAGAGTTCGATTACTTGCTCAAAGGACCGGATGACCGCGCCGGCGCGCTCGGCTTTGGCCTAAATGTAGAGCCGCCTGTCCCGCAGCGGGAATTCAACCGCACTCTGGATTTGGAAAAACTCCAGCGTGCGGCAGACGCAATAATCGCCGATGAGCCGGATAATGCTGGCTCCGCCGCCGCACAGGTCGAAGAGCTATTGCTGATCGGCACCTCAATGGGTGGAGCGCGCCCCAAGGCGGTGGTGCAGGATAATAACGTTCTCTACCTCGCAAAATTCAGCCGCCATGATGACCGCTGGAATTATCCGCGCGTCGAACATGCGGTGCTCACCCTCGCCAAAGAGTGCGGCCTGAATGCCGCCGACAGCCGCATTGAGACGATTGGCGGGCGTGATGTTCTGCTAGTGCGCCGCTTTGACCGCGACTATGCAGACACTGGTTATCGCCGCCATCGCATGGTGAGCGCCCTCACGCTGCTACAATCCGGCGATAGCCCCAGTGAGCGGCAAAACTGGTCCTATCTCCTCCTCGCCGATGAAATCCGCCGCGTAAGCACCGATCCCGAGACCGACCTTAGAGAACTGTTCGCCCGCATGTGCTTTAACGCGGCGGTCTCGAACCTCGATGATCACCCGCGCAATCACGCGATAATCGCCAAGACGCGCGACTGGCGTTTAAGCCCAGCTTTCGATCTGACGCCCACGCCCACCGTCGCTATTGAGCGCCGAGATCTCGCAATGGCTTGTGGGCGTTATGGCCGCTATGCGAACAAGATCAACCTGCTCAGCGAGCATGGCCGCTTCCTCTTAAACGCAGAGGAAGCCAAAACCCTCTTCACGACCATCACAGAGACCATCAAAAACAATTGGTGGCCGACGATGCGCCGCGCCGAGGTCAGCGAGAATGACTGCGAAGCCATTAAAAGCGCTTTTGTCTATGACGGCCTCTTCTATGGGACGGAGCCGCAAGATGTTTGATGAGAAAATTCCAACGCACTTCGTGCAGTATACTGCCGACATTCTCGGCGATACGAGCAGCGGCCTGAGCGGTGCAAACATCGTCCGGACCACGGCGGCTTATGCGGTCGAATACG
>CAZUVO010000374.1:0-1638 GCA_964623955.1 uncultured Rhizobiaceae bacterium
AACCATGAGCGAGCTGCTGGAAGGCCTGCGAGATATTCTCGGCGATAACGGATTACTGACGGACGACGACGCGAGGGAGCGTCATTCGACGGACACCAGCGGCTGGGGTGCTGCGACGCCGTTGGCGGTTGCCCGGCCGGCCTCGGTTGAGGAGGTGTCGGCGGTCATGAAGCTCTGTTCGGAGGCGGGCCAGTCGGTCACGCCGCAGGGCGGCCTGTCGGGACTTGCCGGCGGCGCGGTCCCGATCGGCGAAACTCTCGCGCTGTCGCTGGAGCGCATGCGCGGCGTCGTCGAACTGGATGCCGAGGGCGCCACCATGTCGGTGCTGGCCGGCACGACGCTGGAGGAAGCCCAGGATCATGCCGAGGAGCACGGCTTCCTGCTGGCGCTCGATCTTGGCGGACGGGGTTCCTGCCAGGTCGGTGGCAACGTCTCGACCAACGCGGGTGGCAACCGGGTAATCCGCTACGGTATGACGCGGGACCAGGTCCTGGGGCTGGAAGTCGTGCTGGCCGACGGCACGGTGATCGACGCCACCAACCGGCTGATCAAAAACAACGCGGGCTTCGACCTTAAGCACCTCTTTATCGGTACGGAGGGTACGCTCGGCATCGTCACCAAGATCATCTTTCGGCTGCGCCCGCTGCCCAAGAGCTGGAACGTTGCCTTCATGGGGCTCAACGACTTCAACAGCGCTATCCGTCTGCTGCGCCAGGCCGGACCGGGTCTCGGCGCCAATCTCTCCGCCTTCGAGGTGATGTGGCGGGATTTCCATGACACGGCGATGACGGCGGTTCCAACGTTGCGCCCGCCCTTGCAGGAAAGCTATCCGCTTTACGTCCTGATCGAAACACGCGGGATCGACGAGGAACGCGACCGCGACGATCTCGAACAATTTCTCGGCGCCATGATGGAACAGGAAATCGTCGCCGATGCCGTGGTCGCCGCTTCGCAATCCCAGGTCGAGCAGCTCTGGGCCATACGCGACGCCGCCGGCGATATCGTCCGCCACCACGGCACGATGGGCAACTTCGACGTCAGCATCCCGACCGTCGGCATGGATTCGTGGGTTAAGACCTGCCGGGCGGCGTTGCTGGAAAAATGGCCGAACGCCACGCCGGTTTTCTTCGGCCACATCGGCGACGGCAACATTCACTTGATTTTCGGCGGCGAAGGCTTCGAGCCGCCCGACAAGGAACCCGCGGAGGACATGGTTTATGGATTGGTGCGCGACTTCGAGGGCTCGATCGCGGCGGAGCACGGCATCGGACGCATGAAGCACAACTACCTGGGCCATTCGCGCACCGCCGCCGAAATCGAGCTGATGAACACGCTCAAGCTGGCGCTCGATCCCAAGGGCATCCTCAATCCGGGCGCCGTGATCTAACTCCAACGAACCGTCCGCGCCAATTTATGGGCTGGATCGCAATCTTCAAATCATATAGGTATACTTATATACCTTTTGTGCCGGAGGATGCGAAAGCATCCCTGGAAATCGAGGAGGACGGCGTTGGCCCGAAAACCCGCAAAGGCGAAATCCGGCAAGAAGGCGGAGCCTAAAGTCACCTGCCCGTTGGACGACGCCCAAAGCCGCAACATCCGCCAAGTCATCGACCAGAACGGCAATCTGACCGGCGA
>CAZUVO010000375.1:0-1599 GCA_964623955.1 uncultured Rhizobiaceae bacterium
CGTCCTTGCCCATCTCGGCCGAGATGACGTCGGTGTTGACGACGAAATCGAAGGTGTCGACCCGTTGGCACACGCCGAGCAGATGCTGCTCGTCGAGGCTCATCGCCCATTTGTAAGGCGCCTTGAACATCGGCAGCATCTTGTCGAAATAGGGCTCGAAGCGGCCTCTATCCAACTCGACGATGAGATTCTCCGGCCACATCATCTCGCGTGCCCAGGGATTGTTGAGGTTGATGATGTCCCAGATCGCGGTCTGTCCGGCGCGTAGTTTGTTGACTGAATCCGGATCGGATGTGTGCAGCTCGTACTTGATCTGGGTGTTGTACTGATCGGTGAAGCCGTCGAGCACGCGCGGATCGACATAGCCGTCCCAGGTCAGCATGGTGAGCTCGCGTTCGGCGGCCGCCATGCGCGGCAATCCCATGCTGGCGCCGAGCGCCACGGCGCCCGCGCCCGCGCCTTTGAGCACGCTACGCCGGCTCGGGCCCGCATTGCGTATCGGGTTGCTGTTCACCAATTGTTTTAGAAGCTTTTCATTCTCCATTTGATCCTCCTGTTGGCATTTCTGAATTGTTGTTCTCATTAAATTCCCGCGCCGGCGCGCACGCCGGCCGATTTGGCCGAATTGAAGCATATAAGCCGGTATTGCACACGCTGTTTTCTATCTACCAATTCATGAACGCCTGGACGGCTTCGTCCGGCACGAGGCCCGCCGCGGCGTCGGTCAGCGCCCGGTCGATGATATCGAGCCCTTCGGCGATCTCCGCCTCGCTCACGGTCAGCGGTGGGGTAATCTCCAGCACATTGGCGTCGAGCCCGACATAAAGAAAATTGGCGCCCAATTCATAGGCGCGGTAGATCACCTTGGCGGTCATCGTGGCGTCGACCGGGGCCGCCGTCTCGCGCGAGGTGACGAGATCGACGCCGATGGCGAGGCCGAGGCCGCGCACATCGCCGATCATCTCGTGGCGCTCGGCGAGCTTGGCGAAGCCGGCGCGCATGACCTGGCCCATCTTCTCGGCGCGCGACGCCAGGTTCTCCTTCAAAATCGTATCCAGCACGGCGCCGCCGACTGCGGTACAGACCGGGTTGCCGGCGGTGGTCTGCATGGCGAAGGCGGGCGCGTGATCGAGAATATCCGCCGGGCCGACCATCGCCGAGAGCGGCAGGCCGCCGCCGAGGCCCTTGCCGAACACGGTGATATCGGGCTCGAGCCCGTGATGCTCAAAGGCGTGCAGCTTGCCGGAGCGCGCCAGGCCAACCTTCACCTCGTCGAGCACGACGAGAATGCCATGCGCCCGGCAGCGCTCTTCGAGCGCTTTCAAAAAACCGTCGGGCGGCACGATCAGCCCGCCGTCGGAGAGGATCGGCTCGATAAACACCGCCGCGACCTGCTCCGGCGGGCAGGTGGTCTCGAACTGGTAATCCAGCATGGCGAGAACTTCGTCCGACGAAAAGCGCGGGCGGTATCGGGTGGGGTAGGGCAGCAGCACCAGGCCGGGGCGCGGCAGGGTGTGGGTCATGGCGGTATGGCCGGAAATGCTCATCGAGCCGGCGACGCAGCCATGATAGGAGCCGATAAAGGAGATAAACCGCCCG
>CAZUVO010000376.1:0-1579 GCA_964623955.1 uncultured Rhizobiaceae bacterium
CATATTCTTAGAATATCGAAAAATCCGTGGACCAGTTATAGGGGGGCTGGACAGGAGCGCGATGTGTGTTACCGTTTCCCTAAACCCATAGCCATGGAAGGGAGCGCGCGATGAGTCTGGACGCAGCAGCGAATATCAATCTCGAGCAAATGGATGTGGACGCGACGATCCACGCCTTCACGTCCCTGCCGGAGCATGCCGAAATCGGCCCGCATATCATGACCAAGGGCGACGGCATCTATCTCACCGACAATAAGGGCGATACCTATATCGATGCGATGGCGGCGCTGTTTTGCGTCAATGCCGGCTATGGCCGCGACGAGATCGCCGATGCGATCGGCAAGCAGGCGCATGATTTCGCCTATTTCCACACCTTCGGCGGCAGCGCCCATGAGCAGCAGATCAAGCTCGGCGAGCGGCTGATGAAGATCCTGCCCGATCATATGAGCAAGGTGCTGTTCGCCAGTTCGGGCTCGGAAGCGAACGACGCCAATATCAAGCTCGCCTGGATGTATCAGCATCTCCGCGGCAAGCCGCAGAAGCGCAAGATCATCTCGCGCCTTTCGGGCTATCACGGCGTCACCTCGGCCTGCGCCAGCATGTCCGGCCTGCCGCTGATGCACGCGCCGTTCGGCCTGCCGCTCGACGGCTTCCTGCACACCGACAAGGCGCATTATTACTGGGAAGGCAAGCCCGGCGAATCCGAGCGCGACTTCTCCAAGCGCATGGCGGCCAATCTCGACGCGATGATCGTGGCGGAAGGGCCGGAGACGGTCTGCGCCTTCATCTCCGAGCCGGTGATGGGCGCCGCCGCCTGCATTACGCCGGCGGAGGGTTATTTCGAAGAGATCCAGAAGGTGCTGAAGAAGCACGATGTGCTCTTTATCGCCGACGAGGTGATCACCGGCTTCGGGCGCGTCGGCGAATGGTTCGCGGCGCAGAAATACGATCTCACGCCCGATCTGATGACCCTCTCCAAGGGCATCACCAGCGCCTATGTGCCGCTTTCCGCCTCAGTTATTTCGGAGGAGATGTGGCAGGTCTTCGCCTCTGATCCCGAAAAGACGGTCTTCACCCATGGCCATACCGCGAGCGGCCATCCCATCGCCTGCGCCGCGGCCAACGCCAATCTCGACCTGATGGAGGGCGAGGATTTGATCGGCAATTCGGCGCGCGTCGGCGACTATTTCAAGGCGCAGCTCCACGAGCGCCTCGGCGACCATCCGTTGATGGGCGAGATTCGCGGCGACGGGCTGATGCTCGCCATCGAGCTGGTCGCCAACAAGGAGACCAAGGAAGAGCTCAACATCGAGTGGGACTGCTCGCACCGCCTGTTCGATCTCTGCATGGAGGAGAAGCTGATCTCACGCGGCTATTTCGGCCACAATTCCTCGTCCTTCGCGCCGCCTCTCGGCATCACCACCGCCGAGGTCGACGAGATCCTCGACCGCTTCTCGCGCGCCCTCGACAAACTGACCGACGAGCTGGTGCGCGACGGCCGCTGGAAAGCGCCGGCCTGATCCCGGCTAGAGCATTTCACGTTCACTTGCGTTCACGCGAACTGCTCTAGCTCTTTTTG
>CAZUVO010000377.1:0-1540 GCA_964623955.1 uncultured Rhizobiaceae bacterium
GCAATTACTCGGCGCGCTGCCGGAGCGGCCGAGCCATGAGGATTACCGCGCGATCCTGTGCGACCGCCATAACGAGCCGTGGGGCATCTACACCAAGGCGCCGCCGGGCGAGAGCATCAAAGGCCTGCGCACGGTGGCCTCGGTGATCTTCGAGCCGGCGGCCGGGCGCGCCTGGATGAGCCACGGCAATGCCGGCGGCGACCGGATGACGGAAATTACCCTGGAGCGCCGCGAGCAGGCGGCTTAGAGCATTACTCCGAAGACGGCATAAACGGCATATCGGTGTCGTCCGGCTTCGCGCCCGCCGCCGTCAGCATGGCATGGGTCTGGCCGCGATGGTGGGTCTGGTGATTGAACATGTGGACGACCAGCGACCATACGGGTTTGCTGAATTGCCGGTTGTTGGCGAGCGACGTCCAGGTCAATTCGCCCGCCAGCCAGTCCGGGTCGAGATCGGCCACCCAATCCGAAATGGCGTCGTCGCAGGCGCCCCGCGCCGCCACCAGATCGTCCCATTCCGGGTGCAGATGGGGCGTCTCGGCCATCGCCGGAACCGCCGGCGCCGTGCCCACGCCGAAACGGCTCAGCCATACCTGGTCGCCCCACAGAAGATGGCACAGCGTGCCGTGAATCGAGCCGAAAAAAGCGCCGCGCTCGAGCTTGCGTTCCGCGTCCGATAGCGTGCCGGCGGCCGAGTAGAGGCTGGTGTTCTGCCAGCGGTTATAGGCCGCCATGGTGCGGACGTAATCGGGCGAAATCATTGCGGCTCCAACGGTGCGGCGCCGAACATGACGGAATAGGTGCGGCACCAGACGATAGCGGATTTGAAGCGCTCCGGCGCGACGCCGTCGGGCAGGCGGTAGCTCTGCGCCCCGGTGAGCGCCTTGCGCGGGCCGAGATTTTCGAACTCGGCATTCGTGATTTCGGAATCCGCATGCGGCTCCACGGCGGTGCTGAGATAGATGAAGAGATCCGGGCCGGCGTCGGAGGTGAAATCCTCGAAGCGCAGCTCATGGCCGCCGCCGTCGAGGGCGACGATCATGGCGCGCCCGCTGGTCGGGTGGTGGGCGTCGTAGAATTCACCGCCGGCGACGATTTCCTCCGCCGCCGCGGGCAGCGCCGCTAGCATCAGACAAGCGGCCAGCAATCCGATCCGTCTCATATCCTTCTCCTTCCCGCTCAAATACCCTGGGCGACCTTGGGCATGACCTCTTCGGCGAAGAGCTGCAGGGCGTCGGTTACCTGGCTGTGCGGCATGCCGACCCACTGCATGCCGAGGATGAAGCTGTTGACGCCGAGCCGCTTGTTGTAGCCGATGATCTGCTCGGCGACCTCGTCCGGCGAGCCGAACAGGAAGCGGTCGCGCAGCAGTTCGTCGAAATCGAGCGAGAGGTCGTCATCGCCGGGCGGCATCGCCTTGTCCTGGCCCCATTCGTGATAGGCCTTGTACTTGGCTTCGAGATAAGGGCGGGCGAGGCGCGTCGCTTCATCGCGTGACGATGCGACAAAAACTTCTCGCATAAGAGGTAATTCGTCGGGG
>CAZUVO010000378.1:0-1537 GCA_964623955.1 uncultured Rhizobiaceae bacterium
TGGCGAAATTGCTCCCTATTCCGCCGGCACGGGCGCGGTTTCCTCGGGCGCGGCAATCGCCTCGGCTTCGCGAGCCTCTTCTTCGAGCGCAATCTGCTGTTCGAGGGCGCGTTTCGCGGCGTCGCGGTTGATGCGGTTGACGACGCTGCCGGTGCCGGCCGGAATCAACCGCCCGACAATGACATTTTCCTTCAATCCCACCAGATCGTCGGATTTTCCGGCCACAGCGGCCTCGGTCAGGACGCGCGTGGTCTCCTGGAACGACGCGGCCGAGACGAAAGAGCGGGTTTGCAGCGATGCCTTGGTGATGCCCTGCAAAATCGGGATCGACTTGGCCTGGGCGAAGCCATCCTTCTCCGCTTTCTCGTTGACCTCGTCATATTCCGTGCGGTCGATCTGTTCGCCGATCAGGAACGTGGTCTCGCCCGGGTCGGTAATTTCGACTTTTTGCATCATTTGGCGGCAGATCACTTCGATATGCTTGTCGTTGATCTTCACACCCTGCAGCCGGTAGACCTCCTGAATCTCGTCGATCAGATAGACCGCGAGCGCCTCGACGCCGAGCACGCGCAAAATATCGTGCGGCGCGGCGTTGCCGTCCATCAGCGGATCGCCGCGGCGGACGAAATCGCCCTCATGCACGCTGATATGCTTACCCTTGGGGATGAGATGCTCGACCGGATCGCCGTCATCTTCCGGAATCACGATGATGCGGCGCTTGGATTTGTAATCCTTGCCGAACTCCACGCGGCCGTCGATATCGCTGATAATCGCGTGATCCTTGGGCTTGCGCGCCTCGAACAGCTCCGCGACGCGCGGCAGACCGCCGGTAATGTCGCGGGTTTTCGTCGATTCCTTGGGAATACGCGCGAGCACGTCGCCGGCATGGACCGTATCGCCGTTCTCGACATTGAGAATGGCGTCGACCGAGAGGAAATATTGCGCTTCGCGGCCGTTCGACAGCTCCAAGAGGTTGCCCTCATCGTCGACCAAAGCTAGGCGCGGCTTGAGGTCGCCGCCCTTCGGCTGCTGGCGCCAATCCACCACCACCATGTTGGAGACGCCGGTCTGTTCGTCCATGGTCTCGCGGAACGACAGACCCTCGGTCATGTCGATGAACTGGATCTTGCCGGTGATCTCGGAAATGAGCGGCAGGGTAAACGGATCCCAGGTCGCGAGCGCCTGGCCTTTCTTGACCTTTTCGCCGTCCTTGACGAACAGCTTGGAGCCGTAAGGCAGGCGGTGGCGCGCCCGCTCGGCGCCGCGCTTGTCCTTCAGGATGATCTCGCAATTGCGCCCCATAATGATCTGCACGCCGGAGGAATCGGCCACCATATTCTGGTTTTCGATCTTCACGGTTGAATCGAGCGCCGCCTCGACGCTCGACTGCTCGGTGCCGCGCTGGGCGGTGCCGCCGATATGGAAGGTGCGCATGGTCAGCTGGGTACCGGGCTCGCCGATCGATTGCGCCGCGATGACGCCCACCGCCTCGCCGATATTGACCTTCGTGCCGCGCGCCAAATCTCGCCCATAGCAA
>CAZUVO010000379.1:0-1532 GCA_964623955.1 uncultured Rhizobiaceae bacterium
GTCGCCTCCGCTCCCTTGGCTTACCTCGTATTAACTCGGGCGCGCAGTCGCGCTTGCCAGAATGCTAGACGCATTCTGGGATCACTTTGGTCTCACCGCCGGCTCGGCACCAGCGATCTTTGTGCGCAACGCCGCCCAGCCTGCCTTCAACGCAGTGCGCAAAGCATGGCCGTCCTCCGCCAAAATGCGGCCCCAGGCGCCGCAATCATTGGGCAGGGTGGAGGCGCCGGCATAGACGCCCGGGCAGCCATCCAATGCCTCGCGCAGCACTGCGGCCAGCTCTTCCGCCGGGCAGCCGTCATGCAGCGCCATCACCGTGCCATGCGACGGATAGGTCACGCCGCCGGCGCCGTCGAGATGGGCCTCGCCGAAATCGCCGCCGATATCGAAGCGATCGAAGGCCAAAAGCGTGCCGTCGGGCCGCTCGATCCGGGTGTCGCTGACGAGCCGCTCGAAGCGCCCGCCGGCACCTTCGGAATCATGCTGGGTGAAGGCGTCCTGGATGATGACGCTGCTGCCAGGCGTGGCGATCACGCGCAGCGTCGTCTCGAACCTCGCACCGGGAAAGAGAATAAGCGGGTCCGGCAGATACTCCAGCAACGCGCCCTCTTCGGCACGGATCGTCATGTCCTGACGCGCATCGGCGCCGTCCTTCATGCGGTGCACGATGGTCGCCGATTGGGTCGTCACCTGGGCGAGCGCGCCGGCCTGGGCGGTGAGGCTCATTTCGAGCTTCTCGCCGCGATAGATGCCGCCAGAGACCGATTGCAGATAGAGCGTCAGCAGGTCGGCGGGTTCGCGGTCGAGATAGAACGGCCGGGTGATGTGGAAGGGATAGCCGACCCGCTGATGGGAGATAAAGGTGCGCCCGTCCGGCGCGGGCGAAAAGACGAGCTCCGCCTGCGGCCCGGTCCGGGTCTCCATGAGTTGCGCCGTCGCGTGCAAGGCCCCGTCCTCAGCGCATCAGATAGTTCTGGCCGAGGGTCACTTCCGCGACCGGCTCGCAGGCCGCGAGCTCGCCATCGACCGTGACATCGAAACTCGACGGATCGACGCGGATATCCGGGCAGGCGTCATTGTGCAGCATGTCCTTCTTGGAAAGGCTGGTGAAGCTCGTCATCGGCAGCATCGGTTTGGCGAGGCCGAGCGTGCCCGGCAAATCGATATCGAGCGCCCGCTGATGCACGAAATTGGCGCTCAAGGTTTGCGGCGCCCGCCCCTGGCCGCCGAACTGAGCCTTTTGCTGCACCGGCTCGGTCTGCCAATAGCTGCCGGCACTGTCGCCCGTCGCGCCCCAGGCGACGAAGCCGCCCTTGATGGCGGCCAAGGGTTTGACGCCGAAGAAGGCCGGCTTCCAGGTCACCAGATCGGCCATCTTCCCGACCTCGATCGAGCCGATATATTTATCGACGCCGAAGGCGCGCGCGGCGTTGATGGTGTATTTGGCGATATAGCGCTTGATGCGTTCATTGTCGGCATCCTTGGTTTTTTCATGTGCCAGGCGGCCGCGCTGATCGCGCATCTTGCTGGCG
>CAZUVO010000380.1:0-1520 GCA_964623955.1 uncultured Rhizobiaceae bacterium
CCGATCTCACCTTTGCCGTTGCCGATCATCTGGTGCCGACGCGCGGCCGGCCGGCGGGGCCGAGCGATCCCGAACTCGGCGATGTTTTGGCGCGCATGCAGCGTTATACAAATCAGGCCGGGGTGGAATTTCTTGATCAGGACGATCCGCGCCAGGGAATCGTCCATGTTGTGGCACCTGAGCTCGGCCTCACAGTGCCGGGCAGCCTGATCGCCTGCGGCGATTCCCATACATCGACCCATGGCGCGCTGGGTGCGCTGGCGCTCGGCATCGGCGCCTCCGAATGCACCCATGTCCTGGCGACGCAAAGCCTGTGGCAATCCGCCCATCCGACGCTCCGCCTCTTGGTTGATGGTGAGCTGGCGGCGGGGGTCACGGCCAAGGACCTGATGCTCACCATTATCGCCCGCATCGGCAATGCCGGGGCGGTGGGGCATATCGTCGAATATGCCGGCAGCGCCATCCGTGGCCTCTCGATGGAGGGGCGGATGACGCTGTGCAATATGTCGGCGGAGGCGGGTGCGCGGGCCGGTTTGATCGCGCCGGATCAGACGACGTTCGATTACGTCGCGGGCCGGCCTCATGCGCCAAAAGGAGATTCATGGGAAAGAGCGCTGGCGGACTGGCAGGGATTGCCCTCGGACGATGGCGCGGTGTTCGACAAGGAGATACGGCTCGACATTGGCGATGTGGCACCGCGCGTCACCTGGGGTACCAGCCCGGAAGAATCCGCAGCCGTCGATGGCCATGTGCCCTCGCTTGATTCGGCGGCGGATGCCGACCAGCAACAGCGCCTGCAGGCAGCGCTCGACTATATGGACCTTACCCCCGGCATGGCGATGAGCGGCATCACGCTCGACCGGGTGTTTATCGGCTCGTGCACCAATTCGCGCATCGAGGATTTGCGCGCCGCCGCCGAGATTGCGGCCGGCGGCAAGGCGGTCATTCCGGCCATGGTCGTGCCCGGCTCGGGCAGCGTCAAACGCCAGGCCGAGGCGGAAGGGCTCGACAAGATATTCACCGCCGCCGGTTTTGAGTGGCTCGATGCCGGCTGCTCGATGTGCGTCGGCATGAATGGCGACAGGGTTTCGCCGGGCGAGCGCTGCGCCTCGACCTCGAACCGCAATTTTGTCGGCCGCCAGGGGCCGGGTGCGCGCACCCATCTGATGAGCCCGGCAATGGCGGCGGCGGCGGCGCTGCATGGCTGCATCAGCGATGTTCGCAAAGGCTGAAGAGGCGTGCATGCAAAAATTCGATAAATTAACCGCCGTAGCGGCGCCGATCGATGAGAAGAATATCGATACCGATCAATTGATTCCGGCACGTTTCCTGATGAAATCCCGCGCTGACGGCTATGCGCGCTATCTCTTCCACGACCGGCGGTTTGATTCGGCGGGTGACGAGCGAGCCGATTTCACCCTCAATCAAGCGCCCTTCCGCAGCGCGCAAATTATTGTCAGCGATGCCAATTTCGGCTCCGGCTCGTCGCGCGAGCATGCGGTTTGGGTGTTGATGGAATA